>NZ_NTFS01000331.1 GCF_002289455.1 Brunnivagina elsteri CCALA 953
CTAGTAGTATTACGGAATGCATATTTGCCGTAAAACTCCCAACGCCAATTAGGTGCATAAATAGCCTCCGCAGAAAATAAATGCGCGATCGCACCGTTTCCATTTCCTAAAAGCAAATCGTCGGGGATGGTGGAGGGGTTTTGGCGGTATTCGTAGGCTAGTAAAACATTGAATTTATCATTGCTAGGGTCACGATATGCTAAACCAACACGTAAATCTGCCGTGTCTGCAAGTCCTTCTAGGAGTTGGTTGGCACCTCCAGCTTGTTGGTAGCGGGCTGCAACCGTCAGTGCAGGTGAAAGTTTTCCCGTTGCATTGGCAGAGATAACCATATTATTGGCTTCTTTCCCATCACGATATTCAAACCGAGCATTGGCTTGGAAATTGGGGTTATCGGTGTAGTCTAGTCCAATGCTGTAAGTGTTACCAGAGAAGAAACCCAGAGAAAATGCACTTTGTCCAGTGGTATATGGTTGGGCAAATCTAATTCCTGTTGAAGTGTTTCCGAAGATATTATTTTGGATTCTCTCATAACCCAGGTTTAGTTTAAGCCCAGGAGCAAGACGAATTCGGTGATTGAGTCCAACTGCCCCTTGGTCACTCATACCGTCACTACCTGCGAAGATAGAATAACGTCCAGTCAGGTTGGTATCTTCAGAGAATTTATGTTCGACTGTGGTATCCAAGCTAGTGATACTATTACCTTTGATGACTCCACCATCAAAGAATTGCTGTGTCAGTCGCATATTCATACCTGGATATAATGCCCAATCCAAACCCAAGGTAGTGCGGTTGGGATAAAATGCATCTGCTTTACCCAAATTGGTTTCGTTTTGTGCCTGGAATGTCAAAGATTCCGTCAGAGGAATACTCGCTTTAGATACAAGTTGACTGGTATTAGCGCTAAATTGTTTGTTAATTCGGTCATTTCGAGAATGATTGACATACTCTAACCCTAATTCAGCATCACCTAATTTCTGCTGTACCCCTACCCGGAATGTTTCCAAGGAATTATCGATTTTGCTACCTGGAGTTGGTAGTGGTTGGGGGTTGAATAAATCGAAGCTATCTATGTGCTGTGCAGGAGCAACCCCAAAATTCCTTTCCTTGTCATAACCAAGATTAAAACTTGTTGTATCAGTAAATTTACCAGTTAAAGAAGCTCCATAGCGAGTTTGTCCAGGAGCAAAACTCCAAGTCGCATTATTCGCAAAATTTTCAGAAACAGAACGGTAAAAAGCTTGTGTAGACAAATTAGGTGTGATGTTTCCCAATACCTCCACACGATATGCAGAACCACTGACATTTCCAAATGAAAGAGAATTGTGACGCGATCGCGCATACTCTCCAACAATTTGACCAGAGTTACCCAAGGGAACAAAAAAATCTGCACCATAAAGTTCAAAATCCTGTTCCCCTTGGTCTTCTTTGAGATAACTCCCGGCAATGAAAGGTGATTTCGGGTTTGAATTTTCTTCCCGGAAATTATACTGTACCCTTCCCCCATATAGCTTACTATCCCTACCTTTATCATTTTCGTAAGTCACCACAATTCGGTTTGCCAAAGTGGTATCAAAGGGATTGAGTTGAGTTGAAGTAATGCGATCGCGAAATAATAATGTTCCCCTGTCATAGTCAATTTCGTAATCTGCACCACGGGATAATGCTTTGCGTTTGACTACTGTTCCTGGACGGTTGATTTCTTCGGATTCAATAAATACATTCTCGCTACCGGGAATTACTAAGCGACGTGAAAGGAAGTAATAGCCGCTTGTACCATTTGGCGAAATTGTATCCCGTTGAAAACCTTGGATGTTGTTGGCAAACATACCAGTAACTTGCAAGTTACCCAGGTTGTAGTTACCTTTAAAACCGTGTAATTGTCGAGTGGTTGCGGTGAATAATTGGGATGCACGAGCAAATTCTTGGGTATTGTAGTCTCCCCACATGAAATAATCAGATTCTGCACCAGGAATGTTGGGAGTACGTTCAAATTTTGCATAAACACTATCAGTAGAAGGAGTTGTTGCCGTGACAGTAGATGTATCACCATACACAGGATAGGCTTTTTCACAATCTTGAATTCCCCCAAAAAGTCGCACATCACCATTACAATCTTCATTAAGAGGACGTTTACTATTAAATGCACCTGTAAATAGCCAATCTCCCACTTTTCCAGTTGCAAATACCGATGCATTTAAATCAACATCTGTAGTACCTATTTTTTTCGGGTTGAGGAAATCCCGATTACTACCCCAATAATTTGTACCACCAGCTCCTATTCGTAAATTTATAACCCCAGTCGCTAAGGATGGACGTAAGTTAGTAATAAATTCAACATTTGTATAGGTTTCTAATGCAATATTTTGAGTTAATACAGATGCACGAACTTTCGTATTTTGCGGTTCATAAGGTGCTTGTAAAGTCGCAGAAAACTTACCATTATTAGTTTGAATTTGAAATCCAGGTGCATCATTATCTTGGTCAGCACCAAGAAATTTCCCAGCAGTTGCATTCAGAGTGACAATTGTATTTTCGGGAATAATTTCACCTTTCTCATTGATGATTTTCCCAGAAAATTCAATTCGAGAACGTCCATCAGCAGGAATTCTCGCTTCCTCTACTGGTGTAATTATTAATTTGGCTTTTTGCTCTTTAAAATTGATTTTGATAGTACTAGATTTTCCATCTTGAGACTGAGCAACAATGATATTTTCGCCATTTTGTAGAGGTAAATCATACCAAATCTTTGTATATAACTGGCTTACTTCGTCCTTTTGTAAATAGCTAGAAATTTGAGAATTAATTTGTTTACCATTTAGCGTTACATTTACATCTAAACTAGAATGAAATTGAACCGCTAAATTTGTAGTTCTACTAGTTGTTTCTCCATTAGTAGGGGTAATTATTCTAACTTCTGGTATTTTTTGAGTTTTAGAATTAGCCCCTTCTTGTTTATAATCGGATTCACTTTTAAACTCAGGCTTATTACTAGATTCTGGAGGAATTACTTCTTTTTCCTTTGTCTTATCTATAAGCTCTTCCTTAGTTTTCTCTAATTTTAAATCTAATACTTCTACTTTCCCCTTCTTAACATTCGATTGAGAATTAAGTTTCTGACTTTGGATATTAGATTTTGACGACACCTCCACATTACTTTTAATTGGAATATTTCTAATTTTTCCCTCTTGAATAGGACTAACATTCAAATTCTGCAAAGGCAAATTATTTCCACCACTTCCAGAATTTTGAATTCGTTTCTCTATACTTTGACTTCCAATCTCAACCTTTTCCAAATCAGGCAAATCATCAGGTTGAGAAATCGCATTCTTCGGAGAAAAAACAATCTCCTTTTCCTCCTTCACAGGTACAACTAAATCCGAATTATCAGTAGACTTCGGAATATCCACAACCAGAGAATTTCCACCTTCAGCAGCAGCACTCGCACCAACAAAAACAGGAATAGTGCTACAAATACTTAATAAAGTTGCATCAAACTTTTTCACATCAAACTTCTTCACCATTACCGTTCCTCCCCAAATGCTGGAGTTACAGCAAAATTCATTCTTCCCATACTTCCAGGAGCCAATCTCACCAAACGAGACTGACTATTTTTATCAATTCTGTAAAGATTAGGAGCTTGAATATAACCAGGCAAACTAGTTAAATCCAAAGTTCCACTTCGGTTCCCAGCAATAACATTCGCAACTGAAAATATTCCATTCGCATCAGTAATAATACGATTGCCGTCATCCATATAAATGACCGCATTGGGAATACCCGGTTCACCTGATTGCTGCTCCCCATCAAAGTTCTTATCAACAAACACTCGACCAATTAAAATACCACAGTCAGAAAATATACTAGGACGAATTTTTAACTGATGACTTGCAGTATTACTTCTTGCCCTACCTGCTGTTGCTACTGCAAGGTTTCTCCCATTTCCCCGCATCCCATCGGGAGTAACAGTAGCAGCATAGACTAGATTTAAGATACCTTGAGGTGGAATACTTCCTGCAAAAGTAATATTAAAAGCACGATTATCTGACTTTGTAGCAGATACTGATATTTGAGTTATGACATTATTACTAATAATTGATGCTTGGAGAGATTTAGTTTCAAATACTAATCCTAAAGGTAGGGTATCTGTCAACGTCAAATTATTGGCATTTGCATTCCCAGTATTACGAATTGTGATGCGATAAAGTACAGTATCTCCAGGTTTTACAGCCACTTTATCAGCAGTTTTAGTTGTTCGTAATTCCGCAATTTCCGTAGTGAAAACAGCACGGTTTGTATTGGTTGATTGACTAAAACTGTCACTTCCAAATATAGCTGTATTCACAATCTCATCCGCAGCAACTGGCAAAATATAGGATACAATCATTCCGGGAAGTACTAGTATTAGGGAAAGACAATTATGCTTCCACCACTTAAATATTAATCTCATTTCAATATAGGTAATGGTTAAAAAATGAGTTTTGTTGCAGATTGACATAATTTTTCTACTAGTTGCAGAAATAACTATTAATTATTTTTGGTAATGCTGGAGAATGCAGAATATTCTCACAATAAAGTAAGTAATAAGCTATCAGTTTAGCCTTTCGTAATTCTTCTAAATCCTGAACCCTGAATCCGGATATTATTATTTTTAAGAAGATAAATGCCCTGGTTAATTGCTTAGGTTGATTTGTTAGATATATAGATAGATGCGACGACAACCTAAATCAAAGAGAGTTTTCTCTAAATACTAAATATAACCAGGTAAATATTAGTTGATAACGGGCATTTTACTGATTTTTATAACCATAGGAATAAGTGAGAAGTAAGTATATAAGCGTAGAAATACTTACGTATATAAATTTTTGATAAAGACAAGAAATTGAAATTGAACATCTTTAGTTTTTTAAGATTATATTTCAGGTAAATTTCTTTAATTTATTAGTTCAGTAATAAAAAATATTATTAAATCATATGACACTTCAGTAAATATACATAACAAACATATTATACGAATAAATAGAATTGAGATTTTGCCGAAACCCGATGTATATTAAAGCTTTTAGCTATAAATGATATGTTTTTTAGAGTTAATGCAAAATCTACTTGTATAAATACATACAATTAAAATTCACTAGTGCATTTGCAGAATATAATAGTTACGATTTATGCTCTAACATTGATATTTATCAAAGTTTATCTGAAGATATAGTTTAGGTAATTAATCATTAAAATATCCCTTAAGTAGAGATTCTTAATCCAATTTAATTAGAGAAAATAGAATTCCTCTGACGAGCTAAATAGTTTTTATGTAATATACTCACATCAATCAAATATGCAGTAATATTTGAGTAAACTCAAAAAAATTGTGTTATGTCACAGCCCCAATCTTATAGAAATCAAATAAAAACTCAGAGACTGGGTAAATCATTACCATCCGGATTTATTATTAAGACAGGTAAATTTGTTTGGTCAACAATGTGGCATATAATGATGTCACAACTTGCACCACCTAATAAATCTGGTGAATATATACGTCCGAATAGTCAGTTTCGGAATGTTATTAGCAGCGATGAAAATAGTAAATATAAACCAGAAGTATCTCGCTACCGTTTATATATTGGTTTAGGCTGTCCTTGGGCACATAGAACAACAGTTACACTTGCCCTCAAAGGATTAGAAAATACTATTTCTGTATCCATTGTCTCACCTTCCCCTGACAAAGGAATTTGGGTTTTAGATCGAGAAGAAGAAGCTTGTCAGACTGTACCAAAACTCTATAATTTAGCACAATATAATTTGACCCAATCTAGTTATAGTGGACGCTCTACTGTTCCTATATTGTGGGATACTCAAACTCAGACAATTGTTAATAATGAAAGTGCTGAAATTATTGTAATTTTAAATTCACAATTTAATGAGTTTGCAACTAACTCCATACTCAATTTATATCCCGAAGAATTACGAGAAAGTATAGATAAGTGGAATGAGAAAATATACCATGCAGTAAATAACGGTGTATATCGTTGCGGATTTGCACAGACACAGGAAGCTTACGAAAAAGCATGTAATGAATTATTTACAGCACTTGATGAAATTGATACAGCTTTAGGAACAAGTAGATACTTATGTGGAAACTTACCCACACTTGCAGATGTACGCTTATTTACTACTTTGTTTCGATTTGACGTAGTTTACTATGGGTTGTTTAAGTGTAATCGTCGTCGTATTCAAGATTACCAAAACTTAGGAGCATATTTACGCGACCTGTATCAACTTCCTGGTGTTGCCCAGACTTGCGACATAGAAAGTGTGAAGCGTGACTATTACGGTAACTTATTTCCCCTTAATCCAGGGGGAATCATACCATCCGGTCCCGATATTAGCAATTTACTAGAACCAACACAACGCGATCGCAATTTTGAATCCTGAATCCTTCTAGATAGATGCAATAATAGAATTAATATCCAACTTCCAAAGCACAAAAACAAACTGTTATGAACCAGCGAGCGCTGCTATTAGTGAATCGTCACTCGCGACAAGGGCAAGCAAAATTGGAAGAAGCGATCGCTTGTTTGAAAAAACTTGGTTTTGATTTGATTGAGGAAGCTACCGAACAACCCGAGCATTTAGCAGAAATTATTCATCAGTATAAGTATCAAGTTGATATAGTAATTGTCGGAGGAGGTGACGGAACTCTAAATGCAGCCGTAGATGGTTTGGTAGAAACGCAATTACCATTAGGGATTTTACCATTGGGAACAGCAAATGATTTAGCCAGAACTTTAGGTATTCCCAATTCCTTACCGGAAGCTTGCAAAGTCATTGCTACAGGTGAAATAAAGCAGATTGATTTGGGTTGGGTAAATGGTAAGCACTTTTTTAATGTCGCGAGTTTGGGGTTAAGCGTCAAAATTACCCAACGTTTGACAAAACAGGCAAAGAAACGCTGGGGTATCCTTGCTTATGCAGCCACAGCATTGCAAGTAATTTGGGAATCACGACCATTTAGTGCCGAAATTCGGGTTAATGGTGAATCGATTTCCGTCAAAACTGTACAAATTACCGTGGGAAATGGTCGATACTATGGTGGGGGAATGGCAGTAGTTCACGATGCCACAATTGATGACCAAAGGCTAGATTTGTACAGTGTTGAAATTCGGCATTGGTGGCAAATTATTCCACTCTTACCTGCAATGCGTAATGGAAGACACATTCATTGGCGAGAAGTACGGGCATTACAAGGACAAGATATAGAAGTATACACACGCAAACCTCGTCCAATTAATACAGATGGGGAAATTACAACCTATACACCAGCTCATTTTCGAGTAATTCCCCAGATATTGAAAGTGTTAGTACCAAAGATGAGTAAGGATTAAGGGAACACCAAGAGATATACTGCAAACTGCTTAAGATTTTAGGACTTACGCACTGTACAAACGAATCATCTTGTGTATTAACGTAAATACGTTATTTCAGACTTTTATAAACCCACTTTGTTAATTGCGATCGCTTGGTGGGAAGCCGAAAAATCAAGGTCAAAGCGCTGAAAACCATACCCCTTATTTTGATTTTTCTGTCAATGCGTAAGTCCTAAAGCCATACATTCTCATGTATTTGACGAGTCCGATAATGCTTGTGTAAGCAGCATTTACCGTCTTTAATTCGATACC
>NZ_NTFS01000332.1 GCF_002289455.1 Brunnivagina elsteri CCALA 953
TTGTTAAACTTAAGAGTAGAAAAATATAGGGTATACTTAAAAGTAAAGTAAGTAGATAGGCATAATAGTGTGAAAATAAATTACATATTTTAGTTATTGCTTTTAGTTAAATTAACTTAAATTAACTTAAATTAAAAGCAACTTCTATAAATTGTAATTAATGCAAACCTATGTACTGAAAAATCAAAACAAAATATCAGTATTTTTGTGTAAATTAAACATCAATAATTTAACGCAATCACTAACAGTCAAAATTAGTTTGATTGTTTTGTTTTGGTGTCTAGTTACGTAAAGATACTGAGTCAAAATTACTCGGCGATTGCCAGTAAATAAAAGCAATTACCACCCAAACCTGACCGAACGCGAATAAAATGATACAAAAAATATTGCTAGCTGTCTCCGGATTAGGACATGCTGAAGAAATGCTCAAGACTTTTGCGGATTTACCCTCAGTTCAAAAGTCAAAAGTAACTGTTTTACACGTTGTACCCCCACAAACCAGTGCAGAAAACATGACTGCCAAGTGGGAAGAAGGTGGTAAAATTTTAGCAAACGCGATCCAATATTTAAATTTAGACCCCAGTCTCGTATCTTCAATTTTACGGCAGGGAGAACCTAAAGATGTGGTTTGTCAAGTCGCTGATGAAATGGATGCGGACTTGATTATTATGGGTTCCCGTGGGTTAAAACGATTACAATCAATATTGTCGAATTCCGTTAGCCAATATGTGTTTCAGTTGTCATCCCGTCCAATGTTGCTGGTTAAAGATGACATTTACATCAAAAAAATTAACCGAATTATGGTAGCAATGGATGCTTCCGAGACTGCTAAATATTGCCTAAAATTAGCTTTATTCCTGCTTAAAGATTTAAAAGGAGCAGAACTACTACTAGCAAATATCAATCCTGATGGGCAGAGCAAATCTGGCAAGGCTGAATTGACACCAGAGCAGAATCCTATTTTAGCAGTTGCGATCGCAGAAGCTAAAAAATATGGGGTTTCGACTCGCTGCGTAGTTAGTACCGGAACTTCGGGGCAAGATGGCAATATCACGGGTAGCGGTAGAGCAGGAAGAGAAATTTGTCGTTTGGCGGATGATTCTAATGTAGACTTGTTGGTAATTGGTTCCCCCGATCGCCGTCCATCAATTGCCAAAAATTTCGTCGATTTAGATAGATTATTGGGTTCTTCCCTTTCCGATTATGTCCGAGTTAATGCCACTTGTCCGGTTCTTTTAGCCCGTACAGATGCAGCTTAGGATAATTTTACTTGATTGTGGAGACGGGATTAGGGAGTTCCAGAAAATAAAGTATTCCAAGCGTCAGTTTATCACTATCTCATATGAAACGGCGGGGAGACCCCTACAACAATTTGGGTAATTTATTTTTTGGTGTACCCTAATCAGCAAAAACCCCGCACTTTAATTAAGTGTGGGGATTGCTTATTTTATACAAAGAATTTTAAACAAATTAACTGTTTTTTCCACTTTCTCGGCTAGCAGTGAGCGTGTAAAGAAGGATTAAAAACACGGTGGGAACAAACACGAACAAAATGGTCGCTATGAACCCCAATTCATTAGTTTGCATAGCAAGGAAGCCCTCTTATAATTTCCAGTCACGTTCCAATTGTATCAGCAAATCTCTCGAAATAATATTGTTCTGGGTTCCGCATTTTTGTACTATGGTTTAGTGATAACGCTTACCGCACCATGAACCAGGGTTTGACAAGCTAAACGGTAATTATCAGGCTTTTTCTTGAGGATTTTGTTTTCAGCATCGGTACGTGGTGAAAGATTTTCGATTCCTTCGGTAACTTCAACTATACAAGTACCACACTGCCCATAACCACCGCAGTTCATCATTTTTCCCCAAACTTTATAGATATCGATACCATTTTGCATTGCTAGAAGTCGGAGATTACCCCCATTTGCGGCAATGACTTCTTTATTTTCTTTGACAAAGTTGATATTACCCATAAAATACACCTGCTTGCGATCGCAATAAAAGAAAAAACTTTTCGACAGACTAAGAATATAGATTCTATGTAAATATTATATTTATTTGTTAACTATTTTTAAGAAAAATGACATTTTTTAAAGATAAGTAAACAAAAAATAAGACAGGCTGATTTACCTGTCTGGAAAAAAGATTTGCATGTAAATTCTGGATTCAAAAATTATTAGACGGAAAAGACAGGAAGAATATTATCTTTGTTATCTTGACTATCTGTGCTAGTAGGTGAAAAACTTGCATTCTTCACCTTTGGCAAAATCCAAAATTGTGAGACTTATCTAAAACCAACGGCTGCTTGCCATACAAAAGCTAACAGCAGAAAAAATACAGGAATAACAGGTAGAACATCTACCAAGGGGTCGAAGATTTGATAAGCTTCGGGTAATTTTGCTAACAACAATGCTGCTTCCATGTTACTAAAATCCACTATCCAACACAGCTTTAATATTTGACATTTATTTTAACATGCAACCAGTCAATTAGTAACTTGCAATACTGCCATCCATTTAAAAGTAAGCTAAGTCAGGAGTCAGAAGTAAAAAAGCCCTGCCTTCTCATTTTTCCTCCTGTACTTCCCCAGGTTTTAGCCAATGGGCAAAATCGGTGGCAAAAGTTCCCTGTAAAATCGCATTACGGATTTTTTGGGTAAAGCGGATGAGTTCGGTGATATTGTGGATCGATAGTAATGTGTAAGCGAGAATTTCCTGCGATCGCAATAAATGGGAAATGTAAGCACGGCTAAAATTTTGACAGGTGTAACAAGGGCATGTTTCGTCTAATGGGGCAAAATCTTCACGAAACTTAGCATTTTTCAAATTCCAACGTTCTCCCTGTACCATTGCCGTACCATGACGTGCCCAACGAGTCGGAATCACACAGTCAAATAAATCAATTCCCGATGCGATCGCCATTGCCATTTCTCGATAAGTACCCACTCCCATTAAATAACGGGGTTTGTCAGAGGGTAATAATGGTGCAGTAGTTTCCACGATTTGAGCAATTAATTCGGGTGGTTCCCCCACACTCACACCACCAATTGCGTATCCAGGTAAATCAAACTGCTTTAAATCGAGCGCCGCTTTTGCACGTAAATCTAAATATACTCCACCCTGAACAATACCAAATAAAGCTTGGTCTTGGCGTTGATGTGCGCTTATACATCTTTCTAACCAACGATAAGTACGAGATGTCGCGGCTTCCACTTCTTCACGGGTTGCTGGATAAGGAGGACATTCATCAAATGCCATAATCACATCAGCTCCTAAGGTATTCTGAATTGCGATCGAACGTTCTGGGGTTAAGTTAATAATTCTGCCATCGCGAGGCGAACGAAAGGTTACACCTTCCTCTGTAATTTTTCGCATTTCGCTGAGACTGAAAACCTGAAATCCACCCGAGTCTGTCAGCATGGGACCATTCCAGCCCATGAACTTATGCAATCCTCCACCACCTGCAACAATATCTTCACCGGGTTGCAGGTGCAAATGATAGGTGTTAGATAATACCATTTGTGCTCCAGTGTCCTTCAGTTGGGCTGGAGTGATGGTTTTGACATTAGCCAGCGTTCCAACTGGCATAAATCTTGGTGTCTCCACAATGCCATGTGGTGTCTGGAAAACCCCCGCTCGTGCTTTAGTTTGATTGCAGGAAGCTATGCATTCAAAAGAAAAGTTTGCAGTCAAAGTACAAGTAACCTAAAAAAGTAATAAGTATCAGAATATTCAGATGTGAACTATCCTAACTTAGTAAGGGACTAATTTTACTTATTAACGCCTGACTCCTGAATCCTGAATCCTGAATGCTGACTCCTAAAACATCTCAGAGGAATCGTCATCAAACTCAGCATCCCAACGGGCAGACAGTACTTGCTCCATCATCGCTTCAATCGCAGTCACATTAATAGTGCCACGCCTTTCTTGTGAAGGTGTCGATAGGGGAATCAACCGCAAACGCCATCCTTCCTGTACAAGGTCGAAATGAGTCTCCTTTTCTGGAGTTTGCTGTAATTCTAGATAGTCAAAACTACAGACATTCAGGTAAAGCGTGTGATTAGCAACTAGGGTAGAACGTTGTGGATTAGCAAAAACTTCCATAACATCGCCATCACCTTCACTCTGCACTGTTCCATCGAAAATATAGACGTAGTGGACGCGACTCAAATCTGTTAGCAATCGCCGCATATCCAACTTACTTACAATTACACCTGTGTTAATAATGCAGGGAGCTGGTATTTTTGTTTCGGGTAGATGGTGGCTCATAGTTAAAATAATTAATAATGCACGAAGATAATTTGCAACACAGCTAAATTGAATGTTACAGCTTTCTTGACCTCCTAAATTTTTATTATTATTAATATTCTTTTTGAAAACATAGAGTTTTTACCTAATATGTTGTATCTAAATTATTAACCCATAATTAAAAAACAAAACATTAAATTAATTTCTCGAAGCTATGAAAGTAGTTATTTATACAAAGTATGTTGATTCAGTTATGGCACAAGCATAACAAAATTTCCCACAGGAGTTTCCCTAACAAGTTAATCTTATTAAAAGCTTTAAAAAGGTAGTCATTATCGATACATAAAGCTAGAAGTTTCTTGGGGTTTTCTCTATAAACTTCAAGAGAAATTATACCCTCGTCAAGAGTTGTTGATAAAATACTATGTTCTTAAGATGACAATTATTTATCAGTGGTGCAAAGGGTTGCTATTAAGTTTTGTAGCAAGTATTTTATTTTATACTTCTATTCCTCTGCCATATTTTCAGGGATTGGATTTTCAGGGAGTAGCAAAGTTTGCTCCCGTGGTAGGGTTATTGATTGGGGGAATTTTAACGCTATTGGACTTGGTTTTAGGTTGGTTAGGTATACCGATTTTGACGCGCAGTGTATTGATTGTTTGTGTTTGGGCAGGGATTACCGGGGGATTGCATTTGGATGGGGCAATGGATACAGCCGATGGTTTGGCAGTAGGCAACCCGGAACGAAGGTTAGAAGTGATGGCAGATAGTGCAACTGGTGCATTTGGGGCAATGATTGCAGTAGCCATCTTGCTTCTCAAAGCCGCAGCATTAACCGATATCGCTCAAAATCGTTGGTTTGTATTACTCGCAGCTTGCAGTTGGGCACGTTGGGGACAAATTTTAGCCATTTTCCTATATCCATATCTAAAACCCACAGGTAAGGGAGCATTTCACAAACAAGCAATACGCTCGTATCAGGATGTATTACCGGGATTAGTGTTAATTATTGTGTTGAGCATTTTGCCAGTAATTATCAATCGAGATTACTTAGCTTTGAGTTTGGTGACAGTAGTTGGGGGAATTGCGATCGCATTTATTACAGGTTTCTGGTTCAACCACAAACTCGGAGGACACACGGGGGATACTTATGGTGCGGTTGTCGAATGGACAGAAGCATTATTGCTGTGTCTAATGACTGCAATTTAGTTTAGTACTCAATTAATGCTCCATCCCCAATCCCCAATTACCTACTTAGTCGGTTGCAATCGCGTAACCTTAAGTTTAAATGCACCAACTCCGGTTTCACCAAACGATCGCACTCGAACTACATAATTACCAGTCTCATTAATGCGGGTAAAAAGTAAAGAATTACTACTACCATCAGGACCATCATCATTTTCTGATAAAGTTGAACCGTTTGGTCCAAGTAAAGTAATAATACTGTCAAAGCTATCGGAAGCAAGGTCTATAGCTAGATTTTCGCCTTTACTTAACTTCACCATATAATCGCGAGCAAAGCCACCTTGACCTGTGGGAATATCTCGCTCGGTAAGGGAATCAGTGACTTCATAAGTCGAAGGCAAAGGCAATGGATTATACATTTTAGCAGCTTGGGCAAAACTTGCGTTTGTATTTGCAAAAATCGCCACCAAAGTTGCAGGAATAAAAATTAAATTTTTTAAGTTTTTTAAGTTTTCGTTTTTTAAGTTTTCGTTTTTTAATTTTTCTAAGTACAATCTAACAGCTTTGCTAATCATCCCCAAGATTCTTCCCAAGAGCGTAATTTTGTCAATTATAGTTTTTCTCAGCTTGACTTGCCCAGGATTTGATGGATTATTTCTTGATTTACTGGGATTTTATTCCTCCAGCACATGTAGCAAGTCCAATCACAGATATATTCATTTTGGAAAACGTCATTATTGCCGAGCGAGCAGTGGCTCCAGTTGTATAAATATCATCGATTAAAAGTACGTAATTGGGAGGCTTGCGAAGAAAATCATCTCCCACTGCAAAAGCTTCGGCAAGATTGCGATCGCGCTGTGTCACAGATAGAGAATGTTGTGCTTCCGTTTCTCGTAACCTTCGCAATCCATTCGTTCTCAATGGTAATCCCGTAATTTCACAAAAGCTTTGGGCAATAAGTGCAGCTTGGTTAAAACCCCTAGATTTGAGTTTACTAGGATGAAGTGGAATAGGCACAACAGCAATTTTTTTCTCTGGGGATGGTAAATTTTGTAACCAAGCTTCACCCAACAAATATCCAAGAGGACGGGCAATTTCCGGACAATCATTATATTTCATGACTGCGATCGCTCTCTTCAATATCCCACCATAAGCACCCCAAGCAAAAACAGGTGTTTCCTCTTTCCACAACAAACAAGGATTATTTAACTGACATTTCTGCAATTGTTTGCTACAACTAGGGCAAAATTCATCCTTTGTTGAACGTTGACAGAGTGGACAATTGGATTGAAGAAAAAGATTGAAAAAGTTTTTAAGGGGTTTTGTAAAAATAGGCATTTTTTAGTTTGGGAATTGGGGATTAATAATTAACCTTTTTAAAATAAACGCGATCGCATCTCAAAGTTTCTATACCTGTCGCTGGCAAATAACCATTTTTTTCGTACATTTGTACAGCTTCCTTGAGAATGCTCGCGGTTTCAATCCAAATTTCCTGAAAACCACGAGATGCGTAGACCCGAAGGGGCTTGTCGCAAGACATCGCTTCTTCCAATTGTTGTAACAAATATTTCCCTAACCCAAAACCGCGAATTTGCGGTAAAAAGTACATTTTCCTAATCTTAACCGCATTTTGTCCGCGCTCAATTGGATAATATGCCCCAGTTCCCACTACTATATTTTGGTATTCAATAACCCAAAACTCCCCAGCAGTATCTAAGTAACACTCCTCAACTTGTACCACATCGCGATCGGCTCCATCCGCTTCCCAACCCAAACCATACTCAGCCAAAACCCCACGAATCAGTTCCGCAGCACTTTGCCTATCTTTTGCTTCCCAAGAGCGAATCAGGAAATCTTTATAATATTTATTCATCTGCGTACCCTGCGGGTAGGCACGGAGTGACTTCCAAAGGTAGCCGCATTAGACGAGCGTACATCGGAGAGGTTGCCGTAGGCTAGCGAGACTTCTCGCAGAGTAGTGTCTATATCTGCGTGCATCTGCGGTTTTTACCAGTCTATCTAATTTGCGATCGCTATCTAAGCTGTTCCGCATTTAAATCATATAATCTAAATTATTATAATTGTTGTGGGGTGGGCATCCCTGCCTGCCCTAAT
>NZ_NTFS01000333.1 GCF_002289455.1 Brunnivagina elsteri CCALA 953
TTATCATTACGTGCTGTCGGCGAATCCCAAAGAGAGGAATATTTGCGTTTATCACGAGAATGGGACGAGAAATTGGACAGAGAAAAACAGGTAATGTAGTAGATGAATATTCTTTACCCCTAAACTCCCCTACTCCTCCCATCCTCCACTCCCCCACTCCTCTTCAACCGGGGGAATATGTGATGACAATGGGGATTGGGAATAAAACCGATGCTTATTACGGTATCACTTCGACTGGCGCTCAATTTTGGAATTCTTTCCCCAATGGGGTCAAAAATGATGTTTTGCCGTTATTAGAAAAGCGTTTGGAGGAACTTAGAGATATTGCCGATGACCCTCGAAAAATTGCTCAAGATTATGTTAATACAATGGATGCTCGATTTAAGCATCAGATGCAATCTCTGATGGCAAATCAGGATTTGATTGACTTTGATAACTTAGATTTGGGAGATATTGAAAATCAAATTGATGAGATGTTTTCATCAAGTTATAGCGAGCATAGTTTAATTTATCGAATTTTGAGAGCAGATTTAGAAGGTCATTATCAATTATTAGAACATCCGAAAATTATAGATAAACTTCAGGAATATTTGCGCGAACAATACATGGATTGTGCGACGGGGAGGTTTATTAAATTTGATTCTGCAATGGCACAAACTTGTCACGATTTAGCTGCGAACGAGGTTTGTTATCCGAAATTCCCTGATGGTGCAGAATTAATTGTTTATCGTGGTCCCACTGCGAATTCTAACACCGTAGATGTTTATATCAATCGCCATTTACCAAACGAACCTCATGACAGAAATAATTCGCAGTTCGCAATTCGTAATTCGCAATTAAATAAAGTAAGAGAGCAAAATGCTAAATGTCTATTTTGGAGCGTCAAGAATGAACAACATCAATTACCTGCTTGCTTAAATAAACTACAAGTTTCTAACGTTTTAATTGCGAACTGCGAACCGCGAATTGCGAATTGTAATGACATTGGTACAATCAAATTGTCACCCCAGGGATTAAAGCATTCGCTGTCCGATTGCGACGGGGATAGGATGGCTCTAGCACAAGCTTCAGAATTCTCCCACACAGCAGTCGAGATTAAACAAAAGCAACTTCCAGAGAATCGATACTCGGAGATTATTAAGCCTGAAAAGCAAGCCTATACGGGTTCTTTTGAACAAATTGCGTTAGATGCGATGGAAAATAAAATTGGTTTGGTTGCCAATTTATGTATGAAAGGAATTGCTCTAGAAAATGAGTGTGTTTCAATTCCAGACGAGGAAGCAGGGAAATTTCTTCGGGATATTTCTTGTGCTGCGGTAGAAATGCTAAAAGCCGAAAATCAAAGTTTTGCGTCAATTAAGTATTCAGATAATCTGCGATCGCATATCGTCGAACTTGCACAATTATGCCCACAACCACATCAAGAGCAAAACCAATATTCAATAATTCCACAATTCGATATTAGAGAAATATTAGAAAGAATTGGTAAATTCTATCATGACGTTGTGGGAACCTTGGGAGGACAGCTACAAATCTAAGTTGACCGAGGTAAAAGCGCTAATCGTTCCAATCCAGAGGTTATTAATGCCTGTAATACTATTATTAAAAGCTTTGATGTTGCACCTTGGGTTGAAGAAAGAAAATCGGGAGATGTGTATACGAAAAGAGACATAAATATTAAAGGTCACGGTGCGATCGATATGATGGCAAGGATGACTAATGATGCTTTTGCGGAGAGTGCTGCAATCGCGCGTTCAACTCAGCAATTTCAGGATTTGTTCAAAGGAGTCGAATTTACGCCAGCACAAAAAGCAAGCGCAGTCCAAATCAAGAAAATATATGATTCGCTAATTCATCGAGCAGTTACAATTAGTCGAGAAGTCGAACAAGCACCAGGTTTAAAGATTGTCGCGACCAATTCTCATGGTCAGCAAATCGAAATTATTGGTTTAGCTGAGAAAAAACATCCCAATATTTTTGATGACAGAAAACTTGATATTACGGTTGTTGAGAATAAAAGTCCCTACAATCAAAGTCAGAAAAAATGGATTGCGATCGCACCCATATTCGATGCAGATGGGAAACCGGAATTTCAAAGTAATGGTCAGCCGCAGACTAAACATTTGGGATATATTTCTGAAGCTGGTTTGCAACAATTTCAAGGTGATATAAAATCATTTACTGAGTTAAATAATCTCAGCAAAGAGATTGTATCGGGATTCGCTGCAAGTCAAGTTCGAGTGGCTTTTAAACAAGTGAAGGAATATGCGATCGCTGCTAGAGAAAGTATCCCCGATTTAGAAAAAGAAGCGGTTGCAGCTGCAATGTGGCAAGTTTCCACCGCAAGTAAGGAAGATGTAGAGCGAGGTTTTAAGAAAACATCGGCTGCTTTTGCAATATTTGGGGAGGAATTAGTTGGAAGGCTGGATAAACTACAATTTACCGAATTTGCAGTCGTAGGAACCCACAAACCCAGTAACGAGCATTTGGGACGTAAATGGGTGGGAGAAAAAGTTGAATGTCATATCGAGCAAGCACCCGTTCCAATTAATCCAACGCAAAATAAACGCTGGTTAGTGGCTGAAGATAAGAAATTAGGAGTATTTCGCAGTGAATCGGCACAGTTACCAATTGGTACATCTTTTACCGCAGAAATTACTTCTCCACCCAGCGCATCGGTTATTATTACCAGTACCCAAGGCAATCAATTAAAAGTAGGGCAGTTGAAAAAATATGCATTTCCAGAACAAGAATGGAAGGGGGATGATGGGGTAATTACAATTAAAATTGTTGGTACTGAAAAAGCTGTTACACCTCTTGCTTTCGTTGATGATAAACCATTGGGTGTAGTTGATAAGGAATCTTTTAAATTGTTGAGTGAAAGGTTAAATGTAAGGGGTGTTAAAGTTGATGGATTTAAGTTTCAAGGAAGATTGGAATCTACACCAGCAACTATTGCCAATATTAAAGTTGATCCGGAAACGATTCGATATCCTCAAGTTTGGGCTAGGGAAGAAGCTTTGGTTAGGGAGAAGAAAATTAAGGCTAATCAGAAAGTAAGCATTCGCACTGAAATACCCACCGCAGATACACCTAAAACTGAATCAGTTAAGCGGGAAGAGTGGGAAAAGCAGATGTTAAAACTTGCGATCGTGTGTTTGCAAGATAATCCTGCAAATGCTGGTGAGGAGATGCAAACAGCAACTTTTGGGGATGGGAAGTATCGGGTGATTTATCATGAACCGTCGGAGATGTTGCGGGTTGTGGATGAAGATGAGCAAAGAGGAACTTTGTACAAGTTGCAGAGGGGAAAGGCTGTGCAGGTATGCAATTTTACAGATAAGGAAAAGCAAAATTTTGAAATATTAAGGTTGGGTCAACAATTTATCAAACCAGCATCAGAAAATTTACAGAGGGAATAATTAAAACTTTTATTGCGATTAATAGTTCAGTTCCGCAACAGCAAAAGTTGGATAATTCCATTACAGTTCGATATAAATTATGTAAATAGAATCTCCCATTTTTAGAAATCGAGATTCCGATATCTAATGAAATCCTTTCTCTGTGAATATTTGAAGAATTGAGAGAAAAAGAATCGAGGTTTGCAGCATTATTAAGTCTTCAGGGATTAAATGTCGCTGGTTAAAATAAATCGCCAGTCGCTATTATCCATCCCATGACTGACAATACTTGCAGTGGCGTTAGGGAAAATCGCTTTCTGAGCCAGTATTCTCGCAAATTCGTCACTACTAGGTATACAGTTTTATTTAAAACAATTTCAATCTTACAATACTTACAAAAAAACAATTCAGTTCCGCAGGGTTAAAGCTATACTCCATAAGCTTTACAGTGTATTATAATGGTCACAGTTCCGCACTCTCACAATTTTCAATTTTAGAAATCGGAATCCAGATATCTAACGAAAGTCCTTCTCTGTAAGCTTTTTGAAAATTGCAAATGGGAATAGTAACATAATTCGCAATATTTACTCTTATTGAGAAAATAATTGCGAATTACAATGATTGTTGGTAAAACTATTTAATTCCCATTAGTTACTATTTGTTGACATTTATCAAGGTAAATTTTAACTTCTGAATGCTGAGGGAATAACCGTTTTACTACCTGAAACTTTTGCAATGCTTGTGTGTAATTTCCCTGCCTATAAAGTTGTAATCCTTGGCGATATTCCTGGTTTACTAATCCCTGTTGATTGTTGACTTTGGCAGAATCGAGAAACTCTTGAATTGTATTACTGGTAAAAAGAAATGTAAAATTATCGTCGGGACCAAAGGTGACTAAACCGATAACTTCGCCATTCTCATTGAGAACTGGACCACCAGAATTTCCTTTAGGTACGGGAGCGGTAATTTGTAAAATAGGTGTGCCATCTTTCAGATTTTTCTTAGCAGAAACTTGACCGCGAGTAAAGCTGGCTTCGTAAAAAGATTCATCGTTAAATAGGGATGAATTTTCAACTAATCCCGGATATCCCACTACCGTTACTGAGTCTAAAAGTTTCACTTGGCTAGATTCTGCCAGTTTGAGGGTAGGAGCATTGATGACATTAATTTTGATGATGGAAATATCCTTTCCTTCACCTGCGATCGCACCGGAATTAATTATTTCAAAAGGTAGTTGTTCTTGATTTGGTAAATAGACTAATTGAATTGGTTTGGTTTCAATCCATTTTAATTCAGCTTCGACATTTGCTAATGTTTGCCCATCAGAAGAAAGTTGTGCTGCTAAATCTTCCTGAAAAATCTGTTGGCAATCTTCTGTTTTTGTTACATGGGCATTGGTGGTAATGTAACCATTGGGGTTAACAAAGAATCCAGAACCGTAACTTGTGATTTGTTCTAATTCATAAATTTTACCATTTATTGGTGAGTAAACTTTGGCTTTACAACCAACTGCAACCCGAACTACTGATGGTTTGACATCTTCAGCTACTAAGTTGGCTTGTGATAGTTTTTCTGGTTGTTTGGAATTGTTTTGTAAGGGTTTTTGGGGAAAATCAATTGTTTGGGATTTGGCTGGTGTGATGGGTAATGTCGCGGAAAGTAATGCAGAGATGATGAGGAGAGATTGGAATTGATTTTGAATTTTAGACAGCATGTTTTTGTTTCCCTGATTGTTAGGAAGGTTAATTAGATAGCATTGCGGCTTGAATTGGGATTGCTGAAGCAATTGAGTTAAGAGTAGACCACATGAATGATCCTGTGTTGTCATGCTGAGGAACGAAGCATCTTCGCGAGATTCTGAGTCCCAAGGGGACACGCTACGCGAACGTTCCTCAGAATGACCGAAGAGCATTTCTTTCTGTGGAGTTCTCTAATTGATTTGTGTTGAAGTGAAAATTTTGGACTGAAAGCTACAGGGAATTAAATTTATGGATTGTAGTTGCGGGTATAGGGCTTTAGCGCAACTACAAACTTCAAAGCTACAAATTTATGAAAAACCTTACTTGCCAAAACTTGTAACTTCGGCGATTAATTTATCAACTGGAATGAGTTGAAGAATTTTCTGACACTGACTTGAGGATTCTTGTCACCTCCAACCAAAAGCATATACATCCGTTGATTTACAATAAAAACTCTACCCGTCAAAGTTATTCCATCTGTTTCATCCTGTATCTGAATTTCTCTACCAGAATATGCATCGAGAGTGATATTTTTCTGACTTAATAATTTTTTCTTACCCTCTAACATACCTTCAACAGCAGAATCCAGTAATTCGCTTGAGGGAACCTGAGTCACATCACTTTTAAAGTCAGCATAGCCAATCAGAAAAACATTGCCCTCATGAGTACTCAGATACATTTTTGTAGATTTAACACCTTCATGAATCTCACCTGGTTCTGGTGCGATATCTACGATTTCTTCATTTGGCATGAGAACAGAGGACTTACCTTCATCTGGAGAAAATATTTTCCATGCTGGTGCTGCTGTAATAGTATTTGATGTAGGTAGTTGAGCTATATTTTGGCTGCTGACTGCATCAACTTTGGGACTATTGAATGTTGTTGCGGATACTAATATAAAAGCTGCTAAAGGTAATTTGTTGAACTTGCTGATTGTTTGTAACATGGGATTGTTTGTTGAATTCGACAATCCTAGTTTTGCTTACCAGTACTTAAGTTAAACACTGAGAACTAACTGATTTTCCTTTGATTTGATTTTGTAGATAAACCTTTGACAATATATATAAATCAAATCCCTAAAAACTCTGGAAATATTGCCGATACAGTTCACAACTTGGTATAACTCCAGGGTTTGTGATTTTGACTAATCCCATTGCCTGTAATTTGAATTTGATTTCCGGGATTAACTGTACAGGATGATTTGCTTTGGCAACTTCTCGCATTGCAACTAATAATTCGGGTTGTTTTTCTAAGGCGGACATGAGACGATGCAAATGCTGAGAATAAATACCTGATTCACTAGCTGCTGTTTGTAGGAATTCGTTTACAGTTACATCTTGACGGGCAATATGATATAAAGCTAAACGAGCTAAAAATGGGTGTCCACCGATAATAGACATGATTTTAGCCGCTTCTTCATCACACCAATCTAATTGATATAGTTGGGCTAAATCGAGGATTTGTTGTGTCTTAAATTCTGGTAAATCAACCGGGAAACCTGCATTGAAGGGAGAACGATTAATATCTAAAGGTACATAAATTTCGGTGGAATGGGCAAGTACCAAACGTAGTTTTTGCCAAATATTTGCTCGTCTGGCTTCTTCGTGGAGATATCGCAGTAAGCCGAAAAAATCGCCGTAAATATCGGGATATGCAAATAATCTATCGACTTCATCTAAACCCAGGGTTAATGGTTGACCTATTTCTGGCAATATATACTCTTCAAAATAGGTTTCACAGCGCATATTGCAGCTAATATCATCTTCCCAGTATTCATCTAAGCGATTTTCTAGCTTTAATTTGCGGCTAACTGTGGCACAAAACCAACGCAGAAATTTATTTAAGTCAGTAAAACACTGGTTATCTGCTTCCTTTAAACTGATATAGACAGTGCGATCGCCTTGTATTTCTGCTCGATCTAAAATCCGAATTAGCAGCGAAGTTTTACCCATTTGTTCGGGTGCTTTGATGCGGATTAATGCCCCATGTTTGCTAATTTCTCTGTAACAATCCTCTTCTTTGGGAGGACGAGAAATATAAAAAGAAGAATCTCGCGCAACTGGTCCCTCTGGATATTCAATGGGATTATATGGTGTGGAAGTTTGTGGGAAAGATTGTTGGATTGATTGTTGGATTGAAGATGAAATATAGTTATCTTCTCTATCTGCTATCTCTTCCCAATTTAAATCTAGGTGTTTACAAATTAACTGAAAAGTCTCCATAGCGACGTTTTTACCATTAAGAAAATTACTTAATGTCGATGGAGCGATTTTAAGTTCATGGGCAAATACATCTTGACTTGTCTTATTGAGTTTCATCATCACCGTCTTTTTAACGGTTTTAACTTTGTCGATGCAGTCCTGACGCACCTTAAAACCTCTAATGAGTTCTCTGCTGATAGTCATAAC
>NZ_NTFS01000334.1 GCF_002289455.1 Brunnivagina elsteri CCALA 953
GCAGGGCTGATTCATCCCCTAAAACACTTTAAAAATCAAGGGTTATAGCAATTTAACACTGGTTATTTTGTTACCAGCGTGTCGAGAAAACGAACAAAATTACGGCTACGTGAGTGCTTAAAAGTTCATTTAATCGTTACACTTACTTAGATATTTATCGCTAACTATCTTGACAAATCCTGTTTAAAAGGGAACGAAACAGCCCTGCCCTTTTCAAGGGGGGGGAAATAAAAAGTCTAATTCCCTCCCCTTAGCAAGGGGAGGGTTAGGGTGGGGTTCTTCTAGAGACTGGTTGTGACGGTAGCTGTTCTAAAGTGGTGGTAATTCGTCAAGAATTGTGAAGCGAATATGGTTTATTGCTAAATCTCCGATCGCAATGTCTTCTTTTTTGAGCTTGACACTTTGGCTAATCATGCTTTCAAAGGAAATGCCTTTGCCGATTTCGATGTGATACCAGCACAAACCCATGAAAAAGCGAGTTGGATGAGCGCTTTCGTAGCCTAAATCGTCGGGATTCGATTCCATTGGTAACCAACCAAAACCAGGGATGTAAAATTCTAACCAAACATGGTTAAATTCTGGTTCTAGGGGTACGTTTTGGCGTTCGGCAGTGTTTGGGCATTTGTAACGCCCAACGGTGCGGCAAGCAATCCCATTCAAGCGACATAATGCTAGTAATACACCTACATACTCACCGCAAGAACCTACTCCACGTTCGAGTACCACGTCGGGGGTATCAATATACGGTTTAATACCGTATGAAAGCTGGTCATATACGTAGTTACGGATGTTGTACATTTTCCGTAGTAGGTTCGTTTCAGTACCGATGGCATCCCGTGCGGCGCGGATAACAATACCCTTGTCCATCGACAAATCGTCGTTATCTACGAGGTAACGGGTTTGGAATTCTTCCGTTAGTTCGGGGATATTTTCGACTTCGCGGGGGGTGATGCGGTATTTGATGCCACGCACTTCGAGAATCGCTTTCCAGCCGAATATGTGACGTTCTCCAGGGGTGAGGGTATCAAATTTAAAGACCGCAACTCGCTGTCCGTCGGTAATTTGTTCGGTGAAGGGTAAACCAATGGATTCGACGCTGATGACTTTTTGACGGTCGGTGTCGCTGGGGAGGGCTATATGCCATTCTAAGTCGGTGATATGGACTTCTTCAAGGGGGGCTATTTCCTCAAGGTAGGACATTTCAATCCGGTAGCCATTGGAAAGGGCAAAACGTTTTTGAGGGTCGTAGTAGTAGTTGAGGGGATGGATGAAGGTTTTATCGCGGTATGCTATTTCTTGACTGGGGTCGGCATTGGGATTGTCGCGAACATAGGCTTCTTCCGATGCGTAGGCAATGTAAAGGGTTTTCTCAGCGCTTTCTGAGTTGGTATGGACAGCAATCCCCGTTGGAGATTCAAATGGGGTAAGAACACTAAATTGAATTTCTCCAGTGGCACGATCGATGGCATAAACACTTTGTTCAGTGCGATCGCAAACCCAAAGTGTTTCTTCGCTCACTGCTAAATTTTCGACTCCCACCCCAGGAGCATAAAATTGGGTAATTTGTTTGCGGGAATTACTATCAAAAATCAGGATTCCACCTAGTTTTTGACAGCTAACATAAATTGTTGAACCCCAAACTGCAATCCCGTCTGCGGGATAGGGCAAGGTCATAAAATGTTCTAAAGCTAATGAATTCAGCTTGCATGAATAAACACTGTTTTTTCTTGTCACCCACAGGGTATCTTCCCAGAGACAAATCCCAGTCACATCTGTAAACTCTTGTACTTGGTGGGGATTTAAAATTTTAGTATTGTTTGATAGTGGGTCTATTTCTAGTAGAAATCCCTTTCTTTGGTCAATCGCGATGAGTGTATCCTTAATGAAGGTAATCCCATAAATCGCGCTTGCAGATAATGGTCGAATTATCTTTTGCCCAAACATTTTGTTAGCAGTCAAACCCAATAGTGCAAAACTCATAAAAAACTCATTTACTCACAGGTTGATTTAGTCTGAAATCAATTAAGCTATGTTCGGACATACTTATTCTTCAGACTTGGTAGCCCATCATCTCGCCCTTTTGTGCGACATACTACTATTGCTTGCCCATATTACTTAAATATTCCGAAATCGGAAACTAGTATATGTAAGCAATAGCTCCCAAATAGCACTTATACATAGATACTTATCTATGACCATCCCAGTGTAACTTTAGTTGATGGTTTTCCAGCCCTCACTAAATTATGATTGAAACTTGTAACTAAATCCTTGTGACTTATACGATGTCTGCTCATTCTCTGCCTGATAACGCCGTGTGGCATAGTTTAGAACCCAAATTAGCATTACAACAGCTATCGACTAGCGCAGACACGGGTTTAACTAAAGAAGAGGTTCAACAACGGTTACAGAAATATGGACCGAATGAATTAGAAGAATCCGGTGGTCGCAGTTCTTGGGATATTTTGGTGGATCAGTTCAAAAACATCATGTTATTGATGCTGATTGCCGTTGCTCTGATTTCTGGGATTCTTGATTTACTTGATTGGAAAGAAAAACTGGCTAAGGGTGAATTCCCGTTTAAGGACACGATCGCAATTTTGGCGATTGTAATTTTGAATGGGATTCTCGGTTATGTTCAAGAAAGTCGTGCCGAACAAGCATTGGCAGCTCTGAAAAAACTATCCTCTCCCAATGTTCGGGTTATCCGTAACGGCACGCAGATGGAAATCGCAGGCAAGGATTTAGTGCCGGGGGATATTATGCTCCTGGAAGCAGGGGTACAGGTATCCGCAGATGGAAGGATTATTGAGCAATCAAACCTGCAAATCCGTGAGTCTGCCCTGACGGGGGAAGCTGAAGCTGTAAATAAGCAAGCGGACGTGACTTTACCTGAAGATTCGGCTTTGGGCGATCGCATTAATTTGGTTTTCCAAGGTACGGAAGTTGTTCAGGGACGTGGTAAAGTTCTTGTCACCAATACGGGTATGACAACTGAACTGGGAAAAATTGCCGAAATGCTGCAATCGGTGGAAAGTGAACCCACTCCCCTCCAGCAACGCATGACTCAGTTGGGTAATGTTTTGGTGACAGGTTCCCTAATTTTAGTTGCGATCGTCATTGTTGGTGGCATGGCTTATGCTTATGCCACTGGTGTAACTGGTAACAAACTTTTCAATACATTTAGAGAACTGGTTGAAGTTTCCCTTTCGATGGCTGTAGCTGTCGTACCGGAAGGTTTACCTGCTGTAATTACTGTAACCTTGGCTTTGGGAACCCAGCGCATGGTAAAACGCAATGCCCTAATTCGCAAACTGCCTGCGGTGGAAACATTGGGTTCGGTGACGACGATTTGTTCTGATAAAACCGGAACCCTTACCCAAAATAAAATGGTGGTGCAAAAAGTTTTCACCAATCACCAAGCTTACCAAGTTACGGGGGAAGGTTATACACCCCAAGGGGAATTTAAATTAGCTGGCAAACAAGTTTCTTTGGAAGAACACCCCGCAGTCTCGGCTTTGTTGGTAGCTTGTGCCACATGTAATGATTCACTACTACAGCATAAAGATGGACATTGGGCGATTCTAGGGGACCCCACGGAAGGCGCTTTGGTAACATTAGCTGCCAAGGGTGGGATTGAAAAAGACCAGTGGGATAGTAAATTACCCCGTGTTGGGGAATTTCCTTTTTCATCGGAACGGAAACGGATGAGTATTATTTCCAAAATGGAGCCAGTTGATACGGGTTCATTGGTGGGAAATCTCGACCCAATCCTGAAAAATCGCGTCAAAGATGAACGATATGTGATGTTTACTAAGGGTTCGCCCGAATTGGTGCTAGCTCGCTGTAAATTTATCGATAATGGCAAACAGTTTATTAATTTGAATGACGATATCCGCAAAGTGGTTCTCGCCGAAAACGACAACATGGCAAGTAATGGTTTGCGGGTTTTGGGATTTGCTTACAAACCACTCACCGAAGTTCCCCCCGAAGGTAGCGATGAGGTATCGGAACAGGAATTAGTTTGGTTGGGTTTGGTGGGAATGCTCGACGCACCACGTCCTGAAGTTCGTGCTGCTGTCCAAGAATGTCGCGATGCGGGAATTCGTCCGGTGATGATTACAGGCGATCACCAATTAACTGCCCGTGCGATCGCAAAGGATTTAGGCATTGCTCAGGGTGACAATGACCGAGTTCTCGTTGGTCAGGAATTGCAGAAAATGAGCGATTCTGAACTTGAACAGCAGGTTGACTTGGTAAGTATTTATGCTAGGGTTGCCCCGGAACATAAATTACGTATCGTTCAAGCTTTGCAACGTCGTGGTCGTTTTGTGGCGATGACGGGGGATGGGGTTAATGATGCTCCAGCTTTGAAACAAGCGGACATCGGCATCGCTATGGGTATTACGGGAACCGATGTCAGCAAAGAAGCCAGCGACATGATTTTACTTGATGACAACTTTGCGACGATTGTGGCAGCAACCAGAGAAGGTCGGGTAGTTTATACCAATATTCGCAGATTTATTAAGTATATTCTCGGTAGTAATATTGGCGAAATTCTGACAATAGCAGCAGCACCATTACTCGGTTTAGGAGGGGTTCCCTTGATTCCATTACAAATCTTATGGATGAATCTGGTTACAGACGGTTTACCAGCTTTAGCCCTAGCTGTGGAACCACCCGAACCCGATGTGATGAATCGTGCCCCATTTAGTCCCCGTGAAAGCATATTTGCTCGCGGTTTGGGTTCCTACATGATTCGGATTGGGATTGTATTTGCAATTATTACGATCGCAATGATGAAATGGGCATATGATTACACCCATCAACCTGGATATCCCGAACCTGAGTCTTGGAAAACAATGGTATTTACGACCTTGTGTTTGGCGCAAATGGGACATGCGATCGCAATTCGTTCCAACAATCGCTTAATCATCGAAATGAATCCGCTATCGAATCCTTTCGTGTTGGGAGCTGTTGTTGTCACCTCTATTTTACAATTAATGCTGGTTTATGTAGCACCTTTACGAGCATTCTTTGGTACTTATGTACTCGATGGCACTGAATTATTGGTTTGTATCGGTTTTAGTGCCTTAATGGTTGTTTGGATTGAAGGTGAAAAAATCTTCTTCCGCATCATCGGTAAGAAGACCGTTTAGAAATTGGAGATTGGGGATTGTGTAATGAGTCTCGCAAAAATAAGTCTTACAAATTGAATGGGAAACAGGCTATTAACTTAGGAAACACCAAGAGATAAATTATCCTCAATTTTTGTAGGGGTGGGGTTTCCTCACCCTTCCGAATGACTTCCCAATTAAAAATGTTCAATTTATTTTTGCATCATGCCTAATAAGTATTTAGGGCTTGCTGAAAAACTCCACAAAGCGAATCTAGATACCACACAGACCAAAAAATGGTAGCTTTGGACGTTAGTTTCTAAATCTACCCCACAATTTTCTACCTAAATGCAAGAATTTTGAGCTTATAAATACTATAACCTTGCACTTGCTGGGAATAAAAAGGATTAGAAGTCTTATTCTGACTCTTGTTATAGCTTTATTCAGCAAGCCCTATTTATTCATTGTTTACCCTCTTAGCCTTTCCCCCTTGCCCATTTCCCTATTCCCCATTCCCTAATTTTATGTTTCTCCAATCTCTCCAACTTCGCCACTTTCGCAATTACCAGGAGCAGTACATTGAATTTACTGCTCCTAAAACTATTTTGTTGGGTAATAATGCTCAAGGAAAGTCGAATTTGTTGGAAGCAGTGGAGTTACTCGCGACTTTACGCAGTCACCGCATGGCAAAGGATAAGGAACTAGTACAGGATCGGGAACCAATTTCCCAAATTAAAGCGGTTTTAAAGCGTGAAGCTGGTATACATGACCTGACTTTAACATTACGTCGGAATGGTCGCCGTACCGTCAACCTGAATGGGGAAAATCTCCGCAAGCAAACCGATTTTTTAGGAGTTATCAACGCAGTCGAATTTTCGAGTCTGGATTTAGACTTGGTGCGTGGAAGTCCAGAAGTTCGTCGTCACTGGTTGGATACACTATTAGTACAACTTGAGCCAGTTTACGCTTATATTTTGCAGCAATATCATCAAGTCTTACGGCAGCGCAATGCTTTTTTAAAGCATCATGTAGAGACATTAAATTTAGCCTCTCGCCCTTCAGAATTAAGTATTTGGGATGCCCAACTAGCCACAACAGGAACAAGGGTAATTAGAAGACGCGATCGCGCAATTCAACGTCTAGCTCCCATCGCTGCTAAATGGCACGCGAGTATTAGCGGTAGTACGGAAGTTCTCCAGGTAAAGTACGCTCCTAATGTACCTTTGGAGGAAATTCAACCTGAACAAGTCCCAGATAAAACCCAAGAGAAAGCCCAGGAGAAAGTCCAACAGGCTTTTTTCGATAAAATCCAACAACGTGCGATCGCGGAATTGCATCAAGGTACAACCCTTGTCGGTCCCCATCGTGACGAAGTAGAATTGACTATCAACCAAACTCCTGCCCGTCAATATGGCTCGCAAGGTCAGCAGCGAACCCTAGTGTTAGCATTAAAGTTGGCAGAATTGCAGTTAATTGAAGAAGTTGTCGGGGAACCTCCTTTGTTACTACTTGATGATGTTTTGGCGGAACTCGATCCGTCACGACAAAATCAGTTACTTGATGCAATTCAAGACCGTTTTCAAACTTTAATTACAACAACTCATTTGGGTTCTTTTGATTCCCAATGGCTAAATTCTTCCCAAATTCTTTCTGTAAAGGATGGAGAAATTTATCCTCAGTCGGCTTTTTGAAGACGATGTTTTATCTGGGAATATTTTCAGAAATTGAACCGCAGAGGACACAGAGATAGGGAAGATAAGAAATTTGTTTTTACGAAATCATCAAAGTTGCATATTTTTTACCTTTTTTATTATCTAGATATATTCTGTTTTTCTGCGAACATTTCCACATAATCTATTTCCAATAAGGAAATATGACTTTTCTATTTTATTTCAATGCTTATTTTGGTTTTACATAAGATAGTATCTTGTTAATAAATATTTATTTTGATTGAAATTAATTAGGAAAAATTGAAAATGAAAAAAAGTAATAATTTGCTAACTAAAAACGAAATCGAATTGCTTGGAACTTCATTAAATGAAATTGAACAAAAATTGCTCAAACAAGCTCATCCAGAAGGATTGAAACGAATATGGTTTCAAGGAGATGAACCATACTTTGATATATTTTTTGATGTAAAAAATGATGAAATTATCTGGTTTCAGTTTACCCTCAGAGGTAAATCTCTATCTTGGAATAGCAAACTTCGGAAATTTCAAACAGGTTTAACGAACGAACTTCAACTAGATGATGTCAGCTTTTATGCAGCTACAAAAACTATTGAAAATGATGAAAAATTAGATGTAGATTTTATCAATCTAGTCAAATCAATTCTGCAAATTCGCAGTGAAGACAAAATATTTGTCCAAGCACTCCTATTATTTGATTAGAACTATACTAAAAACCGATAGAATATAAACTTTTGTCA
>NZ_NTFS01000335.1 GCF_002289455.1 Brunnivagina elsteri CCALA 953
CCCGCATTCCCAAAGGGAAAAAAAGCAGTAAAATTAAGAATGCGATCGCGCTACCTGCAAAGATAAATTCCGCCGGATGAAGTAACTTTAGTAACATTCCACCACCCAAAGTTCCCGCAGCGAGTCCCAAGTTATCCGCCACTCCCAAGAGGGAAAAGGCGCTTTGTCGCTGTTCGGGTGTGGTTACATCCATTACAGATGCATCGGCAGCAGTCCAGTATAAACCCGTACTCACTCCAAATACCACATTCACTAGCAACAATAAGAGAAAATTCTCAGTAAATACGGCAATTAATGAAGAGATAATTGAGAAGGCAGACGATAAAATTAAACTGCGTTTGCGTCCAAATTTGGGAGAGTCTGCGAGTATTCCCCCAAGAATGTTACCAGCAAATCCTGAGATCGCACCACCACCAACCGCAAATCCAACCTCTGTAGCTGATAAGTTACCGTAGTTGACAAACACAATCGGTATATAAAAAAGTAGTACTCCTGAACCAAGTTGATATAATCCACGTGCGATCGTTTGTATCCAGACTTGTTGCGGTATTTGGGATGAGATTTTCATGTTGGGGTTGATGTAAGAGCATGTGAACTATTGTAAACAATCCTCAAGAAACCGGGTTTCTCTCCAAACGACAAAACTCCAAATAACCATAACCCATTTATAAATTGATTCAAAAGTTATTTTTCCATCCGAAGTGGGAATTATATATATAAATAATGATATTCCGATCAATTTAAAAATGACTTCAGATAATATATTTACTCGCATCAGGAAAAACTTCGATCAATTTAGTTGGTATTTTTGGTTTCCTTATCCTATTTCGTGGGTAAGAACAATATTATTAATTCCAGTGGCATTGCCAGGAACACGTTTGATATTGATAGGATTTGGTGGAAGCACTATATCTTTGATAACAAATAATCTTGAATTATTAATATTTTTTCTGTTTTCTGGTTTTATTTTGCCAATAGTGATTTTATCTTTTTTATATCACTTCATATGGTTTATATGGCAAAAGGAAAATAAGAAGAGAAAATTTCCCTCTTGGTTGCCATCAAGAAAAAGTTTGTGGGAAGGATTTTATGCCACTGTTGTCATAGGTATATCATTTTCTCTCATATTTATAATATTTTTAGGTTTATCATTGGTTTCATGTCAGTTATCTTACAAATCGGAAGATATGATTGGAAGATGTTCGGGCAGGTTTCTTGGTAATGTTTTTGGTTCAATATTACGTCAGGTAGAAAATAATAGTTTTCAGGATAAGCCTTGGTTTTTTATTTGGTTTGCTATCTCACTTTATATTTATCAAGTTGAGTATTTAGTGAAACAGCGAATTTTACCTAATCTGAAAAAAATATATATTAATAAGCATAAAAAGTATTAAGTAATTTGAATTTAATAAAATATGCTTCTTGATTGTGCAGATTAATGTTGGGTTACGACGCAAATTAATCTCATCGTCAAACATCAAGTTTATTCGTGCGTCTAACCCAACCTACTTTGGATTTATTTTGGATTGGTATTAGCAAATAAGACGAAGATTGTATTTTGATTTGGTAGCAGTATCCTGATTCCTGATTGCTGACTACTTATTTAAAAATGCTTGAACGGTTTGATTAAATTCATCTGGTTTAGTTAAAAAAGCCCAGTGATTTCCAGGTACTTGCTGCACTTGCAAATTCTTGAGATATGTTTTGTAAGGTTTCAACTGCCATTCTTGACGATTTACACCTTTTTCTGGCTGGATAAATAGCGAAGGTATTTCAATTGGTGCTGTCAAACCAGGAACACGCATGACTTCCTCAAAAATGCGATCGCGTGCAGAATAAGTAAATTTGCTACCCCAAGTTCCATCTGATTTTTGTTCTATTCCTGCTTGAAAAGCTTGTTGTTGTAATTGCGTCCAATCCTTGTATTGACTCATTTGTTTGGCTTTTGCTTCGGCAATTTCGTAACTAGAAAATGGTCCCATTCCTTGGAGAAATGGTAATATCCGATATAACAATGGAAACGTCAATTTAAAGATACTCGGTATTTTCCAAATAAAAATTGGATCGACTAAAATTATACTTCGTAAACGTTGAGGATTTTGCTTTGCCCAAATAGTAGCTAATTTTCCCGACCAAGAATGTGCGACAATATGAGCTGATGACCATTTTAGCTGATCCATTAACGCTTCCATATCTTCTATTACATCAGTAAATCTGTAGTCATTTTCTGGTTTGCTACTATCACCATGACCACGCATATCGGGAGCAACAACATGATAATTTGGTGCAATATATTCACCTAAACTTAACCAAACTGTGGCATTATCAGCCATCCCATGTAGTAATAATACAGGTTCCTTTGCTTGATTCCATTCTAGGTAAGAAAGCTGAATATCCGACTTTAATAAACTGTGACGTATCGGCATAATTTGTAAGTGAATTTTAAATTTACTACAACTTACACATATATCATAAAAATCATGAATTTATCCGCGTTTATCTGCGGTTAATTAACTCAATATTTAGTAAATATCCCCGATTTACTTGAGAAGTCGAGAATACGAACCCATACAGCAATTATTCAAATTTTAGTTTATAATTTTAGACATAATTTAGATATAAACCAAATGAATTCAGTAATTTCAGATAATCATATCAAAGCATTAAAACAAATTATTCCTATTTTTCATCAAAATAACATTACATATCGTATCACAGGTGGTTTAGCGGGTAATCTTTATGGTTCCCAATGGTTATTACACGATATTGATATTGAAGTAGCACAAAAAGATATGAATAAAATTGAAGATTTGTTTCAAGAATATATTGCGATCGCACTAATGCGACTTGTCGATGATGAATTTGATTTACGAATCATGACATTAGAAATTGAGCATATTGATGTAGAAATTAATCAAGCAGAAGAAGCATTTGTTTTTCATAATGATTTAGCTGTACCTTTAAATCATGATTTATCAATATTCAATCTCATTATCTTTGAAAAGTTAGAACTAAGAGTACAACCCCTAGACGAAATCATTAAAGATAAAGAATTAATCGGTAGAAAGAAAGATTTAGTTGATTTGCGGCAATTACAAGAAAATTTTTAGCGGTAGAATAACCTAGGCTCTAATTGTTATATAATATGATGTTTGTTTAAATCAGTATCTCCCTTAATGAAAGTATTTATTGTTCACGCACATCCAGAACCACAAAGCTTTAACGCTGCATTAACGAATTATGCCAAAACAGTTCTCGAAACAGCAGGAAATGAAGTCATAATTTCCGATTTATATGGGATGAAATTCGATCCTGTTTCTGATAGACGTAATTTTACTTCGCAAAAAGAGCAAAGTTACTTCAAACAACAACAGGAAGAAAGATACGCAACAGAAAATGATAGCTTTTCCCCAGATATAAAAGCCGAAATGGAAAAACTATTTTGGTGCGATGTATTAATTTTTCAATTTCCCTTGTGGTGGTTTGGACTTCCTGGAATTTTGAAAGGATGGGTAGATAGGGTATTCGCATCGGGGAAAACTTATGGTGGTGGGAAATGGTATGACAATGGCATTTTCAAAGGGAAAAAAGCCATGTTATCATTAACTACTGGTGGAAAAATATCGATGTATAACGAAGTCGGAATTAATGGAGATATTCACAGCATTCTCTATCCAATAAATCATGGTATTTTACACTTTGTTGGTTTTGGTGTTGTGCCTCAATTTATTGTTTTTGGTGCTACTCAAATTAATGATGAACGTCGCAAAGCTTATTTAGAAGAATACAAACAAAGGTTGTTGAGTATTAATGAAACCCATCCAATTATTTATCCTGTATTGGCAGATTTTAATGAAGAGTTTCAACTTAAATTTCCAAATTAGTTTTTCAAATTAGATTTCCAAATTAAAACTGAATTCACCATGCAAGGCAAATTAATTGTTTTTGAAGGGGTAGAAGGATGTGGAAAAACCACCCAAATCCAACTTACCAACGAATGGTTACAAAGCTTAGATATTCAAGTTGTTATCACACGAGAACCTGGTGGAACCGAATTAGGTATAGACTTAAGAAGACTATTACTTGAAGCTGGAAAAAACCCAATTTCTAGTCGTACTGAATTATTATTATATGCTGCCGATCGCGCTCAACATGTCGAACAAAAACTCAAACCAAATCTGAAACAAGGTAAATTTGTACTGTGCGATCGCTTTATCTATTCAACTATAGCTTACCAAGGTTATGGACGCGGTTTAGAGATGGATTTAATCAACCAACTCAACAACATTGCAACCGCAGGATTAGTCAGCGATTTAGTCTTTTGGTTTGATTTAGATGTCGAAATTGGACTCAAACGCAAACGCAGTAGCGGAGAAATAGCTGATAGAATCGAACAAGAAAAAATCGACTTTCATCAAAGAGTACAACAGGGATATAGCGAACTTGCAAAAACCTACCCCGAAAAAATTGTGAGGATAAATGCTAGTGTTAGTAAAGAAGAAGTACAACAGCAAATTCAAGACAAATTAAAAAAAGTCATCAATTGAATTAAAACGTAGAGACATTCCGATGGGATGTCTATATTGATATTGATATTTGCAAAAATATTATCCAGCTGTTATTAAATAAATTATTTAAAACCCTTCCCCTAAAAAATGTCCTTCTTCACACCACTAATTGGACAAACTCAAGCAGTAGAATTACTGATGCAAGCCGTCACCAAAAATCGAATTCCACCAGCGTACTTATTTGCAGGTACAGATGGAATAGGACGAGCATTAGCTGCACGCTGCTTTACCGAAGTATTATTTAGTCACGACACCACCGCACAAAAACGTCTACGGCAGGGTAATCACCCCGATTTACTCTGGGTACAACCAACATACCAACACCAAGGGCAGCGTTTAACCCCCCAAGAAGCTGCCGAAAAAGGGTTGAAACGCAAAGCACCACCAGTAATTCGCCTCGATCAAATACGTGAAATTACTGAATTTCTCAGCCGTCCCGCAATGCTCGCACCGAGAAGCGTAGTCATAATCGAACAAGCCGAAACAATGGCAGAAGGGGCAGCAAATGCACTGCTAAAAACCCTCGAAGAGCCAGGAAGAGCCACATTAATCTTAATTGCACCCTCAGTTGATGCCATATTACCCACCCTCGTATCGCGGTGTCAAAAAATACCCTTCTATCGGCTAGATGTAGCAAATATGGCAGAAGTATTAAATAGAACAGGACATAGAGAAATATTACAACATCCAGCCGTAATCAACTTAGCAGCAGGAAGTCCAGGACATGCGATCGCATCCTACACCCAAATGCAAGCAATTCCAGATGAGTTACTACAAGCATTGCAAAAAACACCCGCAAACCAGCGTCAAGCTTTGGAATTAGCCAGGAGAATCGATAAAGAATTAGACACAGAAGGGCAATTATGGCTAGTTGATTACCTACAGCAACTGTACTGGCAGCAACAACACCAACCAAATATTATCAAACAACTAGAAAAAACCCGTAAAAATCTACTTTGTTATGCACAACCACGTTTAGTTTGGGAATGTACTTTATTGAAGATAACTTAATATTAGAAAGAAAGAATTACCAGGAATCTTCATCATCTAACAAGACATTTTTCCGTTTTTTGCTACGTTTGCGTCTTTGTACTGGACGCATTGCCTCCCTTCCTAAAGTAAACATTCCGGCAACACCTAAACACACAAAGCAAACATATTGATACCAGTATTCTCCCACTTGCGCCAACGCACTCTGTTCAGGGTGCAGAATACTTGAGTACAGCAGTAGCAGAATTATCATCAACGCCCCAAACCCGACAAAACTTAAACCAACCTTAATCCTTGCAGGACGGAGTTCCCAGTCAGAAATTTCATCGATGTCAATCTCAGCAAGCTCATTCAATGTATTATCTGCGACATCCGAAGCATTTTCCAAGCGATCGCGAATCTTCCCAGGTAAAAGAGGTACAATTGCAGCTACAGTTGGACGACGTACTAAAGCTTCCGCATCTCGCAAAATTTCCAACGGTTTAGGAGGAATTGGTTCAGCAAACTCAATATTTTCTGCCTCAGATGGAGCATTTTTTTCTGGTTCCAAGTCCATAAATTTGCCAATAAGAAGCTATAAATCAGTTAGTTGGTATGCATTTGCAAAAAAAATAATAGCAAGCAAATTTGATTGTTTAACTGCAAGAAACACCAAAAAATAAATTCTCCCACATTGTAGGGGTAGGGTCTCCCTACCCTTACTTATGAATGATACGATTGATAAATAAGTGAAATATTCTATTTCCTGGAATTGCCTTACCTTCAGTGTAAACTGATTAACTGATTCACAAAGCCTCAAAAAAGACATTCCCACACAGAGCATGGAAATTAGAACCAGCAACTAAGAAGCTGCTTGTAGTTCAGTCAATCTAGCCAAAACTTCTTGACTGTGGATATTCGGATTAACCTTTACGAATGTCTCCCGTAAATTCCCTTGCGGATCGATAATAAAAGTATGACGCGATGATATAAAACTCATCCAAGAACCGTAAGCTTTACTTACAGCACCAGTTGTATCAGCAAGTAAGGGGAACTTCAAACCTTCCGAATCGCAAAATTCAGCATGTGAATCCACATCATCCGCACTCACACCAATAATTTGGGTATTTTTATCGATGTATTTCGGTAAATCTTCTTGGAATCGACGAGCTTCAATAGTGCATCCAGATGTAAAATCTTTGGGGTAAAAGTAAAGTACAACCCACTTCCAACGCAAATCGGAAAGCGCAACTTTACCATCATTAGTATTGGTTGGTAAGGAAAATTCGGGAGCAGCTTGGTTAATTGCGGGTAGTTTTCCACCTAAAGCATCAGCAGATGGTGTCAAATTCAGCCATCCGCAGAAAGTTAAACAACAAACTAATAATACAGTTAGAAAATTGCGGCGAGAAATCATTAATACAAACCAAAATCACTTCTTTATATAAGTTTACAATCCCGCCCATATTAATGTAGAGACGTTCCGTGGAACGTCTTCTTTGTTCCCAATATTGAAATTAAGATTCCGAGCTTGCTTCCACAGATTCAATATACTGACTATCGATGAGAAATGCACCCCGTGAGAAACGGACACCCCAGTACCCACCAGGACGACGGTCAAGTACGATACCTTCCTCACCAATTTTAATAATATCTGGTGGTCGAAGCATCGGCATTGAGTCTGCGGTTTTTACGTATGGAGGCAATGCCACAACGCGAACTTTACTACCAACAATAAATTCTTGGGACATTTTGATTAAAAGGAGAAATAGTAGCGAACAACGGTTGATTCTTCAAAACAGGCTAGCATATCCTGCCATGATATCAGGACGTAACAACCCATTAAAACAATTCGCAATTCGTAATACTCGCAGAGCGAGAAGCTAAAGCTACGCAATTATGTTTTGTAACGGAGAGAAGTTTGTGGGGACGGAATACGACACACAAAACTACCCTAGCCCTTTCTAGG
>NZ_NTFS01000336.1 GCF_002289455.1 Brunnivagina elsteri CCALA 953
TCTTCAGCAAGTTTGGATTTCCCGTTGTCCCCAAATCACTTAAGACCAGGGAGCCAAACACATCTAAAATATTATTTGTATGACCGCAACGCCGTTTTACCTAAGTTTTTGACCTGGATAAACCAGGGTGGGAACCTTTCGCTTCGTTTAAAGTTTCCGAGAACTAAGCCCGGTATACTGCCACAAAGAACAATCGACTCCCATTTTCTTAAAGACATAGATCAAAAAACTTGATGGCAGTCACCAACGTCGCAGCGCAATAACCCAATTATAACCTTCAAAAATTATGTTGGGGAATTTCAGCAGAGAATTTTTCAGGTTTGAGTTGGATACCAGATAGACTCTACTTGCTGTGCGACTTCGAGCGCACAATCCCGACTAGGATTCTCTAATAATACTGTCACATGACCCAATTTGCGACCGGGGCGGGATTCGGATTTACCGTACCAGTGGAGACGGGCATTTGGGATTGCCTCAATCAGTTGGCGTTTTTCTTGGTAATCGCTGATGCTATTTTCATATCCTAATAAATTTACCATCACCGCACCTGGACAAATCAAAGATGGGTTTCCCAATGGTAGTCCGCAAATTGCCCGCAAATGCTGTTCAAATTGTGAAGTTTGACAAGCATCGAGGGAAAAATGTCCAGAATTATGGGTGCGAGGAGCTATTTCATTTACCAGAACTTTGTCATCTGCCGTTAGGAATAGTTCTATCCCAAATACCCCGATTGCATCCAAGCTATTGAGTAAAATCCGGGAGATATTTTCAATGGTTGCCGCAACTTGGGGAGAAATATTTGCAGGTGCGATCGCACGACGACAAACTTGTTCTTGTTGTTGAGTTTCTACCACTGGATAGTTGACAACTTCACCACTTACTGAACGTGCAGCGATAACTGCTAGTTCGTGGGTAAATGGGATAAATTCTTCGAGCAAAAATTCCACATGGCTTGCTTTAAAACGTCCCCTTTTGATATCTTCGAGGGTTGATTCCAAATGTTGAATATCTTTAATAATGTACGTACCCTGCCCATCGTAACCGTGACGACGGGCTTTGAGGACAACGGGAAATCCAAACTTGCTGAAGATGTGCAAATCGTTAGCATTTTGCTTTAAATCTAACGCTACAAAATTGGGAACTGGAATGCCAATATCCCGAAGATAGCAACGCTGATGATATTTATCTAACAGTGGTGCAAGTGCCTCCAAACGGGGACGAAAACAAACTCCCCGTTCCGCTAAACTCGATAAAGCTTCTAAATCGACAAATTCATTCTCAAAAGTAATGACATCGCTTTTTTTTGCCAGTTCCCCAGTTGCGATCGCATCATCTACACGAGCTTGTACGAAAAAACTAGACATACTGTCCAATTTTGTTGAATCCATAGGATGTTGTTGTTTTGCAGCAACAACAGCTGGATCATTTACACTTGGAGTCTGTACAACTAGTTCGATACCTAGCTTTTTAGCTGCACTTCCCATCATCCAAGCCAATTGTCCACCACCAATTACACCAACACGTTTCATCTGCACCCTAGTGAATCACGAGTTTGAACACCTGGAAAGCGAATTCACACCACTCGCTTTGAGACACAATTCCTTTACCTGCAATGCGTCTAATATTGCATCGGTAAAATCAGCACCTTCGATATTTACATCTGCGAGGGTCGCATACAGCAATAACGTTTCTTGAAAAATTGCGTCACTTAAATCCGCACCTGTTAAGTTTACCCGATCTACCATCGCATTCGATAAATTTGCACCATGTAGATTTGTTTTTGTCATTACCGAAGCGCTCATTACCGCACCTCGTAAATCAGCATCTTGAAAGTTGGTAAATTCCATATTGGCATTAGAAAATTCAGATGCCTGTAATTCCTGACCGGAAAAGTCTTTCCTTGTCAATTCGGCGTTACTAAATGATAAAGGATGGGTCCAATCTGCATACGCAGCGACAGTTGGACATAGTAGAGACACTAAATTAACTAGAATTACCAAAACAAACACTGCTAGCAGTCTCAATAACATATCTAGTCGCCATGTGAGTATTTTTACTTTTATTTTTTTAGCTTATCGCAAATAGGGACTCGATCGTACAGAAAAAATGTCATAAAAATTGCTGGGGAGTTTTCCAAAAACCAAATTACACCATCTTTGTAAGTAGTAGGGTGTGTCATTCTATTAATAACTGAGTCGAAATTACTACTGCCTAGTTACATCGAATCTTGTTTTCTTTTAGTTTCTTGAAGTCTCTTTAGATTTATTTTATTATCAGTCTTTGTTTATGAAGATTGTTATAAGCATTAATTCTTGCTCTTTCTTCTGTTTATCCCCGCTTTTCTCAATACTCCTTTTCCCTTCCCTGATTCCCATCGGAGGAGCGACACTAAATCTTAGAAAGCCCTAATCAATTTAGATTTTATTAACGACTACCTTAAGGGATATCTCAGATTATTGAGTTTGCGGCTTCAAAGTAAAGTTTATTTTCTTTTCGCATCGATAAAGCTTATTTGCGGTTAATCTTGGATTATTCAATTGTTCGATCCAAGTTCTTGAATTATATTTCCAAGCCAGTTTTGATAACTATGAAGTTTTTGTACTATTTGCTTAATGCAAGTTAACAATGTTTAAAAAATTGTAATCCACTCATATTATTGAAAAAGCATTAAAAAGCATTAAAAAGCATCAGATTAACTTGTCAGCAAGCTATTGAAACACTTATATTCACTTATTAACGAAAATCATGCGAAGCCTAACGCCCTGCCCAACTATGAAGCATTATCATCAGCAATGGATAGAGGACTGGTGCCAAGACAATGGCTGGACTGATTTGCATATCGAGCGGTGTAATAATTACTGGGCATTTCCTCCTGGTGCAGTGATGCCGGAACCAATTCCAGTCAAAGTTTTAAGATTTATTAAGACAGAAAAAGGGATGACATTCAATGAGAAATTCTGGTCAATTTCTGCTGTTGTCGGTACTGTTGTTGCGGTAATTTCTACTTATTTACTAAAATGTCCAATGCCGATGATTTTGGCGTTTGCTTTTGATGCAGTCACAGCCGCAAGATTAGAAGTTGAAGATATTTAAGTTAGGGAATGGGGCATTAGGCAATTCATAATTCTTAACCTATGCAGATACCCCACTGGATTATTAATTGATGAAGACACTCCGGTGGAGTGTCTCTACTCTTTCTCCATCATCTTTTGCAGTTCTTCTGTAGTTAGGGATTGGACAAAGCTTAAATCTAGGGGTTTTTGGCTGATATATTGACTGTAAGCAGCACTTAGATATGGTTGGTACTGCTGTTTGTTTAATAGATGGCTTTGGAAAAAAGCGACACTGAGGGACTTAACATAGGTTTGTGCGATCGCAGGATCGGGACCAATCAATTCCTTGGGAACCGGTAAAACACCTTTAGAGCTATCTAACTTTTCCGATGTCGAGAAATGGGTTGCATTATCGATAATCGCCAAATATTTATTCTTGGTTTGCAACCAAGTAAAAGGATTCACCTGTTCGGGAATCGCAGGTGTGATAATATCCTGACTACCTCCCATTAACATGACTGGAACTTGAATTTTACTTAATCCTTGTTTACCCAAAACAATGCTACTTAAAGGGTTCATTACCATCACAGCTTTAATCCGTGAGTCTTGTAAAGTGGGAATTTTCACCTTGTTCTGCAATAACTCATTAGCACGACATTGTAAAAATACTGATAAATTCAGTGATTTATTCGGGTTACAATTCCTGCGAATACCATCTATATCAAAATTTGCACCTGCCAAAGTCAAAGCGGTGTAGCCACCATATGAGTGACCAATTACACCAACTTCTTGGAGATTCAGTAATCCTTGCAAATTAGCGTAAGACTTCTTATTAATTTGCAACTCATCCAGCAAAAACTTGACATCGAGAGGGCGATTAATTAGCTCCTGTGCTTCTGGAGGGCTGGATAAACCCGAAAAGTATTGTTGAATCTTCGTTGCATCGCTTCCAGGATGTTCGAGAACTGCAACAGCAAAACCATAGGTAGCGAGATGTTTTGCTACATACGCAAATGTTTCCCGGTCTTCAGCGACACCATGAGAAATTACAATTAAGGGAAATGGTGGTTTTGCCACAGTCGCAGCTTTGGTTTGCGGTAGATACAAATCAACAGCAAATATCCGATTACGGAACAAATCATTCATTGTCAGGGATTGTTTTCCCGAATTAAAGCTACCTGCAACCCGCAAATCTGGAAGTTTGGAAAAATCTATGTTTGCTTGACTTTTTGCTTCAGTAGTAGTTAGCTCTTTAAGTCCAGCAACAACGCGATCGCGTTTATTTAGCAAACTACTTAATTCATTCGTAATCCCCTGAATTTCTCCGAAATTCAACCGCATCGTGTCTGAAGGGTAGCGACGAATCACATCGACAATATTTAAACCTTCTGGGTCATTTGCCGATAAAATAAGAGCCGAACGCAAAGCATAAAAATTACCTTGTCGCGATTCCGTTTGTAAGAGTGTTCCCAATCTTTCGACTACTTTCTGCCCTAACTGGGAATAGGTAAATTGGGAAACTAAAGTTGCATTTACTTGGAAGCGAGTCTTTAGCAGTTGACGAAATTGTCCTCTTTGTGATTCGGGAATACGGTTAATGTAAAAAGCCAAATCCTCAGTAATTCGTCCTTCCTTTGCGAAGATTTCAATATCATCTGCTGAAATTGTAAATTCTCCCAAAGGAGAATAATAAAAAGCGATACGGTTAGCACTCAATCCTGGAGTAGCACTAGATAATAGAGAAAAAATGCCACCACTTAAAGCGCTGAGTATAGTTTTGAGATAGGGCTGTTGTTTCTTGTTTCTAGCAGTCATATTAAAAAAATACCTTAAATGGGAGCATACTACGTGTCTTTAAGTATTCTCCACTCATTTAATCAGCAATTTTTCGGAGAAGGTAATCCCCAAGTAAGATTATTTAGTATTTCCACTGAAGCTTTGTAAAGGGATTATATTTTATAAATTGAATATATTTGCAACCTGATAAACCGAAACTATATACAGAAACATATTTGAGCAATCTTCCACTTAGGTAGGTTGCTCAAATTATTATTATACCCCCGACTTCTGTGATAAGTCAGGGAAACCAATTTCTATAGCATTTCTTCTTGTCGAATCGGTTCCTGTCTTGTATCTGAAAAATTAGCATCGATCCAATTGAGAATAGGAACTAGTGATAATAACATTAAAGCTGAATACATATCACCACCCCAACTATCGTGTAGCCATTTAAACATAGATTCGTTACCAGTACCGTGGAAAAAAGTAAGTAATGTATTGCGAATAATATTTGCAGTGACGCTAATTATGACTGCTAATGAAAGGAACCAAGTTGTTTTGCGTTGCGATGATAAAACACCTGTCCAATGTAATAGCATTAAACAAACATATAGAGTTGTAAAAAGCATTTTTAAACCCGCACAATAGGGAGCTACTTCTACAACTCTGCCGCTCACATATAAATATATCCCATCGACATTTATATTCATCCCCAATTGGTTTAAAATAAACCCTGCCGTACCAGCAATAAAGCTTTGCAAAGGCATTGTGTAAGGAGCAATGAGATAAGGAAGTGAATTAGGTGTTGCTAAAAAGACTAATAATAAAGGAAACCATTGTAATTTTAATCCTGCTCTTCCTTTTAACCACAAGCAAAGCCCAGCAAGAATAATTGGCAGAGAAAGATTTACCCATTCGGAGACACCACAAAGATAAAATAATCCACCTATCAATAGGAATCCAATGCCTAGAGGATGATTGCGATCGCGCAACCGATACCATAATTTACGGTTTGTCCATGCCAGATAAATCGCAAAGGGAAAACCAATCAAACCGTGACTAAAATACTCGTGTTCGGTACTAATTGTTTTTTTTATCCAACCATCACACCAATGTAGAAATATTGGTGCATATAGTAATGTCAAAACACCAATAATTGCATAATTAAATAATTCTGTTGGGTTGGTTGTTCTAATTCTTTGTTTATACATAAAAAGTTAATGGTTAATCGGTAGTTGTGATTGGGAAATAAGAAAGGGTAAAGATAGAAAAAAGTTAACATGTTATCTAAATAAGGCACTCACATTAACCAGCATCCAACCAATACCCATTAACTACTACCCGTTAACTACTAAAAGCTGCTGCTTAGAAGTAAAAGTAAATGCGATCGCAGCGAAAATTTCCTTGACTTGGTTGGTGGTTAAACCTGGGTACATTGGTAATGATAGTATCTGTTTTGCCAATGTTTCTGCGTGGGGAAAGTCTCCGAGTTGATAGCCTAAGTTGGTAAATGCTGGTTGTAAATGGCAGGGTATGGGATAGTGAATCCCGGTTTGAATCCCCGCATTCCCAAGGGTTTCTTGTAATTCTTGCCGCGAAACTGAACAAGACTCAGTTATTTTCACCACATATAAATGATACACATGTCCAGCACCACTTTGGTTTTGCATTGGTATAATTCCGCTTGCGGCAAACTGTGCAAATTCTGCGTCATATTGTTGAGCGATTTCTAAACGTAGATGATTCCACTCAGGTAAATATGGTAACTTTTCTAACAATACGGCAGCTTGGAGCGTATCTAAACGGCTGTTTGTACCTGGTTCGGTATGATAGTACTTATAGGAAGCTCCGTAATTCCGCAAACGCACCATTTTTTTGGCAACTTCCCCATCCCGTGTGAGCAAAATTCCACCATCACCAACTGCACCCAAATTTTTGCTAGGGTAGAAGCTAAATGCGGCAGCAATCCCGACTGAACCAGCTTTATATCCATCACGTTCCGCTAAATGTGCTTGAGCTGCATCTTCAAAAATCAGCACATTGTGGGTTTTTGCAAAATCTAAAAGTTGTCTTGGTGATACCATTTGCCCGTAGAGATGTACGGGGATTATCGCTTTGGTTTTTCCTGTCACAACCTTAGCTGCTGCCTCTAAGTCGATTAAAGCAGTTTCTGGGTCGCAATCAGCAAAAATCGGTGTTGCCCCAGCACGAATTACGCCAATCAATGTTGCTACAAAGGTATTTGCAGGCAAGATAACTTCATCACCAACACCAACATTACAAGCTTGTAAACCAAGTGCGATCGCATCTGTTCCGGAAGCTACTCCAATCCCATATGCGGTATCGGATGCTGCTGCGAATTTTTGTTCAAAATCAGCGAGAGCTTTCCCTAAAACGAAATCCCCGTTTAATAGTACTTTTTCAATTGCCTGTTGAATTTTATTCTGAATCGGTTGATGTTGAAAACTCAAATCGACAAAGGGAATTTTAACGTTCATATTCATTAATTATTGACTTATTTCAAAGCAATCAAAAAATCTTTTTACGACTAGCTAATTTACTAGTTAATCTATTTACATTTGAGCATAGATTATCTAGCAAAGCATTAATATAAAGGAAATATATTTTTTTGTAAAAGTTTTAAACGTTTGACTTATTTTTTT
>NZ_NTFS01000337.1:0-1051 GCF_002289455.1 Brunnivagina elsteri CCALA 953
GGGTTGATTTGTGTTTGACGACCCCACCTGCGTTGTCGCGCACTCTCTCCTTGCAAAGGTTGGAGGGTTTCAGGTGGAATTTGGACGTTCGATTCGAGGAAATATCCTGCGGGGTTGAAATTATCTAAACCAGCATCGGCAAGGAGGGAAAATTTGAAGGGTTCGAGTAATTTGCGACGAAAGAAGGGAACCCAGGTAAGGAGGAAACCTACGTAACCCATGCCTAAGATGCGACGTACCCACGGGTTCCAGAAGAAGATTGCTTGGACTTGGGGAAATTTTGGGTAAGCGAAGATGAGGGCAAGCCAGAAGGTAATGTGGATGAGGATGGTATCTTTGGCTGCAAAAATCCATTTCCAATATTCTAGGTTTTGGATAACTGATTTTACAGCTTCCGCTTGGGTGTATCCTTTGAGGTTGTTGTAGTGGCTTTGCAGTATATTAATATCTCCAGCTTTCCAGATTTTTAAACCTACTACTTTCGCGATCGCTTCTGCTAATTCTTGCCGTAACAGGGGGGTAGATTCGTTAAGAACTTTCCAAGTTTTATCGAAAATTTCTAGTGCTTTTTTTCCGTCTTCGTAACTGGGTTTGTTCGGAATGGTTTTAGGACTACCAACCCATTGCAGCAGGATTTGGATATTGGGTTCACCAGCACTAAGGAAATGGGCTAAAAATCGAGGTGTTCCTCTTTCTTCAGGATAAGAACGCAATACTGCTTCTAATATTTGGGTAATTACTGATAAATCTTGCTTGCCTAATTTCGCTAATGCTCTTGCTGCGGAATTACGGACAGATGTATCGCTATTTTTGAGGAGTAAAGCCACATCCTTGGCATATTCCTTAGCCTGCATATTCCCCAATGCATCTGCTGCGGAATCACGGACACTGTAATTGCTATCTTTGAGAAGTAAAGCCACATCCTTGGCATATTCCTTAGCCTGCATATTCCCCAATGCTTTTGCTGCGGAATCACGGACAGATGTATCGCTATCTTTGAGGAGTAAAGCCACATCCTTGGCATATTCCTTAGCCTGCATATTCCCCAATG
>NZ_NTFS01000337.1:1151-7478 GCF_002289455.1 Brunnivagina elsteri CCALA 953
CGGACAGATGTATCGCTATCTTTGAGGAGTAAAGCCACATCCTTGGCATATTCCTTAGCCTGCATATTCCCCAATGCATCTGCTGCGGAATTACGGACATAAGATTCGCTATCTTTGAGGAGTAAAGCCACATCTTTGGCATATTCCTTAGCCTGCATATTCCCCAATGCTGTTGCTGCGGAATTACGGACATAAGATTCGCTATCTTTGAGGAGTAAAGCCACATCTTTGGCATATTCCTTAGCCTGCATATTCCCCAATGCTGTTGCTGCGGAATCACGGACATAGGATTCGCTATCTTTGAGGAGTAAAACCACATCCTTGGCATATTCCTTAGCCTGCATATTCCCCAATGCATCTGCTGCGGAATCACGGACACCGTAATCGCTATTTTTGAGGAGTAAAGCCACATCCTTGGCAACTTCCTTAGCCTGCATATTCCCCAATGCTGTTGCTGTGGCAGCACGTGAAGTGTTTTTTTCTTGTTCGTCCTTATCTGTTGACGATAGCTGTTCCCTTAGCTGCTGAACTAGCTTGTTGTAACTTTCTTGATTATTCTCTTTATTACTTGCGTCGATTAGAGATTTGGGATTATCTAACTTATACTGCTCTAATGCTCTTGCCGCAAACAATCGCACAGCCGCATCAGTGTCATTTAGCGCAGCCACAATCCCTTTTATTTCCCAAGGTTGGGGTATAGGTTTTTCTTTCTCAGCTTTCTTAGCAGTTACCCAGGGAGCAGCCAGGAAAATCACCAGCAACAACGTCAAGGGGAAAATAAACAAAGGCGAAAATTTGCGGCTAAATTTGAGCATAACTACAGGGATGACGCTGCAAGAATGATACTAGATATCTCCTGTATTTGATACATGCTGCAAATATGAAGTTTCGGATAAGGGACTTCCAAATAAAAAAATACCCAACTTAATTTCTTGTGGGATAAGCTCTCCAGCCCGTCATTATCTAGAGCAGGCTGGAAGCCCACTCCACAAAACTGGAGAATATATTTCTTGGAAGTCCCTAATACCAATTTAAAAAATCATTGCAACACATTAGACATCTCCAACAATTAACTATGCGTTGTCTACAACCCTTGTAGAGACATGATATATTACGTCTCTACATTCCCGAAATCACCACGAAAAATTATTAAGAGTGTTCCAACAAATAAATGATCCCGCTTGAGAACCATCGACGTTCGATTGGTATTGAGATGCTACCCTCCGGGAAGTCTTACACCTACCTACGTCGGCATGACAGTTTGGGCACTTTTTTACTTGGAATACTCTAACCGAACCGTATTGGAGGCAAACAGCCGTTCCCCCTTGCATAATGTCTGGAGATATATATTAACCAAGTGGCGAGTTGATGGGGATTATCGCACAATTGGAAACAGGTTCTTCTATTTGTTGCGTTCACCCATAACAACCAAAGCCATGACTCAAGAATATTACAATCGAGGCTTGGAAAAGGCTAAAGAAAAAGACTACGCTGGTGCAATTTCCGATTTCACCCAAGAGCTACAATTAAATCCCTATTTTGCTGAAGCTTATTTGCAGCGAGGTTTGGCTTATTACGATTCTGGCAACATATTACATGCTGTTTCGGATTATACGGAAGCTTTGAAGCTGGATTCCCAGAATATTCAAGTATATTATAGTCGGGCATTGGCGCGAATGGTGTTAAAGAATATACCTAGCGCTATGGATGATGTGGAGAGAGCTATTCGTATCGATTATAGTTATGCTGCTGCCCATAATCTGCGGGGAACTTTACTGCGGAAGTCGGGAGATATTCATAATGCTATTTTCAGCTTCAAAAAAGCGGCAGAATTATATTTGCAACAGAAAGACGGAGAAAATTGTCGTTTGTGTATGGAGAAAATAAAGCAACTCCAACCCAAACCTCAATCTGTAGCAAGTTCAAAATTAACTAGTCCAAAACCAACTCTAAAACCACTAGGAATAGTTTCAGAAGGAGACTATTTTAAGCAATTAATTGAAAAAGCTGAAAATGGAGATATTCGCGAAGCTTTAGAAAGCTTAGGTTGGGCTATGGAAGTAGATTCCCAAGATGGAAAAGCTTATTGCTGTCGGGGTGTAATACGCTGCAAGCAAGGACAATTTACCGATGCTATTTCTGATTTTAATCAAGCTTTGAGATTTAATTTTCATGATGCCATTGTTTATCGCAACCGGGGTAAAGCCAGATTACAAATGGGTGATAATCAAGGAGCTATTGCTGATTTTAATTTGGCATTAGAATTAGAGCCAAAAAATGCGATGATGTATGTTGCCAGAGGGAATGCACATCGTTCAACTGGTAATTATTTGAAAGCGACTCAAGACTATACAAAAGCGTTAGAATTTAACCCTGATGATGCCCAAGCATATTACAATCGTGGTTTAGCAAATACCCATATTGAAGAAATGCAAAGTGCGATTGATGATTATCAAAAAGCAGCAAGTATTTTTTGCGAACAGGAAGATTGGAAAAATTATCAGCAAGTATTAGATAATTTGAAAAAAATAACTGTTCCCAGTAAAGATTTAACCAAGCCAAAGTCAGCTTTACAACGTCAAAAGTTATTGAGATTAGTTGGTGGTTATTGGGAAATTGCCGAACGATTAATTGAAGATGCAAAATATCAGTATCCGGGGATGTCAGAAGATTGGTATATGGAAAAAGTTATTAATGATATAGAAAGAGATAGAAATAATTGAATACCGTAGAGACGACTCGCTGAGTCGTCTATATCAAGTTAAAATTTGGTGAGTTGCGATCGCTAAATAAAATTTTCCCCTCAACAGCCAGAATTTGAGATAATCGGTAAATGCAATTTTTATCAAGATTATTTTGTACATTCCTCGCAGTAGTATTACTACCAACCTTTATGGCTGCTGCCCAAACAACAAACATCACACCCAGTGATAACTTAGTAGTTGAAGGGATTCCACCAATCCCAACCACATTAGTAGAAAGTGTAGAACGCTACACGAATTTTCGATCTGCGAGTCTTTCAAATTGGCATCCTAAACGTCGCGAAATGCTAATTTCAACAAGATTTGGCGATACACCACAGGTGCATTTAGTCAAGTTTCCTCTCGGAGCGAGAAAACAAATTACATTTTTCCCCGAACGTGTTGGAGGAGGCAGCTTTCAACCCACACAAGGAGATTATTTTGTCTTCAGTAAAGATATTGGTGGCAATGAATTTAGCCAAAATTACCGCTACGACTTAGCCACAGGGGAAGTTACCCTACTAACCGATGGAAAATCGAGAAATGCTGGTGGTGCATGGTCAACAAAAGGCGATCGCATTGTCTACACTTCCACTCGTCGCACTGGTAAAGACAATGATTTCTATATTATCGACCCTAAAAACCCCAAAACCGATAAATTACTGGCACAATCTGAAGGTGGTGGATGGGGTGCATTAGACTGGACACCAGATGATACCCAAATACTAATTACTGAGTATGTATCAGCCAATGAAAGCTATTTGTGGTTGATGAATGCAACAACAGGTGAAAAGAAACTCATCACTCCCAAAGGAGGAAAAGAAAAGATTTCCTACGATGGAGGAATTTTTACTAAAGATGGCAAAGGTTTATATAGCATCACCGATAAAGAATCAGAGTTTTCCCGGTTGGCATACATCGACTTAAGCACAAACAAACATACCTTTATTACTAGTAATATTCCTTGGGATGTGGAAGATATCGACCTTTCCGAGGATGGTAAAAATTTAGCTTTTGTCACCAACGAAGACGGAGCAAGCATTCTACATCTACTTGATACCGCAACCAACAAAGAAAAACCATTACCAAAACTCCCTGTTGGGCAAGTATACGGTGTTACCTGGCATAAAAATAACGAAGACTTAGGCTTTACCCTTGTTTCTGCCCGTTCCACAGCCGATGTTTACTCCCTAAATATTCGCACCAATAAAGTGGAAAGGTGGACTGAAAGCGAAACTGGAGGTTTAAATACCAGTAATTTCACTGATGCACAATTAGTTCGATGGAAAAGCTTTGACGGTAAAACCATTTCCGGATTTATCTATCGTCCTCCTGCTAAATTCAAAGGTAAGCGTCCTGTAATTATAGACATTCACGGGGGACCAGAAGGACAATCTCGCCCTGGTTTTTTGGGACGCAACAATTATTACTTAAATGAATTGGGTGTAGCTTTATTATTTCCCAACGTGCGGGGTTCCACTGGTTACGGAAAGACTTTTCTTACCCTTGATAACGGTTTCAAGCGGGAAGATTCAGTCAAAGACATCGGTGCATTATTAGACTGGATAGCCCAGCAACCCGACTTAGACAAAGATAGAGTCATGGTGACGGGGGGAAGTTACGGTGGTTACATGTCCTTAGCGGTTTCCACAAATTACGCTGACCGAATTCGAGGAGCCATAGACATTGTGGGGATTTCCAACTTTGTCACCTTCCTCGAAAAAACCGAAGGTTATAGGCGCGATTTGCGACGTGTGGAATACGGAGACGAACGGGAACCGAAAATGCGTGAGTTTCTCTTAAAAATTTCCCCAGTAAATAATGCCCAAAAAATTAAAAAGCCTCTATTTGTAGTTCATGGGAAAAATGACCCTCGTGTACCCTTAAATGAAGCCGAGCAAATAGTAGCAACTGTGAAGAAAAATAATGTGCCGATGTGGTATTTAATGGCAAAAGATGAAGGTCATGGATTTAGTAAAAAGAAAAATATTGACTTTCAATTTTACGCGACGGTGATGTTTGTGAAGGAGCATTTATTGAAGTAATACCAATTAATTCTATGTGAAGCTTCATAGAAAAATCCTTATCTAGCAAGGCTTTGGCTCAATTAATTATGTGCAGCTTCATACTAGAATGGTCTAGTACGTAAAGGCAAAAGTAAAAAGTAAAAAGGCAAAAGAAAGAAAGATGATTTTATCAGCTTTTCAACCATTTTAGATGGTAGCTTTATTTCCGCCGTTGTGTACTAGTTAGTCAGGGATTATAAATCCCTGCCTAATCGCGAAACTCCTCTTTAAGAGGACTTGATTTACGCCGACTCACCTAAGTGATTTGCGATAGGAAGAACCACTTGAGTGATTCGTTATGCAGGGCTTTCAGTGTGCTGAGATAAAAACACCCAAGCAAAGAACAGCATAAATACTAAATCGTTTAGCCCGTAGATACTATAAAAAGCCCCAGCAAAAACATCCTGGGAATAGAGTGGTGCGAGACTATTCTCCGAAATCCACCTAACCCAAGCCACAACGTAGACGAGTTTCTCTATAGCAAAGGCTCCTATCAGCCACTTAATGTTTGATTGAATGAATGCAGTACCGAGATAGGTTAGACCCCATACAACAATCATAAGCAGCCCAAAGTTCGACATGACAATGGGGTCAGCGTTATTAATAGCGACATTGGTAAATACTCGTGAAAACACAAGAACACCGCCGATATTCATAAACGCAGCTGCAATAAGTCCATTTTTTACCAAGTTTCTATTCACTCTTTCCCTCTAGTAGTCCACCAAGTAAACTTTGACAGATAATCAACTCCCTCAATTTTTCTTCTTCTCCTCTTTCTACCCTCCGGGAAGCCACTGCGTCTCTATGGCGTTCTCTGCGTCTACCCTACGGGTAGGCACGGAGTGACTTCCGAAGGTAGCTGCTCCGCATCTATGGCGGTTTAATCCTTTACCGATTCCCTAATTCTCTTTTATATATCCAAGTTTCCAATTCACTGGGTTTTTCAAATCATCAACTTTACCTTTGGAAATTAATTTCAAAGCAGTACGAGTATTTATCAAACCCTTCATTAAATAATAGCCTGGTTTAGCACGAACACCTTCAGCTTCAACCGTTCCTTCATAGGCAAGAACACCGCAATGGGTTTGTTCCCCAGGAATTTCCAACTTAAATAATTTATCATTAATATTTCCACCAGGAATCATAAAAATTCCAAAAACATGATGCTGACCATGCCAAGGTTTTACTACTATCTTTTCTGGGTGAATATAGGATTTAGAATTATTATTTGAAAATCCCCATTCGTAACAGCCAACAATAGGCGATCGCTTGGATAAATATGAATAACTAATTACCCCAATCAGGGCAAATATAAATAATATATAGAGGTACTTATATTTAGACTTATTCAACTTTAACACTTCTTACTCATCACCACTTTGACTAGTTATGATTTTAGTTATAGCTAACAGATTAAAAAAAAAAGGTATTATTGAAGTCAAATTCAGTAAATCACAAAGTTTTTTCCAAGGCTTATGCTCATTCAATCACTAAGTATAGTTAAGTAACTTTATACACTT
>NZ_NTFS01000338.1 GCF_002289455.1 Brunnivagina elsteri CCALA 953
GGGTTAATCAGTAGTTGGGTATTTTGTACCATTATTTATACCAATATAATATAATAAAACCCCACCGCCTGTGGCACCTCCCCTTGTTAAGGGGAGGTTTAAGTTATCATGCATGAATGGGAGATTTGGGGTTAAATAATCTGTGGTTTCAGATAGGATTAGTATTTAGTTTTAAACCGAAAAAGATATATCACGTCTCTCTGTATTCATTCAATATCTAAAATTATTAAAGGTATATAACCTAATGCAGTTAACAAATGCGATCGCAACTCCAGCTTTCTTACAACGAATCCAATGGGTTAACAATCCTATTGGATACATGGAAAATGCAGTACAAAATTATCCTGATATCTTCATCAGCAAAATTTTGACAGGCAAACCAGTAATTTTTGTTAATCAACCCCAAGCAATTCAAGAGATTTTAACGAACGATCGCAAAAAATATACGGCTCCAGGAGGTAAGTATAATAACATACTGCGTCCAATTACTGGTAATTATTCAGTGTTCAATCTTGATGGTCAAACTCACCGAAAGCGGAGACAATTAGTAATGCCATCATTTCATGGCGATCGCATGAAAGCATATGGTGATTTGATTATCAAACTTGCTTTGCAAGTCATGGATGACATACCGATAAATCAGCCTTTTTTAGCGCGATCGGTAATGCAAGAAATCTCTACACAAGTAATTTTCCAATCAGTTTTTGGTTTGTATGAAGGAGAACGTTATCAGCAGCTAAAATACTTAATAAGAAAGTTGTTAGATGTTTTTAGCTCCCCTTTTACTTCCAGTTTCCTATTTTTTCCCTTCCTACAAAAAGATTTAGGGAAATTTAGTCCTTGGGGAAAATTTTTGCGCGATCGCGAACAAATAGATAAACTAATCTATGCAGAAATAGCAGAACGTCGTCAAAATACTAATTCTGAAGGAATTGATGTTCTCTCATTATTAATGTCAGCTAAAGATGAAGATGGAGAATCATTAACTGATGAAGAATTGCGCGACGAATTAATGACATTATTGTTAGCGGGATATGAGACTACTGCAACTGCAATGGCATGGGGTTTGTATTGGAGTCATTATTTACCAGAAACAGGTAAAAAAGTGCAGCAAGAATTTGACTCTTTAAATAATTATCCTGATGCAATGGATATTTTTAAATTGCCTTATTTAACAGCATTTTGCAACGAGATACTCCGCATAAATCCCGTATTAATGGTGCCTTTCCCCCGACTTACTCAAGAAAAAGTAGAACTTTTGGGTTATGAAATTCCACCAGAAACAGTAGTATTTGCTTGCATGTATCTCGTCCATCAACGGGAAGATTTATACCCCCAACCCAGACAATTTAAACCCGAACGCTTTTTAGAACGTCAATTTTCCCCCTATGAATTTATGCCGTTTGGAGGAGGAGTACGTCGCTGCGTTGGTGAAGCTTTAGCAATGTTTGAAATGAAATTAGTATTAGGGACGATTTTAGCAAAATATCAGCTAGCACTAGTCGATTCTCAACCCGAAATTCCCCGTCGTCGTGGTGTTACTCTCGCACCAGGTAAAGGTGTAAAAATGGTATTGACAGGAATACGATAAGGGGAGCTTAACCAAAAAATAGAGCTAGCAAAAGTTAGTAATTCCTAGTTCTTTGATTCCCTATAAAAAATCTTATCAACCAAGGGCTTCCAGGAAATAAAATATCCCAACATTAATCATATTATTAGTGAGGGTGGGAAAACCCATTAGTGTCAACTTAACGTAGAACCCTTTCTGTATCTCGTTCCCAGGCTCTGCCTGGGAATGACCTTTGGGAGGCTCTGCCTCCAGAGGAGATAAGGCTTCTCGCTTAAGTTGACACCAATGGGGAAAACCCCACCCCTACGGTAATTTAGGACAATTTGTTTCTTGCTATTCCCAAAAGACTTAGTTAACCATTAACTAATAACCATTAACCAAATGGCAAACATAATTTCCCGAATGGAGTCGGTTCAATCTCCAATTATCCCCGTGGTTGGGGAACTCATTCGCAACAATCCCGGAACGATTTCACTAGGGCAAGGTGTCGTTTCTTACACACCTCCTTCCGAAGCAATCGAGTTTTTACTTAGCTTCCTTTCAGACTCTTCAAATAATTTATACAAGTCTGTTGAGGGAATACCGCAGTTATTAGCAGTAATTAAAGAAAAGCTAAAAAGCTTCAACGCTATAGATATAAACGAAAATAACCGTATTGTTGTCACTGCTGGGAGCAATATGGCATTTATGAATGCTGTGCTAGCTATTACATCAGCAGGTGATGAAATTATTTTAAATGCACCATATTATTTCAATCATGAAATGGCGATCGCAATTGCAGATTGTCATACCGTAGTTGTAGAAACAGACGAAAATTATCATCTAAAACTAAATGCGATCGCGGATGCAATTACTTCTAAAACTCGTGCAGTTGTGACAATCTCCCCAAATAATCCCACTGGGGTTGTCTATTCGGAAGCTGAATTACGGGAAGTGAATCAACTTTGTGAAGAACGGGGCATTTATCACATTAGTGATGAAACTTATGAGTATTTTACTTATGATGGTGTAAAACATATTTCTCCAGCTTCATTTTTCGGTAATAATAAACACACAATTTCCCTATATAGTCTTTCCAAAGCCTATGGATTTGCTAGTTGGCGAATTGGTTATATGGTAATTCCCGAAGAACTATTTGTATCAATAAAAAAGATTCAAGACACAATTTTAATTTGTCCTCCGGTAATTTCCCAGTATGCAGCATTAGGAGCATTACAAGCGAAACCAGAGTATTTACAGCATCATCTCCATGAAATATCCCAAGTTCGCAAATTGGTGATGCGATCGCTCGAAGATTTAACAGGCATTTGTCAAATAGCGAATGCGGATGGTGCGTTTTATTTCTTTTTAAAAGTCAACACAGATATTGATGCTTTTAGTTTGGTAGAAAGATTAATTAAGGAATATCAAGTTGCTGTGATTCCCGGTAATACTTTTGGAATGGAGGAAGGATGTTATTTGCGAGTTGCATATGGAGCTTTGCAACAAGATACAGCGAAATCTGGAATTGAAAGATTAGTTAAGGGATTACAAGAAATAATTAATTAATATTTGTAATTAATATTCATAGGCTGGGGAGTCACTGCGTTACAAAGATTCCCTCCCCGACGCAAAAACTCAAACCTGCACAGATTCCCAACTTCTAACTATACTTGTTGTCAGATTTAAAGCTTTTACACAGAAGTCGGGAATCTTGAACCCACGCGATCGCTCTAAATAACCTCATATTCTCAACGACATCATGCGATCGCACTTTTTTTGCGTTTCAATCCCTGATAGGGATTAGTTTTAATTGCAATGGGATTAACCCACGTGCAGCAACCAGGATAGTCAGTTTCAATCCCTGATAGGGATTAGTTTTAATTGCAATTTTTCTTTGCAACCGTTGTAAGCAGGTGATGCAAGTTTCAATCCCTGATAGGGATTAGTTTTAATTGCAATTCGATGAGGGAGCCACTTTCACGCTTGATATGGTGTTTCAATCCCTGATAGGGATTAGTTTTAATTGCAATCATCTGCGAGTCAAAGTTCATATCAAAATCGTATAGGTTTCAATCCCTGATAGGGATTAGTTTTAATTGCAATAAGTAAACATAATACCTACTGATATTTGGATCAGGTTTCAATCCCTGATAGGGATTAGTTTTAATTGCAATTTAAAGAAGTGTCACACCCAGTACTTGACACTTTTTGGGTTTCAATCCCTGATAGGGATTAGTTTTAATTGCAATACTTCCAATGCTTCGCTTAAGTTTTCATGTAACTTAGGTTTCAATCCCTGATAGGGATTAGTTTTAATTGCAATTTTACCATTACCACCTTCCCCCTCATCTTCCGCAGTTTCAATCCCTGATAGGGATTAGTTTTAATTGCAATATGGCAGGCTCAATTAAGTGGTTTATTTACGAGGTTTCAATCCCTGATAGGGATTAGTTTTAATTGCAATATTCGGAAATGATACCGGGGAAGATGATGGGGATGTGTTTCAATCCCTGATAGGGATTAGTTTTAATTGCAATTCAAGCCGCGCGAGGTTTTTTACGCTAACTCAACCCGGTTTCAATCCCTGATAGGGATTAGTTTTAATTGCAATACATTTATCTAGAGCAGTCCCCTTCAACGTTAAGTTTCAATCCCTGATAGGGATTAGTTTTAATTGCAATTTTTTACCCCCATACACTGCCTTAAAGTTTCAATCGTTTCAATCCCTGATAGGGATTAGTTTTAATTGCAATGGGCAAACGGCGAACGGCGAACCCTTCCATTCGGGGTTTCAATCCCTGATAGGGATTAGTTTTAATTGCAATCCAGGATAACCAGGAAGGGGCTTTTGTTATTCAAATGGTTTCAATCCCTGATAGGGATTAGTTTTAATTGCAATCATTGCTGACCCTCTAACCACTGCGGTAACCTTGTTTCAATCCCTGATAGGGATTAGTTTTAATTGCAATCTTCCAATGCTTCAATTAAATACTCGTGAAGTTTGGGTTTCAATCCCTGATAGGGATTAGTTTTAATTGCAATGCAGCCGTACAATCCGCTGCGTGCCGCTAAACTCGTTTCAATCCCTGATAGGGATTAGTTTTAATTGCAATTTCGGAAATGATACCGGGGAAGATGATGGGGACGCGTTTCAATCCCTGATAGGGATTAGTTTTAATTGCAATAAGGGGCTTTTACTGGGCACAGAATATTGATTGAGTTTCAATCCCTGATAGGGATTAGTTTTAATTGCAATATGGCGCTTTGTTCCCCCGCGTCATCTTCGTAAATAGTTTCAATCCCTGATAGGGATTAGTTTTAATTGCAATCGCACCCGTACAATCCGCTGCGTGCCCTTAAATTCGTTTCAATCCCTGATAGGGATTAGTTTTAATTGCAATAAGCTTGATGAATCCAATACAGAAGCGGTTAATGGGTTTCAATCCCTGATAGGGATTAGTTTTAATTGCAATAGCTCGCTGTAGAAGCCTTGTTGTATTTGGTTTTCAAGGTGCAGTTGCGCCGACCTAAAATAAAAGTAGCTTTTCAGGTATCGAATTGTCAAGAGGTCACTTCCAACAATCCCTTAAACCTAGTCAGGATAAAGGCTTCAGCGATTGCGCTAACCTCCTACAGCATCAAAACCCATTCAAACCCATACAGTACAGGCATTTCAGGCGAAAAAAACGACTACTCAAAAAAAACACCCACAGGTTAGCGCAAAAAACTATTTTTTATCGCAACTACTTGACAAAAATTACGATATCCCCATGTTGTGATAAATCCTGTAAACCTTAAAAATAAGGAAAGGAAATCCCAAAAAATCAGTTATAAAATCAATTTTGAGCTTTTGGAGGGGGGAGAAACCCGGTTTCTTCAGTCAATTAAACGATTAACCCATAACCACTAACCATTAACCGAATGACATTTAGAGACGAATTTAAACTACTGCTCCGCGCTCGCTATCCACTAATATATATTCCCACATACGAAGAAGAACGTGTAGAAACCGCAATTCGGGAAGAAGCAGCACAACAAGGAAATCGTCCAGTATATACTTGGGATTTCGTTGATGGGTATCAGGGAAACCCAAATGACGCGGATTTCGGCAAACGTAACCCATTACAAGCATTAGAATTTATCGAGAAATTATCATCCTCTGCATCTGCTGTATTTATATTGCGGGATTACCATCGATTTTTAGATGATGTTGCGATCGCACGAAAACTTCGTAATTTAGCAAAGCTATTAAAATCCCAACCAAAAAATATAGTTATACTTTCCCCCCGTATTGCTATTCCCGACGATTTAACAGAGGTTCTCACAGTGGTTGAGTTTCCCTTGCCTAGTGGGGGAGAAATTAAAATCGAAGTCGAAAGACTTTCCCAAGCAATCGGAAATCCCCTTCCCGGAAAGCTTTTAGATGACTTAGTACGTTCCTGTCAGGGATTGAGCATGGAACGGATTCGTCGAGTTTTGGCAAAAGCGATCGCAACCCACGGAGAATTTCAAGCGGAGGATGTGGACTTAGTTTTAGAGGAAAAGCGGCAAACAATTCGTCAAACCCAAATCCTCGACTTTATTCCCGCAACCGAACAAATCTCTGATATTGGTGGATTAGACAACCTCAAAGACTGGTTAATGCGTCGAGGTGGCTCATTTTCCGAAAAAGCCCGTCAATATGGTTTACCCCATCCCCGTGGATTAATGCTAGTGGGAATTCAAGGTACAGGAAAATCATTAACAGCAAAAGCGATCGCACACCATTGGCATTTACCCTTATTGCGTCTCGATGTCGGTAGATTATTTGCTGGTTTAGTTGGTGAATCGGAATCACGCACGCGACAAATGATACAAGTAGCCGAAGCCCTCGCGCCATGCATTTTGTGGATAGATGAGATAGATAAAGCCTTTGCAGGAGTTGGAGGAAAAGGAGATGCGGGAACCACAGCCAGGGTTTTTGGTACATTTATTACCTGGCTAGCAGAAAAAACCTCACCCGTATTTGTGGTTGCCACAGCCAATGATATCCAAGCACTACCACCAGAAATGCTGCGAAAAGGTAGATTTGACGAAATATTTTTTGTTGGATTACCATCTCAAGAAGAACGCAAAGCCATATTCGATGTACACATATCACGCTTGCGATCGCACAACCTTAAAAACTATGATATTCGCCGACTAGCTTATGAAACACCCGACTTTTCCGGTGCCGAAATCGAGCAAACCCTAATCGAAGCCATGCACATCGGATTTAGCCAGAACCGCGATTTTACTACCGACGACATTTTAGAAGCCGCCAGTCAGATTATACCCCTAGCCCGCACAGCACAAGAACAAATTCAACAACTCCAAGCATGGGCAGCATCAGGAAGGGCACGTTTAGCATCAAAACAGAACCCATTACAAGGATTTGGGAGTGGAGAGTGAATTTCTTTCGGCTACAATAGCGATTTGTTTATGGGTTATTTGCGACTAGTTGTTAGCAATATCGAGATAGTAAAATAACCACACTCCTGATTCCTGACTTCTGACTCCTAACTATTAACTGAATAATTACTAAACTTTGGTGTTGAGGTTGCAAATTTATGGTTTTCAATATATTTAAGTTTTTCTTTGGATTTATTCTCGCGATCGCAATTTTAGTTGGTGGAGGGGTAGCTGCTGGTATCTACTTCATCAACCAAAGTTCCCGCGTTCCCGCAAAGCCAATCTACGCGAACGACGATTCAAAACTACGGGAAAAACTGGCAAAAACTCCATTACCAAAAGAGACAAAATCATCAGATAATTCCAACAAGGAAATTAAACAAGAGAAATCAGAGGTAAAAGCCACCCCAACACCAACAGCTTGGGAATCGGCTTTTGCCTCGGAACGCAACCTTAA
>NZ_NTFS01000339.1:0-1784 GCF_002289455.1 Brunnivagina elsteri CCALA 953
CTATTAAACTATTTTTATTTAAATATTATTTACTTACTTATTTATATAGATAGTAATAGTATGACTCATCAATATCGTCATCCCTCACAAGTATTTAGATATTTATTGAATCTCTCTAAAGAGTGGTAATTCTATCCAAAAGCGGGAACCTGTATTTACTTGTGATTCGACTCCACATTTACCATTCATCCGTTCCACTGCTTTACTTACTATTGCTAAACCTATTCCATTTCCTGGATAGGAATCATTTCCATGTAATCGTTTAAAGACCTCAAATATTTGTTCTTTATACTCTGATGGTATTCCTATACCATTGTCTTCTACCCAAAGTCGTATATATTCTTCTTGTTGGGTTGCATATACTCGAATCTGTGGGGATTGATTAGGAACAACAAATTTAATGGCATTAGCTAACAGGTTTATGATTACCTGAAGCAAAATTAAATGATTAGCGATTACTAATGGTAAAGGTTCTTCTATAATTATTTGAGCTTGTCGTTCTTGAATTTTTGTATTTAGTTGGATTAGAGATTCATTAATAACTAATGCTAAATTGACTGCTTTGCTAGGTATTTCTTGATTAATCATTTGGGTATAGTTCAGCAAATTTTCGATTAAGCTCTGCAAACGATGACTATTTGCTAAAATACGCTGTAAATAATCAAGAGCTTTATCTGGAATTTGGTTTCCATAATCTTCTATTATTGCTAAAGTAAAACCTTCAATTATCTGTAAAGGTTCTTGTAAATCATGAGAAGTCGAATAGGTAAATGCTTCTAATTGACGATTTACTTCTTCTAATTTTATTGTACGTTCTTGAACACGTGCTTCTAAGGTTTCATGTAACTGAATAATTTCTGTTGCTTGTTGTTTTTGAGTGGTAATATCTTGAGTAAGTCCTGCTTTTCTAGACACTTTTTCGGTTTGATTATGAATTATAAAACCACAAGTACGAACCCAATGAATTGTATAATTTAGAATTTTGATAAGAAATTGCATGAGATGTAATGGAATTCCTTACACTGGTAGCAGATTTGATATTCATATATCTTAGGTCAAATATGAATATTCAATTATCTACCTCAAGCTATAAAAAATAATTAAATTAGAAAGATATTTGTTAATACTTGATTCTCAAAAGATTTAAGTACATCTCGCAATACTGCTTGGTTAACCTGTGTAGAGACGTTACATGTAACGTCTCCACAATGGTTTCGGGGTTTATGATTTGTATTGGTACATCTTGAGATAGCAGAGGAAATATCCTCAGAAATAAGCGATCGCAAAGAATTATGGCAAAAAGTCATACCATAGATAGTGAATTATGGGAATCAAAAAATATAATATTTAATCAAAGAGTCAAGTTTAAGGATATTTCCACTTGACTCAAGCAAATAATTACATCGAGCGTAAAACAACAGGAGTATTTTATGGATGCTAATTCTTTCCAACTGACTTTAGAACAACAGTTTCAAATGCGCTTAATGGAACAGTCTGCTGAAAGCTTAACTCGCGAACAACTTCTAGATATGGTGATTCAAACTTCTCGCTTGTTAATGGTAAAAGATAATGTCATCCGAGGTTTAGTTAAAGAAGCTATTTTCTAAACATGGATTAATTATACTAAGAACGGATTATGACTTTACTTTTAAATTAAGTGAAAACCTTTGAGATGCTACCCTGCGGGAACGTGGAACGTACCTTTGTAAGCACGACATTATCAGGATGACATGAGATGCAACATACGTCAGCATGACAGTTTGAGTTTTCTCGTTTTGATTCTA
>NZ_NTFS01000339.1:1844-7323 GCF_002289455.1 Brunnivagina elsteri CCALA 953
ATGAGATGCAACATACGTCAGCATGACAGTTTGAGTTTTCTCGTTTTGATTCATAGAATCAAAACGAGAAAACTCAAACTGTCATGCTGACGTATGTTGCATCTCATCTCATCCTGATAATATCATGCTGACGAAGGAAGTATCTTTTAAGCGATTCCTAACAGTCATAGAATCAAAACGAGAAAACTCAAACTGTCATGCTGACGTATGTTGCATCTCATCTCATCCTGATAATATCATGCTGACGAACTGTTAGGAATCGCTTAAAAAATGTTTCCTTCGTCAGGATGACAAGCTTATTTATTTCTCACCAATTCTAAAACTACCGCAATTAACTCATCTGGTTCTATTGGTTTGGATACGTGCTTTTGGAATCCTGCGGAAATTGCTTGTTCGCGATCGCACTCGCTAGCGTAAGCTGTTAAAGCGACTGCTGGAATTGCTCCTCCTTGATATGAGGGTAAATTCCTGATTTGACGCATTAACATATAACCGTCCATTTCTGGCATTCCAATATCGCTAACAATAATTTTTGGTTTTAATTGGGTTAATATATCTAGTGCTTCCAGAGCTGATGTAGCTTGGGTAACGATTGCCCCTGTTGTTTCTAAGACAAAGGTGATAAACTCCCGCGAATCGGCATCGTCATCTACTATTAATATTTCTATACTTTCGAGATTTCGGGAATTTAAGTCTAATTCTGTCTCGGTTGTACTGTTGTCTTCTTCCTGGCTTTTCTGAGATAGTGGTAACTCGATTCTAAATATTGCTCCTAAATCCTCTCCTGGACTTTCCGCAAATGCTTTACCACCATGCATTTCTGTAATTTGCCGTACGATCGCAAGTCCTAAACCTAAACCACCAAATCTTCTTGTGGTAGCTCCATCTGCTTGACGGAAGTGGTCAAAAACAGATGGTAAGAAGTCGGGAGCAATACCCTTACCAGTATCTTTTACGACAACTTGCAAGTGATTTTTCGATAATTCTATCCGTACTTCTACCCTCCCAGCAGCAGGTGTAAATTTGACTGCATTCGTAAACAAATTCCAAAAAACTTGCTGTAAACGTCCAGAATCAGCCAAAACATCACAGTTATCTACTGCACATACCATCTGTATTTGAATGTTTTTGGTTTCCGCAGCTAAACGTACTGTTTCCAAAGCTGCTAAAACCACAGATTTAAGATTTACTGTACTAATATTTAAGGTTAATTTACCTTGTAGAATTCGTGATATATCTAATAAATCTTCGATTAATTGTCCTTGTAATTTGGCGTTGCGTTCAATAATTGATAAAGCTTCCCTAGTTTTTTCAGGTTCAAGTTTGCGGGTTTGGAGGATTTTTGACCAGCCTAAAATGGGATTGAGGGGCGATCGCAATTCGTGGGATAATACTGCTAAAAATTCATCTTTGATGTGGTTGGCTTTTTCGGCTTCGCTACGGGCTTTTTGTGCATCTGCGTAAAGACGATTATTTTCGATTGCGATTGATGCCATCTGCGCTAGTTGGACAAGGATGGATTCATCTTCTTCACTAAATTCACCGTCATCGTATTTATCGGATAATTGAATTAGTCCAATATTACCACCATCTCGCCCAACTAAGGGTGCTGCTAACCAACCACGTAAGGGGGGATGTTTGCTGCCAGCAAAACTAAAACCTTTCCATTTGGGATGCTGTTCTAGTTCTGTTTGCCTCATCCGCAGGGAATGATTTGTATTAGTAACGCAGCTATAAATACCAGTATCATCGGGATTTTCTTGATAATCGCGCCAAGCTGCATATTTGTCTGATAGGGAGATTGTACTGATAGACTGTGCCCAATTTTGGTTAGTTGTGGTGCTGGTGACAGATTGATGTGCGCCAATAATACTACGAGCTTGTTCAGTAATTATTCTGAGAACTTCTTCAATTGAGAAGGTAGAATTTATTGCTAAAGCTGCTTCAGTTAAACCGCGCAGTTGATTTGCATACTGGTGCGATCGCACTAGCATTTGTTGCCTTTCTGCCTCAATTCGTCTGTATTCACTAATATCTTGGTTAACGGCAATCCCCCCAGTAATATTTCCTTGATTGTCATATAGGGGTAAGGCTGAATTCAACACTGTTTTGCGACTGCCATCAAAACACTCAATATCAACCACTTCATTAATCGAAGTTTCTCCCCGTTTGATTGCCCGTGCCAGTGCCCATTCTTCTGCGGCGATTTGTTCGCCACTATCAGACCAAAAACCCTTATACTCACCATAATCGTCAATTCCTACATGTCTTGTACCAGCCCAAATTTCCTTACCAGTTCGGTTCGTATGCATGATAGAGCCATTCTTATCAGTAATCCATACACCAACTGGTAAATTTTCTAACACTGTTTTTAGTATTTGTTCACTCTGTTGTAATGCCTCTTCCGACTGTGTTTGGGCTGTAATGTCGCGAGATGATGAGACTAATAGCTTGGCTTTTCCTGTTGCGTCGGGTACTGCTGTAACTAGGACATCCCACCATTTTGCTGTACCTTTAACTGTGGGACAAAATCCTTGAAAGCGACCAATTTTATCAGCTTTGGCTGTTTCTATGGCTTCCAAGACTAAACTGCGATCGGGTTCTTGCCATAAATTAACCCAGGATTCCCCAATATAAGATGTAAAGTCGTCAATTTCCATTAAACATAACCCTGCTGCGTTCATCGACAGCAAACAGGCATTTAAATCTAAAGTTTTAATACAATCAGCGCTACTTTCAAAAATGCTGCGGTTGAGTTCTTCCCTTTCCCGTAAAGACTCTTCTACCCGTTTGCTAACACTGATGTTTTGCCAAATTGCCATTCCCGCAAAGATTTCTCCGCGCTCGTTTTTTACTGGAACCGTATTTACTTGATAAAAATTGCGATCGTCAAATATCTCAATGAAGTTCTTTTCTCCAGCTAAAGCCTGACGATATAGAGGTTCTAATTCTCCACAAATATGCGAAGGCAATATTTCCCAAATGGTTTTACCAACTATTGCTTTGCAATCTATTCCAGTGATAGTTAATACTTCTTCCCCTTCCGCAAGTAAGTGGCACAGATTAAAATCAAACGGCATCAATGCATGATTCGGAAGATGCTTTAGTAAGGTATGATACAAACCTTCATTTTCTAATAATTCTGTTGCTTGTTCTCTGCCTAAGGTTACAGATAGCTGATTGGCAGCTAATTCGCGATTATGGTTTTCTTCATTTGACATTTGGGAACTCAGCAAAATTTCAAATTATTTTTAAAAGTTAATAAATGAAATTACTATTTGACCGCTTGGGGAGCCTATGCCTAAGATAAAGCTACGTATCATAAAAAGAACTTTACAGAGCCTTATAATTAAGGAATCAGCGAAATTTTGAAATTGTGAGTCATTATTAAATATCAATCACAATAGTTCATATCAAACCCATTTTACCTTATATATTTGTTTTTAAGCAACCGCGATAATATTTATTTGTGTAATCAATACTTTATTTAAAGTATCAAAATAAGCACATATAGTAATCATATTTGATTGCCATCTCAGCAACTGTCACCAAAAAAACGATGAACTTAACACTCTACTTTCTCCGTCATGGGCAAACAGAATGCAGTCGCAGCAACTTTTACTGCGGTTCCATCAACCCCGAACTAACTGCCGATGGACTAGAAATGGCAACTGCCTTCGCAGATACATATACTGGCACTCCTTGGACAGCAATCTTTTCCAGCCCGATGCAACGTACGATCGCAACTGTCAAACCATTATGCGATCGTGCTTTGCACGGCTCCCCTTTGGAGCATCGCATTCAAATTCAGCCAGAATTACGTGGCAATTGCGATCGCAAACCGGGCAATGCAAGTAGTTGAAGAAGTTAAACAACAATATAGTAGTGGGAATGTATTGATTGTTTCCCATAAAGCTACAATTAGAATTATGTTATGTAGCCTTTTAGGTATTGTAAAATAAGTCTAATTTTTACCACTTTTTCCTTTCCCTGATTATGTATGCTACCAATTATCGAAACAATTCCCTTACGTCAAATGGCTTCTGGGGATATTTTGTCGCTACAAGTATATAAATTTACTGGTGTAAACACGGGCAAAAAAGTCTATATCCAATCAAATTTACATGGTGCAGAAATTGCTGGGAATGCTGTAATTTATCAACTTGTTGAGTTTTTGTTGACTGTTGATGCTACTGATTTAGTCGGAGAAATTTGGCTAGTTCCAGTTTGCAACCCAATGGGTACAAACGAACGTGCCCATAATTTTGCTTCTGGAAGATACTGTGTTTATGAAGCGAAGGACTGGAACCGAATTTTTTGGGACTATGAAAAAGAAGCTGATGATTTAACCGCTTTTGCTAAATCTCAATTTCCCTTAAATATAGAGGTCGTCAGACAAAATTATCTAACCATTATCAAGAAAGAATTCGCTAAACTTTTAGAAAAAATTAATTGTTCAAGTTGTGTACCTTACACTCAAAAATTTCGCTACATCTTGCAATCCTTAAGTCTAGATGCAGATTATTTGATTGATTTACACAGTTCATCTAACCAAGGTTTAAATTATCTCTATTATTTTTACAATCGTGAGGAGAGTGCGAAATTATTCTGGCTTGATTTCGGGATTTTGTTAAATGAATATGATGGTGATGCTTTCGATGAAGCATTTATTAAACCTTGGTTAGCGTTGGAAAAGTGCTTACAGCAACTTGGTAGAGATATTCAATTTGAGATAGAAGCTTGGACTCTTGAACTAGGTACAGGGATGCAAATTATTCCTGATGCTGTCATGGAAGGAGTTCGTGGAGTGAAAAATTATTTAATCAGCAAAGGAGTGCTAAGAAATACTGGTTTATTACTTGAAGAGCAGAAAAACAGAAAAATGTTTTTTAAAAATCGCAGTGACGTGAGAAAATACTATGCTCCGGCTGGGGGAATGATTCAATCTAGAATTAAATTAGGCAGTTTAGTAAAAACAGGCGATCGTATTTATCAGATTATCTGTTTTAATAAATCGGGAAATCTGCCAAAAGTAATCGATATTTTTGCAGAAGTTGATGGATTAGTTTACGATACCTCGATTAATCAATCGGTAAACGAAGGTGAGTTTGTCATCGGAATTATATAAAAAAGGTGGATTTGCCATTAAATCCACAGTTGCTTGACAGATTCCCAAAACTTCCCATCTATAGGTCCTCTCTGCACAATGTACCACGGCTCGAATTGCAGCATTTAATCCGGAACAATCCCTACCACTGGTAAAAATACCAATACGTTTGTGCTTAGGAATGTGGATTAAATAAAGTGCAAATTTAATATGGAACCTCACCCCTTTTATTCCCCTCTCCGTGTACGGAGAGAACTTGACGGGAGATTATTCTTCCGTCAAAGTTCGGTAGAGGGGATGCGTAGCAGGGGTGAGGTTCTGTATTTTATTAAATCGTTCCTTAGTCCAATACCTTCGCCAAAACGGAGTATC
>NZ_NTFS01000034.1 GCF_002289455.1 Brunnivagina elsteri CCALA 953
CCTTAGGTGCGATCGCATTGAGTTTCCAAGAACAGGGTAGTCAGGTATCAACTGCCGATTTGGATCGGGTGATTCCCCATTTAGAAGAAGGTTTCGCGATCGTTAAAAAACCAAGTTGGAAATTTCGAGAACAAGCTGTGACTGCTATTAGCAAACCCTTAACACTGTTGAAGCAGGAAAGAGCAGGGAGAAATTAGGAATTAGGAGTTAGGAATTGGGAGTTGGGAATTAGGAGTTGGGCAGATTGCTTGTATTGCGATCGCAAAAATAAAAAGCCCCAACTGCAAAGCAATCGGGGCAATATTTTATCAGGGTGCATCTACCATTCCTATATCCTCAAGTTTTGTGGCAATATCGGGACAAATTACAAAAATTAGCTTGATTATAAAGATACGCTTCAATAAATATGCTCTTCTTGCGAGGATTTCGGCGAATTTTCCCAACAAAAAACCCCAACCACAAGTTTATGTATAACTTGGTGATTGAGGTAAAAGTTTAATCAGGGTGCATCTATAACTCTGTATCCGCTATGTAACGAACTGCATCAGGACAAAATTAAAAGAAATTCCAGATGCTCTGAATTTTGTAGGTTGGGGAGTCACTGCTTTGCGAAGTAAGTGCAGCCACACGTGCGGCTTTGCCGCCGAGTGGACTGCCGCACCCAAAGGGGTTCCCCTCGTTATAGAAAGTGACATTAAAGGCTTTGCGTAACCCAACATTAATTAAGATTACGACTTACTATATTGTCATAATTCAAGAATCATGCGTGATGCTACTAATAGTATAACCACGTACAAAGTTTGTTAAAGCGTCACACACCCTACAATCAAAAATGTGCCAGTCAGTCATGAAAATGAAAATATTGGGTTAGGTTGTGTTGCATTTTATCCAGACTATATAGTATCTCTTTTCAAAAGCTAGTGCAGCACGGCGCAAGTCAACCGACTATTGTGAATACCAAACCTGCCAGAGGTTATATACTAAAAATGGTTAAGGATTATACTTTTTATCTGCCAAACCTAATATTTATTAAGTCTCTCCCCTTAGTAAGGGGAGAGGTTGGAGAGGGGTTCTATATTAGTCAAATTTTAAGCCGTTTGCAGTATAAACCTCTGTCTAATAGCGAAAGTCCTCTAAAAGAGGACTAAATTCAAGTTCTAAATGGTAGGGATATTTACGCCAAGCTGTACTAGCTTCTTCAACATGGATGAAGTCTGGGCTGTTGACTTTGTAGTTTTTTGGGTCATATAAATTCATACTAAAATCATGTCGAGAAGGTCGAACTAGTTCCCATGCTCTGCGTGGGAACTCATATAGGGAGGCTCCCCCTTCCTGAATCGAGGCAGGGTTCCTCGCAAATAGCATTCCCAGCCAGAGACTGGGAAGAAGAGAGGATAGCAAAGTTGTATGAGTCAAAAGCGTGAAAATTCTATCAAAGTCAACAGCCTAGATGAAGTCTAATTTTGTGTAGTGGGCTAATGAAACTGCATAAGCAAGTTTTAATTTTTCCTATAAATAAATACAAAGCAAAAAATGAACTGCTTTCAATAGTTAATATCAATAAATTCTAATTCATCTATGAACATCAAAAAATCACTAGTTTTATTTACAGTCATGGCAACATTAACAACAGGTTGCCATTCTAAAGATGAATATAAAAAGTTTTCTGATGCTGGCAATAAATATACAACTGCAATTGAAAGTTTATTAATTTCTGCTGGTGATATACGTATCAAAGCTACATCAGAAAAGATATTAGCTAATGACCAACTTTCTAACCAAACGATTGCAGAATATAAACAATTATCAGAAACAGATGAAAAAAGGCTCCAGATTATCAACGATTTAATTCAACATAACCAACTGTTACACGCCTACTTTCAAAAGTTAGAGAATTTAGCAACTTCAGACGCTCCAGAGCGAGCAAAATATGAGATAGAAGGAATCACAACAAATCTTTCTGAAATTGGGGAAAAGCTGCAAGCAACAGACTTAATTCGTGGGCGATCGCTAATCTCATCCGTCGCAAATTTAGCGATTGATGCAAAAATTAGTGGTACTCTTCGTAAGGTTGTGGAAAAGCATAATCCTTTAATTATGAAGGAATTAACAATTCAACAAGAAATGCTCAAAGCACTGAGTATAGACATTACAAGTGATATTAAAACTATCAAAAATGCTGAAGAATATAGACTAGTTATTGAACCTTTAGTTGATGCAAAAGCAATTTCTAATAAAAAAGAATGGATTGATATGCGTCAGGAAGTTTTATCAATGCAGAAAAAAAGCTTTGAATTTAAAAAAGCTAGTGAAACACTGGGAGAATTCAAAGAAGTATATCAAGCATTTTTAACTGGTAAAACAAGTAAAACAAATCTCAATGATTTTGTCAAAAATGTCAATACCTTTATTGCATTTACCAACGTCCAATCTAGCAAATAAATTTGCCAACATTCTCTCATCAAGTAAATCAACCAATCATTTTAACTAATTAGGACAAACAACATCATGGCTCACACAACTACACAATTAGTATCAGTAGAACAACTTAAACAAGAATTACTTCCAAGAATGCTTGAGATAGAAGAACAACTCCACGCACCAGAAACTCAGGCAAAATTTAACAATAGTACAAACCCGATCGTAAAAGCTAATTTTGTGAAATTTAGACTCAATTACTCTACACAAATTGCAAAAATTCAAAATGCAATTTTAGAAAATATTGCCACAAAATTACAACAACTTGAACCACAATTGCAAAAAGCTCTAAACAACTTAGATAGTGAACTCCAAAGTTTAGAAAATGATGTAGCTATCCTCAATGGCATTAAAACTGTGACTAATTTAGTATCTCAAATTCTCAACTTCATCTAAAACAATTAGATAAAATATCCCTGATTTCTCGATTAACGCTTTGAATATCTGTAGAATCAGGTAACACGAAAAAATGAACTATCCTAATATAGAAGGAACGGGGGATAACCAGCCCCTACGAATGATATGATTGATATTGGGTTGTTTTATTTTCTGGAAGTTCCTTAAAGCCGAGAAATCAGGTGTATAGATGAAATTAATCAGCTTATTTGATGGAGTATTCCATACCTTGCGATCGCATCTCCTAAAAACTAGCAGTTCCTGTTATCATAGCTGGAAGCGCTAATTCTACCTTCCTAACATAGTTTATTATTACTATTCCAATTAAAATAATTTTTAGAGCATGAAAATTCTATTTTTAGATCAAAGTGGAAAACCTGGTGGTGCTGAATTATGTTTAATTGATATTGCGAAACCTTATCGTGATAATTGCTTAGTTGGTTTGTTCGCAGATGGTTCATTTCGTAACTTACTCGAACAAAATCAAATTCCTGTGCAAATTCTCACAAACCAAGAAATTCAAGTTCGTAAAGAAAGCAGTTTAACCCAAGGATTAGCAAGTTTAACCCAACTTATTCCCCTAATTACCAAAGTCGCTAAAATAGCCCGTGAATACGATTTAATTTATGCGAATACACAAAAAGCCTTAGTAGTCGGAGCATTAGCAAGCTTTCTCAGTCGTCGTCCATTAGTTTACCATTTACACGACATTCTCTCAGCCGAACACTTCAGTAAAATAAATCGTGCGATCGCAGTTAATCTCGCTAACCGTGCTTCATTAATAATTGCCAATTCTCAAGCTAGTAAAACCGCTTTTATTGAAGCTGGTGGAAAAGCAAATCTTGTCGAGGTTGCTTATAATGGCTTTGACTCAAAGTTATATCAAATTAGTGAGGATAAAATCAAACAAATTCGTCAAGAATTAGGACTAGAAGATAAGTTTATCATCGGACATTTTAGCCGTCTTTCTCCCTGGAAAGGACAACATATATTAATAGAATCACTGGCAAAAACTCCCGAAAATGCCACAGTCATATTAGTGGGAGATGCATTATTTGGGGAACAAGATTACATCCTAAAATTACATCAACAAGTTGCAAATTTAAGACTAGAAAATCGCGTCAAATTTCTCGGCTTTCGTTCCGATATCCCCCAATTAATGTCAGCTTGCGATTTAATTGCCCACACATCCATCGCAGCAGAACCATTTGGTAGAGTCATAGTCGAGGGGATGTTATGTGGAAAACCTGTAATTGCAGCAAAAGCAGGTGGTGCGACGGAAATAGTAGAAGATGGTATCAATGGTTTTTTGGTGACACCAAATCAACCCCAGGAATTAGGGGAAGTTATTGCTCGATGTGTGACAGAAATAGATAAAACAGAGATATTAGCCAAGAATGCAAAATTAGGTGCGATCGCACGGTTTGATGTTGAAGTTATTAATAGACAAATTGCTGAATTGTTACGTCGTTTAGTAAATGTTTAATTAGATATCTAATCCTCAATCCCAAAATCAACATTATCGTAAATATCAGCTAACAAAATTTCAAAGGGAACTGATGTTAGCGAAATTGTTTCATTCCCATCTTCGTATTCTGAAAAAATCCACTTATTATTATCAGTTTTAGAATACTGCTCCACATGCATTGTATATTGGTCAATTAAAACATATTCTTTAAAAGTTGAAATAGTCCTATAAGCAGCAAATTTTTCATCCCTGTCATTGCTTTTTGTCGAGTTTGATAATACTTCAGCAACCATAACAGGATTAACAATTGTATCTCTACGTCCTTCTTGTAATTCGAGCGGTTTTGCAACTACCATTACATCAGGATACGTGTAAACTTTCTTGTCAGGAATCCATAATCTTTGGTCTGTGACAAATACGCGAAATGGTTGACGCTTCAGGGCAAAATTAAGGTTTGCATAAAAATTACCAGCAATCTGATTGTGATTTGGTGTTCCACCTGCCATGAGAATAATCCTACCATCCATGTAGTCGTTGCGTTCTTGAGAATTTACCTCGTTTTCTAAATACTCTTCAGGTGAGTAATAGCGCTGCTCTTGTGCAATTGTCATAGATTTTGTTCCATTCCTACGCTTACAAGTAATTAGTTCAATTTACCAGATTAATTGTACTAGATTAATTATAAATCCCCATTATTTTATAAGCCTTATTTTACCTGAGAACATCAATAAATAAGGGGCGGGGATACCCAGCCCCTACGAATGATACGATTGATAATTATGTAAACTACTCAAAACAAAAAATTATAACCCAACTAATTCCCGTGATTCAAAATCAGTCAGTTGTTGCGCGATATTTAACCTTGCTTCCAACTTGGCAACACTAAATTGATTCCGCAAATATTCCAAATGCGCGATCGCATTTGCTTTCTCTGTAATTAATTGTATTTGAGTATCCACAGATTTTTGGTATTCTTGATTCACCAGCAAAACTTCAAACCGTCGTGCTTTACGCTGTGCATCGTTTTTCAAGTCCATTTCAAATGCCGCAATCTTATCTGCATTCCCCTCAAATCGATGAACTTGTTGCTGTACTGCCATCAACTGGGAATCAATTTCGTTTACTCTTTGTGCAGCTTGAATAATAACAGATGGATAATGACTGAGTTGCATCATAGTAGATATACTAATAACGGTTGAAAATTCTACTTTTTCTTAAACAAAAACTGAGATTCTTAAGCCTCTCCCCTTAATAAGGGGAGAGGTTGGAGAGGGGTTCTATATTAGTCAATCTTTAATGCATTCGCAGTACACGTTAAATAGTGAGAAATGTTTCCCTGTATTGATAATGAGATGCGATCGCAAATGAGGATTACGTGTATGAGGAAAGGTTTCGTGATGCATCAAGGATGCCGCTAAGTGCAAAGCACAGGCTTCGCCAACGCGATCGCAATTGGTACAATAAACGTTTTGACGAACTTTTCCCTAAGCTGCTTCTCGTAAGTGTTGTTTCTCGCTTACATCAGCAACACTGAGAGTCAATTGTTCTACGTGAGGTGCTGCCGCTTCCTCTAACACCTTAATTTCAATATTGACGCTAACCAAATAACTGCCACCATCCGAACCAACCGCATCCGCAACCATCTTGGCAATATCCGGACGCTTCGCAGTCAATGGGTCACGTAATATACATCTATCCCATTCGTGTTTAGCAGTGGGATTCAAGCTGAGAATGTAGTGCTTCATCATTTGTACTTACCCTCGCATCAATCTTCTTTTCTAGGCTCTATTCAAGCTGTTTAACCGAACTTGGCTTTTTAGAACCTACCTCTATATTATAGTACAAATTTACTATATATGTAGGAGTTGGAAGAAAAGATTTAGGAATTTTGATAAATATTAAGTTTTTGTATAAAGAGCTTAATTCTGGAGACTGAATTATTAAGTTTTGATAAAGTTATTAACGCTTTGAGATACTTTGATGCTGAAGATATGGCAAAAAAACAGATAAAGTCATCGATATAAGAGTATTTAAACAGGGAATCTAGCTCAGGAATCGCGATAAGCGGTCGGCATACCGCAAACTAAATGACAGAAAAATTGTGCTATTTAGGCAGTCGTGGTCTACCCTAGTAGAGTGCGTAAATAATTACGCTTTTAACTTTCAACGAGGAAAATTGAATGACTGCAACATCTCCCCGATTAAAGCACGAGGTTAAAGACCTCGCCCTCGCTCCCTTGGGAAGACAGCGCATCGAGTGGGCTGGACGCGAAATGCCAGTTCTTAAACAGATACGCGATCGCTTTGAAAAAGAAAAACCATTTGCTGGTATCAAGATTTCTGCTTGTTGCCACGTTACTACTGAGACTGCCCATCTTGCGATCGCTCTTAAAGCTGGTGGTGCAGATGCAATTTTGATTGCTAGTAATCCCCTATCCACACAGGATGACGTAGCTGCAAGTTTAGTAGTAGACTACGGTATTCCCGTTTTCGCCATCAAAGGTGAAGATGAAGCAACCTACACCCGTCACGTCCAAATCGCCTTAGACCACCGTCCTAATATCATTGTTGACGACGGTTGTGACGTAGTGGCAACATTAATTCAACAACGTCCCCATCAAATCGCTGACCTGATTGGTACAACTGAAGAAACCACCACAGGTATTGTTCGCTTACAAGCGATGTTAAAAGATGGTGTGTTGACATTCCCCGCAATGAACGTCAACGACGCAGACACAAAGCATTTCTTCGATAACCGTTACGGTACTGGACAATCCACCCTCGACGGTATTATCCGTGCCACCAACGTCCTCCTCGCTGGTAAAACAGTAGTAGTAGCAGGTTACGGCTGGTGCGGTAAAGGTACAGCACAACGCGCATCCGGCATGGGTGCAAGCGTCATCGTTACTGAAATCGACCCCGTGAAGGGAATCGAAGCAGTCATGGATGGCTTCCGCGTCATGCCAATGGCACAAGCAGCAGCACTTGGCGACATATTTATTACCGTTACAGGTAACAAACACGTTATCCGTAGCGAACACTTCGACGTGATGAAAGATGGCGCAATGGTTTGTAACTCTGGTCACTTCGACATTGAAATTGACCTCAAGTCACTTGCTAGCAAAGCATCAGAAGTTAAAGACGTTCGTCCTTTCACCCAAGAGTATAAACTCAAGAGTGGTAAGTCAGTAGTTGTACTAGGTGAAGGTCGTTTGATCAACCTAGCTGCGGCAGAGGGACACCCCAGCGCAGTTATGGATATGAGCTTTGCAAACCAAGCGATGGGTGCAGAGTTCCTAGTTAAGAACAAAGGTAAATTAGCTGCTGGTATCCACTCGATTCCTGCGGATGTAGATAAGGAAATTGCGCGTTTGAAATTGCAAGCAATGGGTATTACTGTTGATACTTTGACTCAAGACCAAATCAATTACAGCAATTCTTGGACTTCGGGAACTTAAATCTAATTTGTGTACTAATTAAATAGTTAGATTATGCAGGGATATAGCGTTTACTATACCCCTGCATTTTTCGACAGTTCGTACTTATTAGAACCAGGCTTTTTTAGAATTGATATATATTTTTAAAAATTCTTTCTCTGACTTTGTTAAGTAAATAATACCTTCCACAATGCCAACAATCCCTACAATTGAAGCGAGAGAACCGCCAGAAAACAAGGTGACACAAAGCATGATAATGCCTTCTTTATTATAGCCTAAAATAAACTTGTGGATGCCAAATACTCCCAGAAAAATTGCACAAAATCCAGCATAAACCCGTTTTTGGTTTGCTATATAAAGACTTTCAGATTCAGATGAAAAAGTTATTTTTTTATTTTTACTTGAATCTTGTACTATCGGTAAATTTTTCCCAACTTCCGGTGAGCTTGTGGTTTGTTTTGGTATTGAATAATTTTCTAGTTCTTGATAAGACGTAGAGAGTTGAGGTGAGATATTTTTTTGTTTTAAATCTAACGTTTCTAAATCGATATGATTATTCAAAATATCATGCAACTCATCTGTTAGTTCTCCTGCTTTTAGCCAAAGTGCCGAAAGTACAACATCAAATTCATATAAGCCATGAATAAAAGATTTTTCAACATGAGGAAATTCACTTGCCATGAAACGACCAAGAGGTTCTCCTTCAGCTACTCCTGTTAGTGTACCAAGACCAATAAAAACGGCGTTAGCAACACTAGAGCGTTTGAATTTTTTACCAAGACAATCCAGGGAATATTCATAATAAACCACGTCTACGTTGAGAACCGTAGTTTTTTGTAATTAGGGTAAACCTTATAACTCAAGCTATAACCAAATTATAAGCCCTTATACAAAACTCCAGCTTTCAAAATGGACGAGGTTTAAAGCATTATTTTCATAATTAACTCAGTTAAATAAGAAGATACTTGGTTATCTGGAGAACGTTCAAATTTTTGAACTGCAAGTTTTGCTGCCCCTAAAATGGGTGGTAAATCATTATAATTAATACCGATAGATGTTCTCGCTTTCAAATTCATAAATTGTTCGAGAACATCTTGTGCAAATTGAGTTTTTAGTCGCTTTTTATCTGTGTCATTTGCTTCAAACGTAAAAATATTTTCTTGCTTTTTTTTTCCAGCAATTTCAAACTCTTGATTCCAAGCAGGAAACTCTTCACCTAAACATTTTCCATAAATTTTCACTCTCTCAATATATACAGATTCCAGACTTGTAATTCCTTGACTAACAAATGTAACTAAAGTCGTTTGATCCGGAATTTGAGTAGATTCCAGCATAACTTGTAAGTAACAATCTTTTAGTGCAACTTTGGCTGTAATGCCTTTTGGCTGTAGAGTTAGATTCATCAAGGCAGCGATTGCTTTTGAATCACCTTGTTTGGCAAGTTGTAATAAATTAGGTTGTGCAGTAGTCATAATTTTTATGATTTTTATGAGTTGTATGAGTTAATAGTAATTTTTTATTTATCTGACAAAAATATTGATTAATTATTAAAAATTTATATTTATCTCTGAGCTAATATCTTTTTCTACATTAAATTCTTAAAGATAAACCTGAGTAGTTCTACTTAAATTCTAAAAATAATTAAGCATCTCGCATTTTTGATACAGTGCGATCGCATTTGATTTCGTGATGGTTTAAGAGTGCGATTGCATTTGTTGTTAGGGTTGCTTTGGAAGTGCGATCGCTGTTTGAGTGAGGGTTGGTGCTGATTTGAGAGTGCGATCACGCTTTGGTAAGGGTTGGTTTGAGAATGCGATCACTGTCTGGGTTAGGCTGGTTTTGGAATGCGATCGCGGTCGTTTACTTGCAAAGAATTCCAACGGCAGCTTAAAAATAAGCGCTATACTATAATATGGCAATAAATGACAAAAATTGCCATACTTATGAATGTAGTCAAACTAAGGTACTGCAATAATGAAAAGCATGAATATCTCCCTACCCGACACAATGCGGGACTATATAGAAGAACAGGTCAAAACCTCCGGTTACAGTAGTGCTAGCGAATATTTCCGCGAGTTAGTACGTCAAGACCAAAAACGCAAAGCTAACGAACATTTAGAAGCAATGCTTTTGGAAGGTTTAAATTCTGGAATCAAGAGTGAAATGACACCTCAAGATTGGGAAGATATACGTCAATCAGTACATCAAAAAATAGAGAAGCGCAAAGGATCAAAATAAAAGTTAATGCTTAGGATAAATAAACATCCTCAAGTTATCCGCGATTTAATTGATTTAGCGACTTACATTGCAGAAGATAACTTGGATGCTTCAGATAAATTTCTGGTAGCAGCAGAAGAAACTTTTCAACAGCTTGGTAAAATGCCAGGAATGGGAAAGTCTTGTAATTTTTATAATCCCAATCTAATGGGTATTCGACAACAAGCAATAAAGGGATTTAAGAAATATCTAATTTTTTATCGTGCTTCTGATTTGGATGTTGAAATTATCCGAGTTATTCATAGCGCGCGAGATATTGAGGCTATTTTAGAAGATGATTGATAAAAATTATTTTATCGAAGCGATCGCTATCTGGGTTAAGCTGGTTTGAGTATGCGATTTTGTTAGGTTGGTTTGAGTATGCGATAGCGAAGCGCTGTTTCTTGGATGCCAGAATGGCTTTTGTCAGTTCGCTGTTTTAGTAGGTGTCGGTTTGTGAATGCGAAGCTTGCGCGACGAAAGTCGTTCGCTGTTTGGGTTAGGTTGTTTTGAGAATGCGATTTTGTTAGGGTTGGTTTGAGTATGCGATAGCGAAGCGCGACGAAAGTCGTTCGCTGTCTGGGTATAGGTTGATTGAGGAATGCGATCGCGCTTTCAGTGAGGGTTGGTTTGAGTATGCGATCGCGCTTTGGTAGGGGTTGGTTTAAGAGTGCGATTTGACTGGGGTTGGTTTGGGATTGCGATTTTGTGAGGGTTGGTTTGATAGTGCGATCGCATTTTGGTAGGTGTTGGTTTGAGTATGCGATCGCTGTTTTGTAAGGGTTGGTTTAGAGATGCGATCGCTATCTGGGTTAGGTTGATTTGGGAGTGCGATCGCTGTTTTGTAGGTGTTTGTTTGAGTATGCGATCGCGCTTTGATTAGTGCTGGTTTAAGAGTGCGATCGGTATCTGGGTTAGGTTGGTTTGAGAGTGCGATCGCACTCTCAAAATGATCAAAAAGTGGTTGTCAAAGAGGATTCTTGCGAAATATTACATCCTACACTCAGTTATAATTGCAACACCGAAGAAGAGTTTTACTTGTAAACATCTCCCCTTGCACCAATTACGTAAACTTCAATATCCCTAGAATCGCTATCAAGTGTAAAAATTACTCTATTTTTGCCTATACGCAACCTGTAAAAACCTTCCCAATCACCCTTCATCTTTTTGATATCCAATTCTGTGAAGGGAATAACACCCAACTCTTCAACAGCGATCGCAATTTGATTTATTTGCTCACGGATATTTTCCACATCTTCGGGATTGGCTTTTTCCAAAAATTTAATCGCTTTTTTGCGAAATCTGATTGCCATTTTTTACCCAATCCGTCATGTCGATCACTTCCTCATCCGCATCATCAAAAGGGGAGCCAAAATCCTGCTCCAGTTCGCTTTGCTCCTCATCACTGACATAAGGTACTAAAATTTGACACAGGTGAAGTCTTTCTTCCTGTAGCACTTCACGCATTGTTTCTTTGATCAGGGCTTTGAGTTCTTGACTTTCCATGCTGATTAAATCAAATGACCCTTTATGATATTACCAATATACCATTTCCAAATGATATACACATGCGATCGCTATTTTTGGTTGGTGACGGTTTGGGAGTGCGATATGCCTTTGGCATTAAGCTCCGCTTATCGCGGTTTGGGTTAGGTTGGTTTGAGAATGCGATCGCGTATTCGCTTAGTGCGGGTTTGAGTATGCGATCGCCTTTTTGTGCAAGTTTGAGAGTGCGAGCGCTTTTGAGTGAGGGTTAATTTGGGAGTGCGATCGCGCTTTGGTAGGGGTTGGTTTAAGAGTGCGATTTGACTGGGGTTGGTTTGATAGTGCGATCACGAAGCGCTGGCTTGCAGTTCGCAGGTCTGAACTGACTTAATAGAAGCTATGATAATATTTCTATATAGTAGGAGATAGTGTATATGCCTTACAAAGTAAGTATTATTATCGAGAAAGATGAAGATGGCTACTATGCTTATTGTCCAGAACTGCCGGGATGTCAAACTCAAGGAGACTCATTAGAAGAAGTTCGAGAGAATATTCAAGAAGCTGTCGAACTTTACCTAGAAACACTATCGAAATCTGAGAAGCAGGCACTTCAAAATAAAGAAATATTTACTATGACTTTGGAGGTAAAGGTTGCCTAAGCTACCTCGAATTACCGCAAAAGAAGCAGAAAAATTATTATTAGATGCAGGTTTTATTCAAATTAGAAGTAAAGGTAGTCATAGAGTTTACCGTCTAGCAGAAATTAGAGTTGTGATTCCTTTTCATCCCGGCAAAATATTACATCCAAAGATTATTAGACAGGTTATTGCTGCAATTCAACCTGCTGAAAATGACATCATCAATGATGATATTTCTTCTGATGATAGTGATGAGCTAACCAATGAGTGAAATAGCGCGAAGCTTTTGGAACGAAAGTGCGATAGCGAAGCGCTGACTAGTCAGTTCGCGCTTTGGTAGGGTTTGGTTTGGGAATGCGATAGCTATCTGGGTTAGGTTTGTTTGGAGATGCGATTTTGTAAGGGTTGGTTTAGAGATGCGATCGCAGTTTTCTTATTAGTTTTGCTTATTAGTAACTTTACGCACAATATCAATATCTAGCTCAAGTGCTTCTGCAATTTTTTCTATGCTCAACCCAGCCTTAAACAGACGAGGTATTGTTTCCAATTTTGTCTCTTCCTTAACTTCTTCCTTAACTTCTTCCTTCAATTCTTGCCTTGTTTCTTCCCTCACTTCTTGATAAAAACGGGTTTGCTTCCATTCACTTAAACCAAACATTGCTTCTAACTCCTGACGACTATAGGAAGAGAATTTGTAAACTAGCATCCTTTCTACTAATTCTAGAAGGTTGCGACGGTTTGCTGTATCTGCTTGTTGTACTCGATTTATCAAGTTTCTTGCTTGTTGTTCTGCTTCAGCTTCAGATGCAACTACCAGCTTGATAATTCCTAAACCGATCGAAGAAGCAGAATCTTCAGCTAACTCATCTAAATAAATTATACGAATATATCCAGCATCAAACAAAGTTTGATAAACCAGAGGAATACCCGGATCGAAGCTGCGTTTTGCCCATAGAACAACGGCTTGACAAGTTCGCTGTGGTTTATACTGATTTAAATAAACAGCAGCTTCAGTAATTAATCTCCAATATAAATCCTCATCTGGCTGAAACTGTACCTCGACAAAATAAATTGGTTCCTCTAGAAAGTCAGCTTTAGGTAAAAACACTCCATCAATACGTCGTGCTAGTTCCTTAACTTCTACAGAAGAAAAATCATAGCGTAAAGCCAGTGTTGGAGATTGTTCTAACAGTTCAAATAAAACGCTGGGAAGATTTTGTAAAAGAGTATAAAAAATTGTGTCCGTTTTCATTGCTCAAAAATTCACCACTGTAAGCATCTGTTGTTAGCTTATGATAAATATGCCTTTCAAAAGAAAGTTAGTATTGCAGTTTTGATTAAGGTTGCTTTGGGAATGCGATCGCTATTTTTGCAAGGATTGGTTTAGAAGTGCGATCGCAGTTTTCTTATTAGTTTTGCTTATTAGTAACTTTACGCACAATATCAATATCTAGCTCAAGTGCTTCTGCAATTTTTTCTATGCTCAACCCAGCCTTAAACAGACGAGGTATTGTTTCTAATTTTGTCTCTAACGAATATATCCAGCATCAAATAAAACTTGATAAGCTGTTTCGCATTTAAATCATATAATCTAAATTATTATACTTCTTGTGGGGTGGGCATCCCTGCCTGCCTTAATTTATTATTTAAGTACTTTTTAGCTTAAACCAGAGGAATACCCAGATCGAAGCTGCGTTTTGCCCAAAGAACTACAGCTTGACAAATTCGCTGTGGTTTATATTATTTTTTTGTGTAACGGTACAACTTTGATAAAATAGCCCAAACACCATCAAGCGTTGGTTTGAGGGTAAATTCGTTAATGGTTAACAGTTTATAGTTATTGATTATTGGTTAATAGTTAATAGGTAATGGTTCTTGTTAATGGTTCGTGGTTAGCCAATAGATAAATGTGCGCCATTAACCATTAATCATTGCCTCTGACCATTAACCATGCTTAACAATGTCTGCGAACCTATCTTTTAAAAATCCTCTTGTTATTATTGCTCTGATATCAATCGGCGCGATCGCACTTATTGCGAGTACGCAAACAGTGCCCAGTAGGGGAATTACTTCGGATATCCCCACCACGGAATCACCATCAGTTCGGGGTAATAGGCGTAATCTTGATAATAATTTTATCGCCAATGCAGTGGAACGAACTGGTCCTGCGGTGGTGAGAATTGACTCAAGCCGTACAATAGATAGTTCTGATGGTGATTTTAGTCGTCGTGTGGCACGGGGAACGGGTTCGGGATTTATTATTAGTGCAAGTGGTTTAATTCTCACCAATGCCCATGTAGTTGATGGTGCAGATCGGGTGACAGTGACTTTAAAAAATGGTCGCCGAATTGCTGGTAGGGTATTGGGTGAAGATAGAAGTATGGATGTTGCCGTTGTGAGGGTTCGAGAGGGAAATTTACCCACCGTAAGTATTGGAAATTCTGATAGACTTAGACCTGGAGAATGGGCGATCGCGATTGGTAGTCCACTGGGTTTAGATAATTCGGTTACGGTGGGGATTATTAGTGGTACTGGACGATCGGGTCGTTCCCTAGGTGCAGGGGGAACTCAAACAGCAAGTTTTATTCAAACCGATGCTGCAATTAATCCTGGTAATTCTGGGGGACCTTTATTAAACCAACGGGGACAAGTGATTGGGATGAATACGGCAATTATTCAAGGTGCCCAAGGTTTGGGTTTTGCGATTCCTATTAATGAAGCTGAACGTATTGCTAATGGTTTGATTGATGGACGAGGTAATTGATTTAACGAGTCGTTCCTATTCCCCACCTTCAATGTACTCTAATGGTAGGTATTGTGAGCGGGGAATAAGGATTACATCTGGAATTGATTTTTTTTACACAGTAAAAACAAATTCTGGATGTATGACGAATCCCCAAAAATTTCTGATAGGATATATAATGCCTTGACCATCAATGCCGCAAGCGAAAAGTTTGCGGAGAAGGTCTCCTTCCACAAAACTTTTCAAGACAGCGAAAACCAAGCTAATAGGTATATGTCGCAAGAGAAAAATTTGGGTCTTGGGAACCAGGACTCCTGCCCTTGGAGGGAATGTCAGACCAAAAAAAAACTACGAATTTTTAGAGGCTATTCCCGATGAATTGGGAAGCTCAGACTCGGTTCCGTAGGTAAGTCTGAGTAGTTCACTCTTAATACTAAAAATGGCTTGGAGTTTGGCTTTTAAACGCAGAGGTTCGCAGAGAGAAGCGCAAAGCTACGCAGAGAATATTTGCAATTTTGTGCTGATGGTAAAAGTTTAATTATTAGCCGTTTAGAGTAGAATTAATAGCACGGATTGTTCAATAATATTACTTGTGTTTTTTGTCAGAATGAAAGCATTGACATCCACAACCCAATATTCTTGTATTCCTAAACACTGGTAAAGTTTGAGTTTGCTTTCATAGAACAGACGTAAGATTTTGTCTCTGATTCATATACCAAATACAAATTTCAAGACTTGAAAAATAATTGCACTCAAACCCGCACTCACAGGAACAGTAACCACCCAAGCAATAGCAATATTCTTCAAAGTGGCAAATTTTACCGACTTTAAATCTTGTACCAAACCAATCCCTACCACACTACCAACGAGTGCATGAGAAGTAGAAACAGGCAAACCAAAACGTGATGCAATCAAAATCGTAGTTGCTGTGGCAAGTTCGGCACAAAAACCACTACTTGGTTGCAAAGAAATAATATTTTCACCAATCGTCGCAATCACCTTTTTACCCAAAACCGCCAAACCTGTAACAATACCCCCAGCACCAAGAACCAAAATCCATAGGGGGATATCAATCTCACCAACAGGTACAACGTGATTTTTGATAATATAGGTAATAGTTGCCAAAGGCGCGATCGCATTGCCGACATCATTGGAACCATGTGCAAATGCGACAAAACAAGCACTCAGTAATTGATATTTTCCAAAGACTTTTTCGATTGATTGCTTACTTTTTTCCCCTACTGCCAATTGTCTCCAGCTATAAATAGTTAGTCCAAATACAGCAAAACCACCCGTTAATAAACTAATATCATGGGCTGGTATAATTAAACCAGTTTTTGCAATTAATAATTCCGTAATGGGATGGGTCAAAGTTGGCAAAACAAGTACACCAAAAATACCAATTAATGCTGTACTTAACCAAGGTATCCATTCATTTAATTGTGCAACTTGATTTTCCTGCTTTAAAATCCAACGTTGAATTTGACTATAAAATAAAGCTGCGATCGCACCACTAATTAATGGTGTAATAATCCATCCCAGCGTAATTAAACCAATAGATGACCAAGCGATCGCATTTATACCCAAAGCTACCCAGCTAAATCCTGCGATCGCGCCAACAACAGCATGGGAAGATGAAACTGGTAAACCCCGCAAAGTCGCAATTTGCAACCACAATCCACAAGCTATCAACACCGAAACCATTCCCATTAGCAGTAATTGCGGTGCATTGCTAAATAATGCGGGATTAATAATATTTGTGGCTAATGTTTCTGTAACTTCATGTCCAAATAAGACTGCACCTGTAAATTCTAATATCCCTGCAATAATTAAAGCTTGTTTCAATGTCACCGCTTTGGAACCAACGGAAGTTCCCATTGCATTCGCAACATCATTGGCACCCAAGTTAAAAGCGAGGTAAAAGGCAAGAAGAATAACAATAAGTAAACTAATTGACATAGATAAGCAAACTTAACTTTCTCTATCACTTTAACCGCTTCTAACAATCTGGGTATTACAGATGTACTTCACTGAGGGAAGATGCCTGTAGTTGCCGAGAAGGAGCCGAAAACTGAGTTTTTACTCGATCCGCTAACCGGAGTGCTAAAGCAATAACTGTTAGGGTTGGATTTGCATATCCTCCTGTGGGGAAAACAGAACCTCCGACAATGAATAAATTTGAATTTCCATGAACTTGGCAATTGATATCAACAACTCCTTGTTTTGGATCATCATGCATACGGGTTGTTCCCATGTTGTGATGGGTACTAGGGTTTGTCACATCTGGAAGCTCTCCATTCCGTTCAATCTCTAAGTGTCCTAACCCAGCACGAGCAATTTCCTCTTTCAAGATTAGTTGCGATCGCTTGATACTATCAGTATCTATTTGATTCCAACGGAAATTTAACTGTGCTTGAGGACAACCAAGCAAATCAAGTTTTTGACCCAGGATAACCCGGTTATCGGGGTTTGGAGCTTGTTCAGTTTGGCTCATGACTTCAAATTTAACATATCTGCGCTTGTTTCCTGTCATATTCGACCATCCTCCAAAAGCCAAATCAGGAAAGCAAGGTTCTTTTTTGAGGTGATACTTGTACCAATCAATCGCAAGTTTATCAGCCTTTGTAACTACATTACTAAAGTGGTGAAAAGCTTTCTCCGGAAGTTTTCCCGAACGCAGTGACTTGAATAAAGTTTTCATCGAACTTTTTGCTACAGAACGATAGTCTTCATCTCTGGGGAACAGGATAAAACTCATGTTTAGCAGTTGTTCGCGTCGGATAACTTCTTCGCTTAGTTTTAGTTTCCCCATCACTGGTATCTTATTTACCTGACGGAGGTCATATAGACTTGTTGAATTAAATATTTCTGGATTTTCCGGAAAGAACATCCCAGAGCGAACAAGCGGATGATCCATAAAGAATCTACCGACAACATCATTCTGATTGCCTAATCCATTCTTTTGAACGCGGTTAGATAGGAGTAACAGACGGGCATTTTCGATCCCATTTGTGGCAAGGATAAAGATTTTGGCAACAACTGAAAATCTGTTCCCATTCAGACAAGCAACATGAACACGCTCAGTATTCTGGGCTGTTGCGTCAGTTTCAATCTCGACCACATTTGCATTCAGATAGGTCGTAATATTTGGAGACTGATTGATTTCCTGGCGATATTCATTAGTGTAAATATCACGGGGACCAAACTGGAACATTTCAGTCGTTATACGGTCGCTTGTGAAGGGTAATCGAGGAGATGTATTATCTGACCAGCTATCGGCATCGTAAGCAAAATCACCAAGTTGACAAACTGTATGGGCACGTTTATAGAAGGGATTCAGTTCCGATCGACTCAAACACCAACCACTATGTGGCAGGCAATCGCGCTTTTCAAAATCCACTTCATCAAATGGCATATATCTAACGCCAAGTCGCTGTTCATTGTGATATATTCTAACGTTCCAGGCATTTGCATGTCCACCAAATTGACGGTGACGCATATCTCGCAAGTTTGCAAAGCGATCGCCAACTGTTTTTCCATCACTCAGAGATTGGGTCTTTTCATCAAATTCCAATCCACCACTTTCTAATAAGCAAACTCGAAAGTCTTGCCCAATAAACTCTCTTGCTAATGTAATTCCTGCTGGTCCACCACCAATAATGCATACTTCTGTTTGAATAACTTCGTCTTTTGGTAAATTACGGCTATCAATGAACATTATCTTTAAAATGTATAATTTCCAGGTTAAGACCAGTATAAAATTAATCTATGATATTTACGTATAGAAATCATAAACAAAACCTTATCTATACGTGAAGATATAGTGAATTCAACCTAATATCCACGCTAATAATCTGAGTATGTTTAATTAGAGTACGTGTATACACGTTAAATAGAAAAATAAATTTGTATAAAATCTTTTTTTCTTTTTTTCTTTTTTCCGGATTACTGAAATCATAGGCGTTACTGTTAGCGCAGCTTGGCGTTAGCCATATCATCGGATGAAATTTGATGTCTTGAAATCTCAAACCCCTTAGGAACGCGGATTAAATAAAGTGCAAAAGTATCAAAAGTAGGGTGTGTTAGCGCAGCGTAACGCAACATTCCAAATCAAATCGAAAGTTGTAGGTTATTAAATCCTCATTCCTTATCCTCTCTGCGCCTCTGCGTGAGATAATTCATCAGAATTATGCAAAGCAAATTTATTGACGGGTTCCCCCCCATTCAACCTACGGTGTACACACAAGTACTCAGATTAACCCAAATAAAAGAACCCCACCCCTACAATTGTGGAGAATTTATTTTTTCGTGTTCCCTCAGTAAGCATCACAAGCCAGTTCAGTACGCTCCATGTTTTTCCATTACTTGTTTGCCCAGGCTACAGTCATGCCGAGACGAGGCAAATCAGGGGTCACACTCCTTACAAAACACTTCTTTACCCAGAACCTTTGTAGAGATGTAGCATTGCTACGTCTCTACATATTTCCGGAAATATCTACTATCTACACCGCACAATTCAACTCACCTGCTTTCTGGGAAAATCGCCAATTCTCGCGATAATCGACAGGACAATCAATCACCGTAGGAACATCTTGATTTAATGCTTCTTTAAGAACGGGAATTAACTCGGCAGCAGAATTAACTTTATATCCTTTTAAACCCATGCTCTCAGCAAATTTAACGAAGTCAGGATTATTGAAGTGTACAAACGATGAGTTCCCTTTACCAAAATGATTTTCTTGCTTCCACTCAATTAAGCCATAACCACCATCATTAAATACTAGCGTCACAAATGGAGTTCCTACCCTCAATGCAGTCTCCAACTCCTGGCAGTTCATCATAAAACCACCATCCCCCGTTACCGCTACAACTTTACGATTAGGATGGACTAATTTCGCAGCTAAAGCTCCAGGTATGGCAATTCCCATCGCTGCAAATCCATTGGAAATTATACAAGTATTTGGGCTATTGCAATGATAGTGTCGGGCAATCCACATTTTATGTGCCCCAACATCAGATATAACAATATCATCTGGTCCCATAACTTGCCGTAAGTCGTAAATCAGCTTTTGCGGTTTAATTGGGAATTCATCGTCTTTAGAATATTCTTCGTAGTTGGAACGAATATTTGCCCGCAGACTAATGGCATAGGGTTCGGGTTTTCCTTTTCTGTCAGCGACTTTCAATATTTCAAATAAGGAATCTGAAATATCCCCAACGACTTCGACTGTGGGTATATAACTGCTGTCAATTTCAGCAGGACTAGCCGCAATATGAATAATAGGAATATTACCCTCTTTATTCCACTTTTTCGGCGAAAATTCGATTAAATCGTAACCGATCGCAATTACTAAGTCGGTGTTATCAAAACCGCAGCTTACAAAGTCCCGTTGTTGCAAACCGACAGCCCAAAGTGCTAGGGGATGGGTATAGGGAATTACACCTTTGCCCATGAAAGTATTGGCAGTGGGGATATTTAATTGGGTGGCAAATTGGGTGACAGCATCGCTAGCTTGGGCGCGAATTGCCCCATTACCAACCAAGATAATCGGGTTTGTCGCTTGGGAAATTACCCCCGCAGCAGCGCGAATACTGGCAAATGAGGCAAAGCTTTTTTCTGGTTTGTCAATGCGTAGCGGTTGCCCTTCGACAGGCATTGCGGCGATATTTTCTGGTAAGTCGATGTGAACTGCACCAGGTTTTTCCGATTGCGATCGCTTAAAGGCTTTGCGTACTAATTCGGGTGTAATGCTCGGTCGGACAATTTGTTTACTCCACTTAGTCACAGGGGAAAACATTGCTACTAAGTCCAGGTATTGATGGGATTCGATATGCATCCGGTCTGTTCCCACTTGTCCGGTAATTGCTACTAATGGCGCACCATCTAGGTTCGCATCAGCAACCCCTGTCATTAAGTTAGTCGCACCGGGACCAAGTGTAGATAGACACACCCCAGCTTTACCTGTGAGACGACCGTAAACATCTGCCATAAAGGCAGCACCTTGTTCGTGACGGGTGGTAATAAATCGAATTGAGGAATGTTTGAGTGCTTCTAAAACATCTAAATTTTCTTCTCCGGGGAGTCCGAAAACATACTGTACACCTTCATTCTCTAGACATTTTACTAATAATTCTGCTGTATTCATGTATCTCACCAAATAAAATTTTTAGTTATACCAATTTTTTGTGAAGCTGCATAGAATTTTACCCCACCCTATAGACGCGGAGCGACTTCCCGTAGGATACCCTCCCCGCTTGCGAGGAGGGAACAAGATTTAATTCATTACTCCCCCTCCCCGCTAACGGGGTAGGGGGTGGGGTTCTTTATATGCATCTTCATATTAAAATGGTATTAGGGGTTAGGAATAAGGAATGAGGAGTGAAGAATTAATAATCACCTCTTAATTGATAACTCCTAACTCTCAATTCCTAACTATTTTCATTTAACCCACACTGTTTTAACATTTACAAACTCATGTATCCCCTGTATGCTGAGTTCGCGACCATAACCGGAACGTTTGATGCCACCGAAAGGTAAGCGGGGGTCGGATTTCACCATACTATTAATAAAAACAGCACCTGCTTCGATTTCATTAATTAGCCGTTGTTGTTCGTTGATATCGGTTGTCCAAGCACTCGCACCTAACCCAAAGGGGGTAGAATTAGCGATCGCGATCGCAGTGTCGATGTCGGGAACGCGAAATATCATTGCCACGGGACCAAAAAATTCTTCTTTGGCAATGTCTTTGTCTGGGGATATGTTTGTAAGTATGGTGGGTGGATAGAAGTTACCATGTTGCATATTTAATTGGGAAATGTCTCCCCCAATTAAGATTTTGCCCCCACCATTAACAGCAGTTTTTACCTGTGCATCTAATTCTTGGAGAATATCTGGTGTTGCCAGGGGTCCAATATTAGTTTCTGGTAACATCGGATCGCCAATTTTTAATGCCTGGAATTTTTCTAAGAATAATTTTTCAAATTTATCTGCAACCGACTCAGCAATAATAAAGCGTTTGGCAGCAATACAGGATTGTCCATTATTTAACAACCTGGCATTAACTGCGATCGCAGCTGCGGTTTCGATGTCCGCACTGGGGAGGACAATAAAAGGGTCACTACCTCCGAGTTCAAGAACGACTTTTTTGATTTGTTTTCCGGCATTTGCTGCCAGAGCCATTCCCGCAGGTTCGCTACCTGTGAGGGTTGCTGCTTTAACTCTATCATCGGCGATGATATCGGCAACCTTTGCTGCACCAACGAGGAATGTTTGAAATACACCCTGGGGAAAACCTGCTTTGAGGAAAATTTCTTCAATTGCAAGGGCACATTGGGGTACATTCGAGGCATGTTTTAATATACCCACATTCCCCGCCATGAGTGCGGGAGCCGCAAAGCGAAAAACTTGCCAAAATGGGAAATTCCACGGCATAACGGCGAGAATAATCCCCAATGGTTGGTATTTTACAAAGCTATTACTAGCATCCGTAGACACAGGTACATCGGCGAGAAATTGGGGTGCATGTTCGGCATAGTAGCGACAAACTAAAGCGCATTTTTCGACTTCAGCAACAGCACTTTGATAGGTTTTGCCCATTTCCAGCGTCATAATTTTGGCAAAAACAGATTTATCCTGTTCCAAAATATCTGCTGCTTGATTGAGGAAACGCGATCGCACTTCCAAGTTGGTTTGACGATACCCTTCAAAAGCTTGTTGAGCCAAATCTAATTTGGTCGAAATCTCCGTATCATTGAGTGCCTCAAAGGATTTGAGCAATTCCCCTGTAGCAGGATTGATAGTCGCGATCGCCATTACCCGACCTCCCGTAAAATACACCTTGAAGGTAGCATCGATTTTTTAGTTAACACTTATTGGTTATAGCAAAAATTTATTGAATAGCTACTTTAATTAAATTGTAGTATTTTCCTTATTCCTAAGTACCCATAAGTTCAAATATCACAACAATGACTCCATATCCCTAACCCATAAAGGAATAGAAAATACGAAGAGTCATTAAGTAGATATTAAACCAATACTCCGCGTTCCTCTGCGTTTAAAAAACAATCTCAAAACCCTCACACACTACCAATTAACCATGCATTTTAGTTTGATAAACCTTAACTAATCGATCGATTCCTTTAAATCGATATTCCCCCATTTCATAAAATGCCGAATTAGACTTTAATATTTGATAAGTTGTTTCACTCACCACACATTCACCTGGAGGACAAACACTTTCTAAACGCGAAGCCAGATTAATTGTTGCCCCCAAAGCCGTATATTCAACCCTTTGGGAACTGCCAACATCACCAACAACCGCTTTTCCACTATTAATCCCAATCCTTAATTGCAAAGGTTGATGCCAAAAATTCTTTGCATTCAAATTCTCCAAACGAATTAACATTGCTTGTGCTGCGGCAACTGCCCTATCTGCATGGTCAGGTTGCGGTTCCGGTGCGCCAAAAAAAGTCATAATACAATCACCAATATATTTATCTAAAGTGCCACCATAGGTAAAAACCTCTTGCAGCATTTCTTCAAACAATTTATTTAACATTTCGGCTATTTCCGTTGGTGTTAAACGTTCAGAAATAGCGGTAAATCCGACAATATCGGCAAACAAAATACTTATTTCACATTCCTTAGGTGGCAAACGTCCATCAGGTAAAGCACCAAGCTCAATTAACTGCTGAACAACTGCTGGTGAATGATATCTTTCTAAACGCTGACGAATGATTTCTTCGCTTTTTAATTTCTCAGCTAATAACCAACGTTGAACGCTTGATGCCACAATATTTGCTAGTGCAGAAAAAAAACTTAATTCTTGTTCTCCAGCCTCTTCCCAATGGTACGACGAAAGATGCGCGTCAGCATATAAAACACCAACAACTTTATTTTCATCCCACAAAGGTACAGCCATTGCACTGCGAATATCATTAGCTAAAATACTATGTTCACTAGCAAATCTCTCATCTTTTTGAGCATCAGCAATTTGAATTGCCACCTTCTCGGCAAATACCTTTTGACAAATACTACTACTAATCCAACTACCATCAGCAGCCAAATCCTTTTGTTCATACTTACTTCTAGCAGCAGCACTGATTAATTCTAATTTTCCACCATCTTTGACATTAATTAATAACGCTAAACGGTCAATACTATTTAAATAGCGAAATACAACTTTTTTAACTTGTAAAAATATTTCTTCAATCGATGCTGCTGCCGAAAGATTTTTAGCGATATCGACTAAATCTTTGAGACGAGCAATAGTTTTATCTTTATTTTTAGTACTACCTTCTTTTCCTTCAGCTTCAATCCAACGTTCCTGCAACTGCTGAACATTCCGCAAAATCGTGCGTTGTTCTATACCTGGGGATTTTGCTAATGTTAAAGGCTGAATATCCTCCTTGAGAATGACTTGCAAGCTAATATTACCCAGCCAAATGACATCACCATGACAAAGTGGTTGTGCTGCCGTTACTAGCTGGTTGTTGACGTGGGTACCATTTTTGCTACCCAAATCTTCAATAATCCATTGTCCTTCTGGTATTTTCAACAAACGAGCATGGTATCGAGAAATGCCTCCAAACGGCAAGTACAACTCACATTCAGGCAAACGACCAATCGTAAATGTGCCTTCTGGTACATTGACAACTTTGTCGTTACTTCCCTCCTTTAGACGCAGTTTCAGTTCAGTCATGGGTTTACGTAATTAGTGACCTCCCAGAAGGGTGCTAGAATCCTTATTTGCTCCATAATTTGCTTAGTGGTTAACCCTTCATTGCTTCTTAATCATACTCCTAGTAAATTGACGGCAACTTAGTAATATCAAGCACATAATATTGTCGCAATCAAATTCCGCGATCGCAAGGCTGAAAATAATGAAAATGATTTAATTTTCCTGGATACGGTTCGTCGATGGGGAAAAAGCCTAAGTATTATTACTTAAGTATAACAAAAGTTTGTCTGAGATAGTGTTTGTAAGTTCCCACACTCAAGTTCACATGTTTATATTCATATTTCTATGGATATAAGGAGTATTTGCTTATTCTTTACGGGAAGTTTACCCACTCTTTATTTGCTTATGGGGAAAATTATGTACAACTAAATGATGGTAGAGAATAATGGAAAAGTTTTGAGTATAAACTCAACTCAGTTCCCTGAAATTAGGAAATTGGTTAAATGGGATTTTCAAAAGCCTGATATGTAATGAATTTTTTAGTGAGTAGCTTTTTAAATTTGTAACTTCTCCCAGAAGTCAAGATGATATGAGATATCAATAGTTAGTTTTTAGTTAATTTTTCAATTTTAGGTTTTATGAGAAATAACAATACCTCTGTTCCCAAATATCTGTTTGGATTTGCAAGTGATAAATTGCTCGTAATTGCTAGTATTATAATTGTGGCGATCGCAACTCTTTATCCTTTTAATTTTTCTATTCCCCAAAACTTTTCTATTAGTACAATATTTACTAGTTTTGATAATACCAGTTTTTTCAATGACCAGATAAATAATGTTTTATTATTTATGCCTTTGGGATTTGGAATAGCCAGCATTTTTCAACGCAATAAAGTAAAGGCATTTCTGCAAATAATACTGGTCATAATTGCAGGTGCGAGTTTATCCTTTTCAGTTGAGTTGTTGCAATCATTTCTCCCTTCTCGCAGTCCAACACCTGCTGATATTCTGAATAATTCCATTGGTACTTTTGTGGGATTAGGATGTTTTTACCTGTATGATTCTCGTAGCTTTAGCAATATTATTGGTAGTATAGAAAATAGCTATTTTAGTAATTCTAACAAGAAAATTATCATTTTGTTTACTGGATATATATTACTAACTTTTGCGATTGGGATGTCCTGGCAAAATAACATTAGCTTGAGGGAATGGAATGCCAATTTTCCCCTGATTTTAGGGAATGAAACTACTGGAAATCGACCTTGGCAGGGATATATTTCCCAAATATCTTTTATTGATGAGATCGTTTCTAATAATCAGGTAAAACTAATACTGACTAATCAAAATTATTTGTTTAAGAATCAAGACTTTTTGATTGCTAATTATGATTTGAATGGAAACAACAATTATCGAGATAAAACTGGGAAACTTCCAGATTTACTATGGCAAGGAGAATTACCAAAACTAGAAAATAGGGATACAGAGAAAGGTATTATTTTAACTCCCAATAGTTGGTTGAAAAGTTCAGAATCTGCAAAATTTGTCAATCAAAAGATTGGTGAAACCTCGGAGTTTACAATAATTACAACTATCGCTTCTGCAAATTCTAATCAAACTGGTCCAGCGCGAATTATTTCACTTTCTGGTGATAGTTTGCACCGTAATTTAACTATTGGACAAGAGAAACAGGATTTGCAATTACGCTTGCGAACACCAATAACAGGACAAAATGGTTCAGATATTAATATCAGTGTTCCAAAGGTGTTTTCAGATACTAATAATCATAGAATTGTAATTACTTACTCGAAAGGGATAATTAATGTATATGTCGATAAATATGACAATGTTTATAAATTTAATTTGCTAGAATTATTACCAAATAACCAAAAGATTTTTTCCTATGCAGTGACTTTTCTCCCATTGGGATTATGCTTGGCACTTCTTAGTATTATTGCTAAACGCAAGTTTAATTTGAATCGAATTATTCTTGCCATCGGCATTTTATTCCCTTCATTAATAGTTGAAAGTATTTTAATTCATCTCAATGGCAAAAGTCTCAGCTTTATAAATTTAGCTTTTGGAATGTTTTTTACAGCTTGTACCGCTTTGCTTTTACAAGCACGAACCGCTTTATTAAGTAAAAGTGAATTAATTAATTAATTAATTAATTAAAGTACAAGAATTTGGGGAAATTTATTTATCGGTATTCCCGAATTTAAGAATATCATGGGGAAGAGCGGTAAAACCGATTGGTGTCAACTTAAGAGTAATCCAAGAAATAAATGATCCAACTGTTGATCCTGAGTCGCTATGTAATAGACAGAGATGCTTCATTGCGCTTCGCTCCATTCAGCATGACAATTGGGCACTTTTTTACTTGGAACACTCTAAGGTGAAAGCCCTACCCCCTGCGAATGTCTACGAGGCTCCTACCTCATGATATAACTGGAGGCTGGAGCCTCCTAATTGGCATTTCCAGCCAGAGGCTAGAAACGAGGAAACGAAATTATGGAAAATTAATTGATTTCTTGGTGTTCATTGGCAAATTGAGATGGTATTTCTAAGGGAATTTTACCTAATAAACCTTTGCGAAAATCAGTAAGTAATTGACGAGCAGTACGTTCAATATCCCCATTGTAACGATATTCTGCTAGTGCATGAAGGTATGCTTCACCTGTATAGTCACTAGAACCAAAATTGTAACGGTTTTTTAAAAGATTTTTGGGTAACAAATTAGACGCTACTGCTTCTAAATAAATAATAGTATCTACAAATGCAGACGCAATTAACTGATTATCATAGGAAGCATTGCCGATATCATCGCAAATCGCTAATTTGACCGCAGCATCTTGATTTTCCAATCTTAAAGGGATTATGCCAGGTGAATCGAGTAATTCTAATTGGTCGGAAATTCTCACCCAGCGTAAGGAACGAGTAACCCCCGGACGTGCAGCGCTCTCGACTACACGCTTTCCTAACAAGCGGTTAATTAAAGCTGATTTCCCTACGTTGGGAAATCCAATCACAACAGCACGGACAGGACGAGGTAACATTCCGCGACTTTTACGACGTTGATTTAGTTCTATTCCTGCATCTTGTGCGGCTTTTGCCAGTGCTTCGATACATTGCCCTTGCTTGGCATTGGTGTAATAAGGCACTTCATTATTTTGTTTAAACCAATCTGTCCAGACATGACGAACCTGTGGCGAAATCATATCCAAGCGGTTAAGTACGAGTACCCGTGATTTATTGCCAATCCAGTCGAATAATTGCGGATGGTGGGTTGACATCGGAATGCGTGCGTCACGTACTTCTAGAACTACATCGACAACCTTTAGTTGCTCTTTTAGTTTTTTTTCAGCTTTGGCGATATGTCCGGGATACCACTGGATAACGTTTAATTTATAGTTTTGGGTTAATCCCATGATTTATTTGGGTAAGGGGGAAAGGGGGAATTATAAATATAATCTTTAAGCTTAATCTTTAAATTTCATCTTTAAAATTTATTAATCATATTTTCTAATTCCCTTGATGTAATATAATCCGATTACCGTCGATATCGTGAATATATATTTCTTGTCCGTGGGATGCTGTGGTAATTTCTCCGGTTGGGGGGTAGCCTAAGTCAGTTAGATGTGCGATCGCATTTTCCAAATTTTTTACTTCTAAGCATAAACTCATTTTACTCTGGGTTGCGTTGGTAAATTCGGCTTGGTGTGTCGGTTTTGGTTTGAAGATTCCGATTTTAACACCTGGCAGTTGAAATTCTGCATATACATTGGGAATATATTTAATCGGTTGTTGGCTGAGGATATCAGTATAAAATTTAACTAGCTTTTCTAAGTTAGTCGATGCCAGAGTCACTAATGAGTCTGTTATTTGTAAAGACATTGGATAATACCCAAAAATAAATTATCCCATTTTCTGATGTGATCATCCCTACTGACTAGAGAATATGGGATATTTAAGGAATG
>NZ_NTFS01000340.1 GCF_002289455.1 Brunnivagina elsteri CCALA 953
TCCCGATATTTACAACAAAAAGTTATTTGTAGGAATTGTGTACTTGGTAGTAAGCTCAGGACTAAAGTCCTTACTACGAGCCTTCTGACTTGATTTTCATGGGTTGGGGTAATCTGCTAAAGTCATCATCAGGGGCTTGGTCTTGAAAAATTAACCCCACTGTCGGTTCAACATTTCGCAGAGAGTTCAAACAAGTAAAGTCCTGCCAAATACCTTGTCCTGCCGACTCTAATAATTCAATAGTTAAACCATCGCGTTTGTCTATTTGATATTTGAGAGTACCACCCCCAATTAAATTTTGTGATTTATTTAGCCAGTTATCTAATTTGGCTTCTAGGGCTTGTTTTACAAGTTTTTTGGTTTCTGCATCCCCAACTAATCCAGCGCGATCGCATATTGTATTGATGGCAGACTGAATATAAGGATGGGTACGTTCAATTTTTCCAGCTTGGTTGTTACCATTAAATTCCTTACCCGCCAATCGCACAAGGGATATAAATAATGCAGCCAATCCCCGATCGATGGCACGGGGGGCAAAAGGTGTGAGAGATAATGCTTCTACATGTTGATAAAATGTGGCGTGGTAGTGTTCAAATCTTTCGTAGTGGGATAAATCTCTGGGACGCGCCCAATTGTAAACTGTAAAGACGATACCGGGAAATGTCCGTCCTACGCGACTGGTGGCTTGGATGTATTCGGCGGTGTTTTTGGGTTGTCCCGTAACTACCATCACCCCCAAGCGTTTGACATCGACACCCACGGAAATCATATTTGTTGCCAATAAAACATCTAATGGTTCCAGTTGCTCGACCTTTTGCCCAGCTTTGCGTTTGGCTTTGATTTGGGCTTCTCGCACGGGGTCGAAGGATGTTTCCAGCCTATCTAAAACGACGGGAATATCTGTAGAATCCTTACGGGATGTGAGTTCTTCTAGGTTAATTCGCAGACGTTTGGCAAGTCCCCGACTATCCATTTTCCCCAGACGGATACGAATATCGTCATCCACCAAACGCCGCATTCCTCCTAATTCCCGCATCGAGTTAAAATAACCAACCAAGGTCATCCAGGGGTCAACGCGATCGCCATATTGTTGATTTTCGTATAGGTATTGGGAAGCTGCGAGAATAGCCACATAAATACGGATTAATGCAGCTTTCATCCGTCTTCCGGTGGCACAAATCCCCAGATATCTGCGTCCAAAATTCGTTTCGTCTGGTTGTCGCTGACGGGAGAAGAAATTATCGGATACATCCAAACCTTGGGGTGGAAAAACCTGTACTTGCCGCAAAAATAAATTGTGGATTTGGGTTTCTGCTTGGCGGATTGTGGCAGTAGAAGCGATGACTTTGGGACGAATTTTTTTCCCGTCTACTTCCCAGGAGGATAATTGGTCTACGGCTGTTTCGTAGAGTCCCACCAGGGTTCCCAAGGGTCCACTAATTAGGTGTAACTCATCTTGGATAATTAAATCAGGTGGACGCAGGGGATTACAGGGAGTTGTTTTGGCTGCCGGGAAATTGGCGTTTTTCTTGTGGGAGTCGGTATCTTCGATATCTGAAGAGCGAAACCCGTGGCGATCGCAATACCCATCGACTTGCCCAAATAGCATTTGAATCTCTCCTTTCCAGGGCATTTGGGCAAATTTATCGACGGTGGCAATTAAGAGTGTGGGTAAACGACGGTAAATTTCCTCATCAACAACAAGTATGGGTAAACCTTCCCCGGCAGATTGCTTTTTGCTAAATAAACATTTTCCCAGGGAATCACCGCAATAAACTAAAGTTCGAGCGCGTCCTTTACTAAAAGATTCGACTTCTATATTTTTACCTGGATCGATTTTAGAACCGCACCAGGGACAATTCGTGAGTTGGTGGGGGGAACCGCTAGTGCTTTGTTGGAACTGTCCCCGCGCTTGTTTGCAAAATTCCTCGCTTTGGTCGGTGTGGTTGGGGGTGGTGCGTTGACCTACCCACAAGCCAATACGAAATGGTTCTTTACCCCATTTGCTGGGGTTTTCTCGACGGATGGATTCGCAAGCACAAATTAAAGCTGTAGCGCGTTGGAATTGTTGTAATGTTAGGAGACGCAAGGTGTAGCGCATCAATACAGCTACCCCATATTCACCCGATAGCCCCGCAATAACTCCTTGCAATCTTCGCAATCCTATGGTATAAGCAGTTAAACCCAAATAAGCCTCGGTTTTACCACCACCAGTGGGGAACCACAGCAAATCTGCAACAGCGTCGGTTTCGTGGCTTCTATCGGGATGGTGTAATTCGGTGACACTGGGTAAATTCAGCAAAATAAACGCCAACTGGAAGGGAAACCAAGTCGGATTGGGTATTTTCCCTAAATCGGGATTTTGCCCCTGACGGTTTTGTTCCGAGTAAATAGAACGCACACGCTGCAAGTACATGGATTGATTCATAAATCGGAAAGCTTCCGCAGCATCGGGGTTAGTTTCCAGCAATTTCAAACCTGACTGGATGCGTTGGAGAGTGCGATCGCAATTTTTCATCGCTTCTTGGGCAACATCTTGATAATTTGTCAATCCTTCATCGGGGTTAGATATGCGCTGTGCTTGTTGCTGAATCCAAGTTGTGTAAGCTGTGACAAGGGGATTGAGTTTAGTCGAAAAATCTATCGTTGCAGTTTCCCCCAATTCTCGCATATCCAAAACTAACCCCTTTAATTCAGGGATTTCATCGGCTTGGGGTGGAGAAGTTTTGGGAACTTCGTACACAGGTATAATGCTGGTAGATAATTTAATTGCCCTTTCTGTAGTATTTGCTGCGGTGGTTGCATGAACACTTACCCCATGTCCGATAGCAAATTCTACCTGTTTGCGGTAAAGCATCGCCATTGCTTTTTCTTCCGCATAAATTACCGGATCGAGTTTACCGAGATTGCGGGGTTGGTGTCGTTTGAGAAAAATATCCGCTTGTTGGGAATCTGCGGAAGTGACACTTAATTGTGGTTGAAATAGCCATGCTTCATCTTTCTTGATTTTGGGTTCCTTTTGTCCGTTAATCAAAAATAGACTAACAATCCAATCACCGTTATTTTGCTGGCGAATTTTCCCTTGTACCTGAACTTGGGGATAATCGGGATGTACCATCCATTTAGAAATTTCTCCGGCTTTGAGGGGAATAGCGGGGGAAATTTCGCGGATTTGCTGACGCTTCCACACCATTTTCGGCGTATCATCTTTTTTGGTAATGGTTGCGCTTTTTTCCCGTTTATATTGTCCCCAAGCCGCAGCAATTCTTAACACTTTAGCCGTAGAACTAACGCAAAAAGTCATCCCCAAAGACGAGGGAAACATCCTTTCAGCCGGGGGAATACTAACTTCCGTTGTCCCATCTTCCACTGTTCCTTTCCCAACTACAGCCAATTCATCGAGATGTTCTGGTAACTGGCAATCAACCTCTCGAAACGGTTGCTCCTCTGGTTCGTTCGCAATTACCGATTTATTGACAGTCTCCGCAGCCAGATGACGTTGTTGCGGTGCAAGTAAACCCACCAAATAGCGATCGCTCACACTATCCTCATCAACTTCTTCTTCTTCTCCACCCGCAGGTCCTAGTAAATCTGCTAATACAGCTTGTTCTAATTCTTCGCGTATTTTATAGGCATTGGGTATTTGGGATGCCAGAATTTGATTATTTTCAAGCTTTTCTTCTTCAGAAATTACATTATTGACAGGTATAAATTGTTCTTCTAATAATTGACCTTCTTTTTCTGCGGGGACAAATTGGGTTTCCAAAAGTTTACCCTGTTCCCATACCTGGGGTTTTACCTTAGTTACTGGAGATTTTTTCGGTAAACGGGATTTTTTAGCTTTAGATTTTTGCTTGTTAAAGAAATTGATAATATCAGCAGCAATATTCTCTGTAATATCTCCACTCATCAACCAATCAGCATCTTCAACCTGGTCAACCCCCTCCAATAATACCGAAAGCTGAGACTCCGGTGCAGAAACCACACCACTCCAATCGAGTTGAACTTCATGCGATCGCAGTTGTTGATTAACTGTTGCTAAATCTAAATCACCTGGCAGTATGGAAGGAAGCTGAATAATCATTAATATTACCGAAAATAAATAATTGTTCGTAGTAAGCACTTTAGTGCTTCTTTCTCAACAATAAGCACTAAAGTGCTTACTACAAGCCTGTTTCATTACCAAGATTCCATAATTGTGAGTCGAAATTATCTAACAATATACAAGAATTATCCGCAGGAATGATAACCAACAAAGCTCGCATAGCCCTAGTCATTGCTACAAACAGGGTACGACGTTCCCGTGCCAAAATTTCTGTAATTTCCTCATCTGGTGTACCTTTGGCAATAATTGGGTAACTTCCATCCAAAAATCCTGCGATCGCTACAATGGGAAATTCTAACCCTTTTGCGGCTTTCAGGGTTATTACTTTAACACCTTGTTTATTTAAGTCTAATTCTTTACTGTTCATGAAATGGGCTTCTAAACCCAAGTATGAAAGTTGACCAGCAATTTTTATACCTACATTTTCCGTTGGCACTATTACTGCACAGGAACTAATCCCCAAGCGGTATTCGCGGGTAGCAGCTTGGCAAAACTGTGTTAGTAATTCGGCTTCGTCGGCAGCATTATTTACAGCCCTAACTGCGGGAGATGGTCCACTGTGAACATATTCCCGTTGTTTTTCCAAATCATCCAAAGCACCGTTAGTTAGGTATGCGATCGCAGCTTCGTTAATTTCGCGGGTGGTACGATGATTAACTCGTAGTACACCAGTTCTTCCCACAAATTTTAAATCCTGGTGAACATCACTCCAACGAAAACTACTACCATATATAGATTGATTGGCATCAGCAGTGATAAATAAACGGTTGGGAGATGCACAAATTTGGGTGAGGATGCGGAGGGTATTGGGGTCTAAATCTTGGGCTTCGTCAATGACCACGCCGTCGTACAATGGGGGAGCATCCATATCTCGGAGAATTTCTAAAGCGCGACTGCGAAGTTGATGCCAAGTTTCCAATCCTTGTTCTGCTAGGAGTTGGTAAAAATTTTCTCGCAAATGCCAAATTGCTTGACGTTGGGTTTTGTTGAGAGAAATTTCTCTACCCGTCCTCGATGTGGTTTGGTATGCTTCCAGGGTGTTAATTTCCCTAGCTGTAATCACCGTACTAATTTCATCAATGAGATAATCAATGCTCAGACGCTTTAAGGTTTGCTCTTGGGCTTGACGTTGGAGTAAATTACCCTCTAGGGATTCTATCGCAGACGCGATCGCTTTCTTCATGATTTTTCGCAGCACATCACCGGAAGCAATATTGGCTTTTTTCCCATTTTGGTTAATTATTGAGGCAATAATTGCATCTGCGGTTTTGACTTCCACGTATTTTATATCTTCCCCCAACAAACTCTCTAGCAATTGCTGAGAAAAGCCGATGAGAGCATTTGTATAAGTCGTAAATAATATTTTTGGCTTTTTTACCCCATTTGCCTGCAAAGTTGCCAGCAAAGCACGAACACGGTAAAGTGCAACCGTACTTTTCCCCGTACCTGGACCACCCTTTAATAGTGTAGGACCACTGGCATTAATTGCCCAGTTTACAAACTTTTCCTGTTCGGGATTCATTTTTAATAAGAAACCCAACAACTCACCCTCTGTAAACCGCAGCAAATCATCAGTGCTACCCGTAACATAACTGGGTTGGTTGAGAACGCGATCGAAATTCGGTTCGGCAATACAATCAAAGACAATATCGCACCATTTACTTGGCAAATTGATTGCCGTCAAATCATCTAAAGTTTTGCAAGCGATTAAATTAGTCCAATATTCTGTGGGAATTCGCAACCGTTTGAGTAATTCTTCTGTTAAAGATATGGGTAAAAGAGTTTCTGTATTTGTCGCTGTGGGAGAACTAAAATCTTTTGTATAGCTGGGTTTGATTGTGAGTATCGCTTCTACATCTGGTAAAGCATTAATATCAATCTCTGTGGTTTGGGCAAATAACTTATCACCCTTATATACATCCTTACGAGCATCCACACCCATCAAGACAACCCAACCATCACCATAGGTATAAATTATGCGATAGTCTCCTGAGCGCAAACGATACACATCACCCTTATAACCGTGGAGTTTTTTCTTTAGTTTCCCGTGGGGTTTGGGGTCATTTCGCAGGACTTCGATTTTCTCTAATATTTGTACCACCTGCTCTTTGGGAAAAACGAGGAGTTGGTTAGTAAATGTTGGTTTGTGGATAATCTCAAAGTTCATGCGATAGATATTTTATACACATGAATTTGATTATAGCGATAACCATGTATAAAAAATATTAGTTCGTAGTGAGGACTTTAGTCCTCATATTTAAGAAAGAGCTAAAGCTCTTACTACAAGCCTTATTCAGAATTTTTTAAGATTCCCCTGCTTGTTCTTTGAGTAAATTGACTAAACTATCAGATAACCATAAACCAGCATCACGTAAAGCTTGAATCCCAGGAGATATACTTGGAATAATCCCGCGCCTTTTTGCTAATATTAATAAACCTCCCGTCCCAATTATACTAATACCCAAAGCTTGACCGCAGCGTCGTGCTGCCCTATCGTCAACAATAGCAGCAAAGTCTGGATCTCCTAAAGCCAAACTCAACACTTGTGATTCTCCCTTTCCCAAATCCCAAGTTGCGACTTCAGGTGCAATAGTATTAACTTCTACTGTTTGTATCCAATCAATAGTAGGTAATTGTGTTGATGCAACATCATCTTTTGTGGTGACTTCTTCAAAAACACCTGACGGGACTAAAATTTCTGTGAATAATTGTGAAATTAATTGTGATTGTTGACTTTTCAAAAGCACAATTAAAGGCGAAGAATTAATGACAACGCGATTAATCGGCATTCGCTAATTCCTCGGCTAACTCCTCGGCAGTATATTGCATAAAGTCTACTTTATAGCGTGATAAAGCATTAATAAATTCAGCGCGAGTTAGTCCTGCTATTTCTGCTGCTTTTGCTTGTGATATTTCGCCTAATTCGTACCATTTTACAGATGCAGCAATTCGCATTTCTCTGACGAACTCTTCAGGGTTTTTGCGAAGTGCTGAGAATACTGTTTCTGGTAATTGAATGGGTACTGTTCGCATACTTTTTTCTCTATTTATTAAATGAGATAAATTTTCCAACAACTTAAGTCTTTTATTATATTAGCTCGTAGTGAGGACTTTAGTCCTCATATTTAAGAAAGAGCTAAAGCTCTTACTACGAACCTTTACGACGAACAAAT
>NZ_NTFS01000341.1 GCF_002289455.1 Brunnivagina elsteri CCALA 953
TGCTTGGTGAAAACCTGGTAGAGCAAGTAACTAGGATGAAGTTAGAATCTCAGTGTCTTTAGACCTGAGAGTGTCAAAATCTCTGTTTGTCTATATAAATTAGAAATCTATGAAGGCTCAAAATTTAGTCCTCTTTTAGAGGACTTTCGCTATTAGACAGGGATTTATAATCCCTGTCTATGTTTATTCCTATTTATCAGAACGATCGCATTACCCGATTAATAACCTAAGCTAATGCTGCCACAGGAATCTGAATGTGTGGATACAAGGGGAAGCGATCGCACAGTGCTGCAACCCGACGTTTACAATCTTCAGTCACTGCATCAGAATCAGGATTTATCAAGCGATCGCTAATAATATTGGCAATTTCAGTGAATTCCGTAGTTCCCATTCCGCGTGTAGTCATTGCTGGGGAACCCAGACGCAAACCACTGGTGACAAATGGTGATTCGGGGTCAAATGGGACTGTATTTTTGTTAGCGGTAATATTTACCGTACTCACAAGTTGGTCAGCCACTTTCCCAGTCATATTCACACTGCGTAAATCCACTAGCATCAAATGATTATCAGTCCCATTCGATACTATTTTTAAGCCACGCTGCTGTAATTGACTAGCCATTGCACGGGCATTTTCGATAACTTGGGCAGAATAGGTTTTAAATTCTGGTTTTAAAGCTTCGCCAAAGGCTACGGCTTTACCCGCAATTACATGTTCCAATGGACCACCTTGAGTGCCAGGGAACACCGATTTATCAAGTTTTTTACCCAACTCGGCATCGCGAGTCAAAACCAAACCACCACGGGGACCACGCAGGGTTTTATGGGTAGTGGTTGTCACCACATCACAGTAAGGAATGGGGTTGGGATGATGTCCAGTCGCAACTAATCCGGCGATATGGGCGATATCCGCAAGTAAGTATGCACCAATTTCATCCGCGATCGCTCGGAATTTTTCAAAGTCAATTACCCGTGGGTAAGCAGAATAACCGCAAATTAAGAGCTTAGGACGCTCCCTAAGCGCCTGCTCTCGGATTTGCTCGTAGTCGAGTTGTTCGGTTTCTTTGCTAACTCCGTAGTGGGCAACTTGAAACCATTTTCCAGAGACATTCACGGGGGAACCGTGGGTGAGGTGTCCACCGTGGGATAAGTCCATACCCATGATTTTGTCACCGGGTTCTAGGAGAGTCAGGAACACGGCGAAATTTGCCTGGGCACCGGAATGGGGTTGGACGTTGGCATGGGCTGCTCCAAACAGTTGTTTTGCCCTGTCGATGGCGATTTGTTCGATTTTATCGATGTATTCGCAACCACCGTAATAGCGTTTTCCAGGTAAACCTTCGGCATATTTGTTGGTGAGTACGGAACCTTGAGCGGCAAGTACCGCAGCTGAGGTAAAGTTTTCACTGGCGATAAGTTCTAAGTGATCCCGTTGACGTTGGAGTTCCTCGTTGATTAACTCCGCAACAGCAGGATCAGAATTTGCAAGAAAGTCAGAATTTGTTTTACTCACAAGTACTACCTTTGAATTAAGGCGAATTGGACAAGCTCAGTTACATCCGTGAAAGCACATTTTATGGCTCTGAGGATGGTAACTATAAAGCTTGGCGTAAATAATGATATCGTTTTTTTAAGATTTCAGTACTAAGTTTTTCAGTGATGAATCTCTGATTATGCTATTCAGTGTTATGTAGACTTGTTTGCATCTCATTGATCAGCACCATTGATACTGTTAGGTAAGGTTGATGCCAATTGATTATATAGTAATCTTTGTCCATCATTTTCTATCGATATAACTTGTTTATTATTTGACCCAATAATATCTTCAATTAAAGCAAATATGGATTCAAAATTAACAAAATCTTCAGCAGTGCCGTTTTCACATAACCATTCACAAAGATGTCGCTTCTCTGACTTATTAATCTCACAAATCTCTTGCTGGTTTTGAGGTACTCCACTAACATTAAAATACATGAAATCAGATTCACCATATATAAAGAAATCGTTTCCCAGATTTGCAACCAGCTAAGTAAGAGTTTATTTTATGTCTGTGAAAAAAGTCTACAAAACTATTTAGTTAAATACGCCACTTGCCTATAATTGTAGCATATAGTGCAAGTATACTGAGTGTAGTGGTCGATTTAATAACTTGTCGCCATTGAAATTTAACGTGTCACTCCGCATTTTGACAATACAGCTTCAAATAATTATCATGAAATTATCTGTTAATTATTTGAAAACATGACTCTCAGTCTTCGTAACATTTACCCACTGTCAGAATTCCAGCGAGGAGCCAAAGCCTTTTTGGAAAAGCTGAGGGGAACAAAAGAACCTATTATCCTTACCGTCAACGGTAAAGCATCTGTGGTTGTTCAAGATGCCCAAAGCTATCAGGAACTGCTCGATCGGCTAGAGATTTTGGAGACAAGCGCAGGAATTCGCAAAAGTTTGCAGGAATTTGAGCAGGGAAAAGGTATCCCCCTAGATGAAGCATTCGAGCATCTGCGAACAAAATATGACATACAAGGTTGAAATTTCGCCAACTGCGGTTGCTGATATCGAACAAATATTTCTCTGGATGCGGGAGTATTCTGTTGATGCAGCGCATCGATGGGTTAGAGGGTGCTACGAAATTATGCTGACATTGGAAAAATTCCCTAATCGCTGCCCCATGTCACCGGAAAGTGAGTATATGGGTATAGAAGTACGGCAGCTACTTTACAAAAAGCAATTTCGCATTTTGTTTACTGTTAGTGAGACTGTACAGGAAGGGGGAGGGATTGTTCGTATTCATCGAGTTCGTCATGGTTCGCAAGAAAGTTTACGTCATCCCGAACAGCTATTAGATGATGACGATGAATAAATTAATACTGTCTCCAGTTTTTGTATGAACAAATAGTAGAAGCTTGATGAGGATTGATGTCGATATGTGTTAATATTTACTTGATATGGCATTTTCCACATAAAATACTTATTAAACCTCGTCTACTTTGAGAACTGTAGTTTTCCACAAAGACCTTGAGATTGCTACCCTGCGGGTAGCCACTTTGTGTCTACCTTACGTCGCAATGACGGATTTGAATCTTAAAAAAAACTCCGGGTTTCATCATGGACGAGGTTTAGTTACGAAATATCCACTAAATAATCTAGTTGGTTTGAGTTTGAGCTAAGTACCGATCGCTGATATTAAGGAGGGATTCGGATGCTAGCAATCATAACTGACAATCAAATACTTCTTCCTGGTCAAGTTTGTCAATCCTGCTTGCTGGCAGATGCAAGTGGAAAACCCCGTTGGCGTGAAGGGCAACTTAGCTGCGGTCGAACCATAAGTAAAATTACAGAAGAACAACCCGAACAGTTTCAGTGCATGATGGGTTTTCGGATTGTGAAAATCGAATGATTTCCGTAATTATAAATAATAACTAACTGCGTTATTCTAGGGATATAGTAACTATACTTTTATAATTTCACAGGAGAACGCAGGATGACTTGGCGCGGTACAACAACGGTTCGCGATCGCATTTTTGCATCTTTACCTTACTTGCTTCCCCTCGTAGATGTTTTGGTATTTGGGGCATCCCTATTTGCCCAATTTCCAGCCTTAAGTTTTCTGTTCATCCCCCTATTACCAGTTATCGCTATTTACGGAGCGATTCCTTTTGGTAGCTTAGTAGTATTTTTCGCTTTGTTCTTTTTGGTAGTCCGAAACGAAAAAATTCCTCACTTTATCCGCTTCAACACAATGCAAGCAATCTTATTAGACATTGTAATTGTACTGTGTTCATATTTAATTCGATTAATTGGGGTTGTACCAGGGGCAAATTTTGCAATCCAGACTTTATCGACAACTATTTTTCTGGGAATTGTCGCTTGCTCTGTATATTCGATCGTAAATTCTCTGATTGGAAAATATGCAGAAATTCCGGCTGTTTCCGATGCGGTTTATATGCAAGTGCGTTAGGAGTAAGTCTCTGAACTAGCGTGCCACAACTACGTTTTCTAAGCGACCAATGCCTTCAATTTCCACCCTCACCTTATCACCCAAATGTAACGCACCAACTCCAACTGGCGTACCTGTGAGTACCACATCCCCTGGTAAAAGTGTCATCACTTGACTGATATAGGACACCAAAAAATCGGGTGAAAATACCATTTGGTCAATACATGCTGATTGTACAGGTTTAGGGTCATCGTTTAAAAATGTCTGCAAGCGTGCCCCAGGATTTAATTCGCGGACAATCCAAGGACCAAGGGGACAAAAAGTATCAAAACCCTTTGCCCTTGTCCATTGTCCATCTTTCGATTGTAAATCCCGTGCCGTCACATCATTTGCGATCGTGTAGCCCCAAATTTTCGTTTGAGCTTCCTCCAGGGTGCAATTTGAAGCGCGATCGCCAATCACCAATGCCAACTCTCCCTCATAATCAACACGCTGGGATTGAGCGGGATAGAGGATTTCCGCTTCCGAAGCAATAATCGTAGTTGCAGGCTTAATAAATATTAACGGTTCTGTTGGCACATCCGACTTCATTTCTGCCGCATGATCGGCATAATTTTTCCCCACAGCCACAATTTTAGATGGGGCACAAGGAGCCAGAATCTGATAGCTATCTGTGAAGAGAGTTAAATCTGTCGTTTGCCCTTGTAACCAAGGTGGAGCATCCAACAGTTGTACCTCAAGTGATAGTTGAAGCAATCCATAATAAATTTGTCCCTCTTGATTTTGAACCCGCACGTAGCGTTGCGCCATATAGCCAATATCCTTAAGTAAATATTTTTTAAACTGCAATTCTCCTGCGGAGGCACTATGCATCACGACAGGCTTAAGCCAACGCGATAAACAGCGAAATCTTGCTGCTCTTGATGGATCCAAGAGCAGGAAAGTTTTCCTTTCCTGAATGCGAGCGGCATATCGTAAAACACAACTTCTTGATTAACCATTGTCAGTTAAGACATAAAATAACTTGATTTTGACGTTTTCGACTTTTGTGTCAGGTTAGCACGTCCAGTTTGCTCGAATCGAGATAATCAAATCAAAAAGCTGATAAGATTGTAAGTCCTTGCTGCATCCGATGTTGTTTCCTTACATATTCGTAAGTGAAATCATCCGCAGCCATTTTGTCCAAAAGGAGATAATTCGACCATGCAAACAGTTTACGAAACAATGTACATTCTCCGTCCTGACCTTGGAGATGAACAAGTAGAGCAAAATATTGGCAAGTACGAGAATTTTCTCCGCGAACAAGGGGCGCAAAATATCGAGATTCAAAATCGCGGTAAGCGTCGTCTTGCATACGAGATTGGTAAAAACCGTGATGGCATCTATATCCAGATGAACTATTTCAACGGTGGAAATGCGATCGCACCAATGGAACGCTTAATGCGTCTAAGTGAAGAAGTTATTCGCTACCTGACAATCAAGCAAAATATTCCTAACGCCGAAGTTGCTACAACTGAGGAAGTCGTGGAAGAAGAAGTTGAAGTCGTCGCGGCTGTATAGAGTTCTAGTTCACGAACCTTAACATCATGTTTAGGACTGTTTAAATTTTAAGCAGTCGTAGGGGTGGGGTCTCCCCACCCTGATAATATATTTCTAAGTAAGAACGTAAAAAGAAAAGTAAAAAATTTTGTTTTTATCCTCTCATAACCCCGTAGAGAATGTTAAATTAGCAATTACTTGCCAAAAGTAGTATGACCGCAGTTATACCTTAGAGTGGTAAAGATTTTTAATGGGAGCAAGAACCCACTGTGAGCCAAACTGATAACTCCACAATCCAAGCTCTCTCTACGGAGGTATCGAAGTTGCGACAAGAATTGCAACTTCGCGATCAACTCGTGCAACAACTGTCGCAAGAGTTGTTTCGACTGGTAAAGGGTAATACCAACTTTATGCCTGTACCGGAAGTCTCAGAGCGTCATCAAACCCAAATTCAAGCCTTACGTGAACAGTTACAAGCAGTCGAACAGCAAGTAACTTTTTATCAAGACCAAATTACATCCCGCGACACTGAGATTTATCAACTGCGACAAACAGTACAAGAACTCAGCGATCGCAGCCGCATGTTAGAACAGGTAGTTCAAGAGTTACCTCAAATTTACCGTCGTAAATTTGAAGAACGGATGACTCCTGTGCGTGAAAAAGTGGCTACGCTACAACGGGAAAACCGTCAGTTACAAGCAGAACTGCAAAGCGTTAGCTACCGTTTAGCACTGAAGACTCGCACTGCTACCCATAGCGGTATTGATTTACCTAGCTTTCCGCGTTTAGCATCTCCCCCAGGCAATGCATCACCAATTCCAAATGCTTAATAGAGTTGTTGCTAAAATTAGCTTTTAGCTATAAGAGCTTGCATAAGCTCAAAAATTGGCAAGCCCTAATTAATCGCTCCCTAATATCAATTTAATATAAAGACGCATAAAATAACCCCACCGCCTGCGGCATCTCCCCTTATTAAGGGGAGGTATGGAGGGTAAAATAATGTGTAGCCTCACATGGAATTGATATAAGACTGGCTTCACGCTCACTCAAATAATTCATTTAGATTATAGATTTCGCCCGGATTAATCACAAGAAAAATCCCAATTCAACAATAATTATCCCAATACAAAGATTTCTGCCTATTCATTGCATATTAGCTCCGACAATCCGTAGGGAATAGTCATAATTATTACCAGCCATATTCGCTGGTACAGACCACTCTACGGCAAATCAATTACCATTACCGATACTTAAAATCTATATAGCTTTTACTGCTGTAACCGTAGCTTCACTGTTGACCACATCAACAGCTTGTTCATAAGAATCAAAAATTTCAAACACTGAATCGAGTTGAGTTAGTTCCAACACCAACCTTACAGGTGTTTGTACATTACACAAAACCAAACGACAGCCATTTTTGCGTGCAGTTTTTAGCCCGTTGACTAACGGAACCAAACCCGAACTATCCATAAAATTCACTTCTGCCAAATCAATTACCCAAAGCTGGTTTGCATTGGCGATAATTTGGCTCATTTTTTCATTCAAAGCAATACCACTTTGCAAATCGATGCGTTCTACTGGTTGAAACAAAACGACTTGAGATTCTGATGGGAGATTCATGAATTTAATTGGTAGTTGAAATACTTAACAAAAATCTGAAAATTGACATAAATACTACTTCTCTTTTAACAGCAAAATCATTCCTCTAACCGGAAAACCCGGAGCAAGAAATGATAATTTTGATACAGAAGGATTACGTACCCATGCCGTATAAATTGTCTTAACT
>NZ_NTFS01000342.1 GCF_002289455.1 Brunnivagina elsteri CCALA 953
CCAAATTATTATAATTATTGTGGGGTGGGCATCCCTGCCTGCCCTAATATATAATTTAGGTGCTTTTTAGCTTATCTCAGAGGTTTTCACTTCATTTAAAAGTACTGCAATTATCTTGCTCGCTATTGACAAGCAGCAAGCTTTCCGGCTCGTAGTAGACAATTGGGGAAACTATACTTTGAAAGTCCCTTATCAGCGCCAAATCTTCAATAATTTTCATTATTTATAAGTTTTGCGCTTTGTCACTACTTTTTGCCCTAACTAGTAACCCATGTTTAGGAGCAAAAATCATTGCGATGACAAACAACAGGGTTTGCAACACCACAATACAACCCCCAGTTGCACCATCAATGTGATAGCTAATATAAGTTCCTATGACACTAGAAAATACCCCAGAAGCCATCGCAATAGGTATCATATGGTCAAATTTATCAGTTAATAAATATGCCGTTGCACCAGGAGTTACCAACATAGCTACGACGAGAATAATCCCCACTGTCTGGAGTCCCGCAACAGCAGTTAAAGAAAGTAATGATAGTAAAATATAGTGAAGTGCCCCTGTGTTTAAACCAATAGAACGTGCATGAGTGGGGTCAAAACAAAATAACAGTAAATCTTTGCGTAATATAGCTATTGTCACTAAGGTAATTACGCTAATAATTACCGTTTGGATAATATCTTGGTTAGAAATACCCAAGACATTGCCAAATAAAATGTGCGTTAAGTCTACACTACTCGGAGTTTTAGAAACCAACACCAAACCAAGGGCAAAAAATCCTGTAAATACAAGTCCAATAACCGTATCTTCCTTAATTCTCGTCTTCGCTTTAATATAACCAATGGCAATAACTGAACCCACTCCAAAGACAAAAGCACCCACAGCAAAAGGGATATTTAAAACATAAGCAATCACTACCCCAGGCATCACCGCATGGGAAACAGCATCTCCCATCAATGCCCAACCTTTGAGGGTCAAAAAACATGACAAAACAGAACAGACCACCCCAACTAAGGCACTTATCAAAATTGCCTTCACCATGAATTCATGTTGCAGGGGTGTGGTGAACCAGTCTAATAATGCGAGAGTATTCATATTTTTTAACTCTAATCTAAGCAATATAAATTACCAATTACTAAGACATTATGGAAATAAAACTAGCATTGAAAAATCCTAAAAATGCTATAAAATAATCTTTATTTATTTTAGCTTTTGCATTTCTATTTTTTACTTTATTTTACTAGGATTCATTTTTATTCTCACGGATTATTTGACTTTTATTAAGGGATAAATCTGCAAGTGAACCGCCAAAAGTACGTGAAATATTCTCTTCTGTAAAAACTTCGGATGTATTCCCATAAGCTAAAATAGTACGGTTTATGAGTACTACTTGATCGCAAAAGGTAGTGATAGACCCTAAGTCATGGGTAGAAATCAAAATTGTATGACCTTCCTCTCGCAATGCCAGTAATAGGTCAATCATGGTTTTTTCTGTTTTGATATCTACTCCCGTAAAAGGTTCATCTAATAATAAAACTGTTCCCTGTTGCGCCAAAGCACGGGCAAGAAAGGCACGTTTTCTCTGTCCACCAGATAGTTCGCCAATTTGGCGATCGCGCATTGACCACATTTCCACCCTCTCTAAACTCTCCCTCACCACTCTTTTATCTTTCGCTGCCGGAATTCGCAGTATATTCATGTATCCGTAGCGCCCCATCATCACCACATCATGGACACTCACCGGAAAATTCCAGTCTACTTCTTCCGACTGTGGTACATACGCCACCAGGTTTTTTTTCTGTACAGTTTTTATCGGTAAGCCATTAATCAAAACCCGCCCTGTAACTGGCTTCAAAAAACCCATAATCGCCTTAAATAGGGTTGATTTACCGCTACCGTTCATTCCCACCAAACCACTAATTGAACCTGCTTTAATTTGTAAATAAGCACCATGTAAAGCAATTTTACCGTGGTAAGCAACTGTCAGATTTTCTACATCAATACCAATGGATTCCATCAGAAATAACCTCTAAAAGTGATCGGTAATTAGTCGTGACTGATATCACTACTTTAAGAGCAATCCCTCTGTCAAAGTTGTAACATTACGTTCTAGCAACTTAAGATAAGTTGGTGCTGGTCCATCAGCCGGAGACAGGGAATCAACGTAAAACACCCCCCCATACCTTGCTCCCGATTCTTTCGCTACCTGACGTTGTGCCCCATCATTCACCGTACTTTCACAGAAAACAACAGGTATTTTATTTGCCTTAACTGTATCAATAACTTTTTCTACTTGTTTGGGAGTGGCTTGCTGTTCAGAGTTGACCGCCCAGATATATACTTCTTTCAAGCCATAGTCGCGGGTAATGTAGGAAAATGCACCTTCACAACTGACCATGTAGCGCTTGTCTGCTGGAATTACTGACACGGCTTTTCGTAGTTTCTCATCAACTTCTTTAATCTTTTGGCTGTATGCTTTGGCATTGGTATTATAAGTATCTGCATTCCCTGAATCCAAATTAATCAATGCCTTGCGAATATTCTCTACGTATATCAAGGCATTTTGTGGTGACATCCAAGCATGGGGATTAGGTTTTCCTTTGTAGGCATTCTCCGCAATTTCCACAGGTTGAATCCCCTCTGTCAGGGTGATGCGAGGCACATTGGGGACGCTGTTATACAGTTTCTGGGCCCAACGCTCTAAATTCAGACCATTATCCAAAATTAGGTCTGCTTTTTGTGCCCTCACCAAATCGCTAGGAGTCGGTTCATAACCGTGAATTTCCGCCCCTGGTTTGGTCATAGATTCAACAATCGCCTTGTCTCCTGCCACGTTCTGTGCTATGTCCGCGAGAACTGTAAAGGTGGTAAGAACTACTTTTTTCTCTTTTTTCTCTAGGTTAGTGGCGGTGGTTGTGACTGGGCTTGGACTTAACTGTGACTGAGATTCGGAGGTTGAAGGAATACACCCTCCTAAACATAGCCCTAAGAGCAGCCCAGATGTGACAGCCAATTTTTGTCCGTATTGTGGTATCTGTACCTGAAAATTATTAATATTTAATCTCATTCAATTGCTTTCATAATTCTCTCATTATTATCCCACTTTACCAGAGGAGAAACAAAAATGAAAAGAAAATGAGAAACAATCGGTGATACTTTCAAGGTATTTGCCTGTCAACATAGAGTATTTAGATGTCTATTGATTAAATCCTCAAATCAGCCCGATTTAAAATGTCTGCATAAGTCGGAATAACATGACATGTACTATCTAGAACCGACTCTACAAATTGAATCCATTGAGATTAAATACCATCGTGCTAATCCCAAGAGCCGTAAACCAGATTCGGGAATAGTACTTGATGATTCCCAAGCCCAGTTAAAACTAATTTCCTCTTCAACCAAATCTATATTGCTGTGGCTATACTGGACATATTCGCCGCCTGACATGTGTCAGATTTAGCTCTCAAATTTATCTCTAGTCTTGGCGGTAAGAAGAGTGAGGTAAGACTTACAAGGTGTGCAGGTGGGACATTCTTTTTTACTCGAACCCGGACGTTGGACTTTGCAAGGTAACTGGTTAGAACGTAATATGATGCCAATTAGTGTCAAAGGTATGACATTGGTGGCTTGGCATCGTGATAACTGGTTTACGATGGCGACTAAACTTATATTTCCAGGAAGCGATCGCCCAGAAATTTCTTTACAGTATAAAGGTCGTCTTGATGATGGTGAACGCCATTATTCATTTTTACTACAGCACAGTCAGTTGGGACAAATCGAAGGTGAAGGCTGGATCGGTCTGGAAACCATTGTCCAACGCTACTGGGTAATTAGCACCAAGGATATTTCTCCTGTCGAAAATCGCCAGCGTCGTAGTGGTTTTGAAACTTTATATCGGGTTGATAATGATACATATCTCTTGACTAACGGCATTCTTGCTGGTCATTTTCTCGACCGTACTATGGAAGCAAAGCTCGAACGTCAAGTAACGCAATCCTAATTTAGATTTTAGACTTGTTGTGAGCGTTCAGTCGAACGATTTTAGATTTGTAGAGACGCGAGATATCGCGTCTTTGGATTTTAGATTTTTGATTGGCATATAAGTAGCTTTTATGCAGTTTTCATCTGTAATATTACTGAATTTACCTCGTAGTTTCATCTCTTTGTACATTAATGCTGCTTCTGCTATTTAATGTGGGAATAATAGATGTAGAAGTCATTTTCTTCATATATTACATTTTCGGATACTTCCTAATTTATGCGGGAAAGTGGTAAAGATTGTGATACTACAATCCCCACAGGCAATATTGTCTAACCGCAGGATAATTCAGAATCCGTTTAAAAAAGATTTGCTTATGAGGTAAATTCTCCTGGCAACTTTTAGCAAAATCTAAAATCTCGTTCATGATTGGAGTCAAAGTTTTTATGTCGGACCCCAACATTGGTCGCTTACTCGGTAAACGCTACCAGCTTCAGGAATTAATTGGCACTGGAGCAATGGGACGAGTTTACCGTGCAAAAGACATCTTGTTGGGAGGCGTACCCGTTGCGGTAAAGTTTCTCTCAATGTCGATTCAAAACAAAAAAATGCGCTTGCAGGAACGTTTTGAACGGGAAGCCAAAACCTGTGCCCTGCTGGGACAAAAAAGTATTCAAATTGTTCGAGTCATGGATTATGGCGTAGATGAACACAATGTTCCCTACTATGTAATGGAATATTTGGATGGTAAGAGCTTAAGCTATGTAATTCGCAAGCAAAGTATGACTCTACAGCGATTTCTAAGCATGGCACGGCAAATTTGCTTGGGATTACAGTGCGCCCATGATGGTATTCCTGTTGATGGGCTACTTTGTCCAATTATTCACCGGGACATCAAACCTAGTAATATGCTGGTGATTGTCGATCCCACTTTTGGCGAATTAGTTAAAATTCTCGACTTTGGGATTGCTAAATTACTCCAGTCCAACACCCACCAAACAAACTACTATTTAGGAACTTTAGCCTATTCTTCCCCCGAACAAATGGAAGGTAAAGAACTCGATAACCGTTCGGATATCTATAGTTTAGGTGTGATGATGTTTGAGATGCTGACGGGGAAGTTACCTTTAGTTGCTCCTACCCATTCTTTTGGTGCATGGTACAAGGTTCACCATTTCCAAGAACCGCGTCCATTTACAGAAATCGACTCCAACATGAATATTCCCCAAGTTGTAGAAGATTTAGTTATGGGTTGTCTCGCCAAAAAAGCCTGCGATCGCCCGCAAAGTATCGGCGACATTTTACAGACGATCGCATCCGCAGAGACTAGCACCGACTCATACAACAAAACCACTAATACACAAACAACCGAAACCCCATCTGATGCACCAACAGTTTTAGCGCTACAAGAAGACAAAACCCCATCCAGCCTTTCCCTAAGCTCGTCTGACGATATTATTAAACAAGCCTCGTGGCCCAAAAGCAAACCAATCGCTGATATTGTTTTTCCCCAACCAATCCGCATTCGCGATGAATTTTCTCCAGCCCTGTGGATGATGCTACCCCAACTAGAGATTCAAAAACGCTCGGTTTGTACCCGCTATAACCAATTTCTGTTTATCACCGCTCCCCATCCAATGCTGATGTGGATTACTGTTATTTACAATCGTCGATTCGGGGCTAAATGGTTGCCATATTACCTTGACCTCAAAACCAGCTTTGGTCAGGAAATTACGCGACTGCTGGGCAAAAATGGCTACTACCGCTTGTTATTTTTTGCCCGCGAACAACCAACTAGCCCTAGCCATATTCTTACTTCTAGTATCGCTAGCGCTCAATGTCGTCGCTTACTCGAATGGGTTGATATCAGCAATACCCTACCTTCTTCGGCTCAACCCCAAATCAGTAAAAATTATCTTAAAACCGAGTATGAAAAAATTAAACCCCAAATCCTCGCAAAACTCGCCGCGATTAATACGGATTCTCCTTTCGATCTATCTGCTTGAAGATATTCACCATTTTTAAGGCAATTTTCGATCCAGATATTACATAATGTTAAAAATTCCGCCCATGCGGTTGTAAAAAAGCTCTATAAGAAATATATATATGTAGGTGGAACTAGATTTGTAGTCTTGGCTGCGAATCCTGTTGTTTCGTCAAGTTTTCATAGATGGGTTTTCCTTAATGCTTTCATTTGCGATCGCATTGCATCGAATTCCCTGGTAAAGATTATCGCTGTGGATACTATTTTTAGTTAGTTAGCTGTAAATGTAACTGTAAACAACAGCAATAAAACCAACCTGCTAGAAATTTAGCTCAACAATTGCAGTACATGCTTTCTTCTGAACTCATACACAGATAATTGTAAAGTATAGACTCATCTATTTTTAGTGGACGCCCCGGCATCCCCAGCTCCTTTCCATCCCGGAACCAAGCAAGAGAAGGAGGTCGCCGACCATGTGCGACACTGGACGGAATACAAAGTCTATGCCAAAGTAGTACCGGAGTCCAAGCCCCATTGATGTTTGAGAAGCTCTTTGTAGGTAGCCTCTCTAACAACCATCTGTTCGTAAAGCTTTACCAGAAAGTCTTTGGCTTGATCGTGACTCATGCCTTGTACCTGGCTAGCAAAAGAATGAACACTGAATTGTTGCTCTAATGACAATTCGATTGGGTTATTCATGGTAATTAACTCCAAAAAAGAGAAATTGAACAAAAAACCGAACGAGAAAGGACGGACATCAGGGGTTAAAGAAAGTTAGTTTTCGAGACTTAACAATTTTACCTCTGTATTAAGAAAGATAACAATAGTTTGACGAAATGCCCACTTCTTTTGGCATGTGTTTTGTCTTTTTTTCTTTTGAGACTTAAGTCCTCAGACAGAAACCTCAAGTCAAGTTGTTTGAAATAGCTCTGTATTGAGGTTTTACGCTTCAAAAGCTTAGATAGTGAAAATGCTTTTACCCCCTTGGATACAAAATAAAAATAAGGATAAACGATATTAACTGTGCATTTTATTCGTACTAGCGCAAAAAATGCAAGATGTCAATTTAACTAAAGTGTAAAATTAACCCCGAATCATGCTTTTCTTCCGAGGTTAACGTATTTGTATCAATTTGCCTCAATTAAAAATGCTCGGAATGAACAAAATGAAGATTAGGGCATGGGATAAAAGAAATTGACACTCTCAGGTCTAAAGACACTGAGATTCTTAAGAAATTTCGTTCCTAATATCCTGTTTTCACAGGTTCCCAA
>NZ_NTFS01000343.1 GCF_002289455.1 Brunnivagina elsteri CCALA 953
ATATATAGTTGGAATATTTTATTTTATAGAATTGCCTAACTTAAAATAAATCAAAAATACAAAAATAAAAACTTTATTTTCTCTCTTTATTACTTCTATGACAAATATAAATATAGCAAGTCAACCAAATTCTCCTTCACAAGTACCGCTAAGAACCTGGATTGGTGTTTTAGCATGTATGTTAGGTGCATTTATGGCGATATTGGATATCCAAATTACTAATGCTTCATTGCAGGATATCCAAGCTAGTTTAGGGGCAAGTTTAGATGAAGGTTCTTGGATATCTACGTCTTATTTAGTTGCTGAAATTGTGGTAATTCCTCTCACAGGATGGCTGTCACGTGTTTTTTCATTGCGTAGATATTTATTAGTTAATACTGCTTTATTTATTTTCTTTTCTATCTGTTGTGCTGGAGCTTGGAATTTAAATTCAATGATAGTTTTTCGTGCCTTACAAGGTTTTACGGGAGGTGTTTTAATTCCCAGCGCGATGACTGTTGTCCTTACATCTTTACCACCACAAAAACAACCCGCAGGATTAGCTGCATTTGGAATTACGGCAGTTTTTGCCCCTTCAATTGGTCCCACTTTAGGAGGTTGGTTAACTGAAAATTTTAGTTGGCATTATAGCTTTTATATTAATATATTTCCCGGAATATTAATGTTAGCTGGCGTTTGGTATGGTATCTACCAACAAAAGCCACAATTTGAGTTATTGAAAAAGGGTGATTGGTGGGGAATTGCTTCAATGGCAATTGGTTTATCTTGTTTACAAATAGTCCTAGAAGAAGGTAGTCGTAAAGATTGGTTTGGTTCTTCATTAATTGTACGTTTGACAGTTATTGCTGTCATTTGTTTAGTGCTATTTTTCGTAATTGAGTTAACACGGAAGCAACCATTTATTAATTTGAAATTGCTGCGCGATCGCAATTTTGGTTTAGCGGCTATCGTTAATGTTTCTCTAGGTATAGGTTTATATGGTTCAATCTATGTTTTACCTTTATATCTAGCTCAAATTCAAAAATATAATGCATTACAAATTGGTCAAGTATTGGTTTGGGCAGGTGTTCCGCAATTATTTATTATTCCATTTATTCCTAAGTTAATGCAGCGTATTGATGTACGTTTAATTGTAGCTGTTGGTGTTAGTCTATTTTCAATTAGCGCGTTTATGAATGCTAAATTAACTAACCAAACTGGTTACGACCAATTAATCTGGTCACAGCTTGTTCGGGCAATGGGACAACCATTAATTATGGTGCCTTTAACTTCAATTGCAACGGCAAGTTTACCAGCAAAGGAAGCAGGTTCGGCAAGTGGTTTATTTAATATGATGCGTAATTTAGGTGGTTCAATTGGAATTGCTTCTCTGGCAACTTTATTGACTAATCGCGAACAATTTCACTCGAATAGATTGAGCGATTCTGTATCTTTATTTAATCCCGCAACTCAGGAAAGAATTAATCAATTAACTCAATATTTTGTCAGTCGTGGTTCTGATTTAAGTACTGCACAAGAACAAGCACTTAAATCTCTTGATGGTGTGGTTCGTCGGGAAGCTTATGTGATGGCTTTTAATGATTGTTTTTATTTTATTGGTATTGCTTTATTACTCAGTGGTGTTGCTATTTTATTCTTTAAGAAAGTTAAACCTAAAGGTAGTACTGTGGCACATTAATCTTAACGTTAAAATACCGAATTTGCCTTCTATTCCTATCCCTCCCCATCCCTTCGGGGAAGCAAGCTACGTAGGGTAAGGACGATTTTTACTGTGTAAAAATCAGGGTGAGATTCCTAATTTCTGCTATGATTACAAATTACATGATGCTAGTGCAAAAACTGGACTATGGTTTGTTAGTTTTGGCGCTTTTCCGACTAAAAAAATTTCTCCGCTTTTATTGACTATCAAGCCCTGTGCTTCGATAATTGGGGCAGTTGGGATAATGGCTTTTGGGTTATTTCGAGTTGGATGATTTTGAGTTTGTTCAGGGTAATTATCTAATGATATCCAATCAGCATTAACTGTATTGTTTCTCTGATATTCCCGTGGGTTAGTTGGTAATCCTCCACGTCCAGTAATCGTAAATTGACTTTGATTACGGGCTATTTTATCTTTGCACACTTGAGCTAATTTTGGCTCTTCCGGTTCTTGTGAAAGTTGGATTAATCCACGACTGGGGTCTACATTTAATGCATTAATATTGATAGTCCCATTTAGACTGGGGTTTGTTTGAGAAATTGCCGTGATATCACTAGTTGTAAATTTAGTTGGGTCTAATTGACTGGGGTCATTATTTCCTAAACTACGGGCTAAGTCTTCTCGATTAAGTTGTTCTATACCAATAATCCCAATAGCTTTAATTTTTATTTTACCACCGGAACCTGTATATGCATTTGCTGTAATGTCGTTATTCTCGAATTTATTGGCAACTATAAAACCATTGGGACTTTGAATGGTAATATTGCCTCCATCACCATTGGATTGAACTTTACCCGCACTGGTGGAAATTTGACTGTTGCGATGCATCAGAAGTAGGTTTTGTACCTCTAATATGATATTTCCACCATTCCCTAAGTCAGTTTGCGAGATGATTTTTCCTTGGCTTTCTAAGATTATGGAATGGGCATTTATGGTCAAATCTCCAGCTTTACCTAAATTTAGACGGTTTCCCAAATATTTCACTCCTGGACGAATATTAACTTGACTACTGACAGAAATTTCTGCACCATCACTAACACTTAAATTACCCGTGTTTATGGTTAATTTTCCCGCATCTCCCGAACCTAAAGTTTCCGCAAGTATACTACTAGGTGAATTTGTAGCTGATTTTCCAGCTAATTCGATGGATGTGGCATTAATTGTCAAATTTCCGGCATTTCCTGTTGCGGGTGCCAATTCATCTTCACCTACAAATCTTCCGCTTGATTGTACCGAAATTGTTGCCCCATCGCGAATACTTAATTTACCCGTATTAATAGTGATATCACCTGCATTTCCAGATGCAAAAGTTCCATTTGCGATCGCACTTAATGCGACTACCTCTCCTGGTAAATTGACAGTACCAAATATCTCAACAGATGTGGAAGCATTTATTGTTAACTTTCCCCCCATACCTGCACCAATTGTACTATTAAGTATTTGTCCACCATCTCGGATAATTAATTTATTGGCATCAATGGCAATCTCACCACCATTGTTATCACTGAGATTTACGTTTATTAAGCCGCTAGCTACGATTTCGACAACATTTCCCCGTACCCGAACATTTCCGCTACCACCTTGACTGGTTGTTGTTATAGTTGAGTTAAATGTAATCGTGGAAATCGGAGCAATTTGTTGAATGTTCTGAAAATTACGGACTTTTTCATATCCTAATGTCCAACCGTCACTAACTGGAATCAGGTTAACTAAGCTTTCACTTCCAACACTTCCTAACTCAATTCTTCCTTGGGGTGCTGTTAAGTTTCCTCCATCTATTTTAATATCACCACCTATAAGTGCTAATGTTTTATCTGGGTTAACCTGCAATCCCACAGGTACATCAATCAGAAAAGTCTTGGCTCCATTAGGACTTACCTGAGACTGAGACCTATTTTCAATGGTGGCTGCTGTAGTTCCAAATTGTAAGCCAATTGGAGTACTTATTGTTAGTAATGATTGATTTTGAGTTCCGGTAACACTAAATTTACTCCCATCGGCAAAGTTAAGGCTGTTTGCGGTACTAGCTATAAACGAACCACCAATATTTAAAGATGCGTTGTCACCAAAAATAATACCGTTGGAATTGATGAGAAATAGGTTAGCAATCCCATTTGCACGAATTGTACCGTCAATATTGGAAATTGATTTGCCAGTGACGCGGGTAATGATATTTTCAATGCTGGGGAAGTTATTAAAATAGGCTGTGTTTCCTGTTGGTACAGAAAATTCTTCAAAGCTATGAAATAGATTTTGTCCTGCTGTGGTTCCTCCTTCAATTAGTTTGATGTTGTTCTGTGTGGTGACACGAGAATTGTTAGGTAAGGTATTATCTGGTGTGATTTGGGCTAAAACAGTATTTGCAGAAAATATAAATGTTGGGAATAAATCGGTGAGAATAAGACTATTGACTATAAAGATGCTATTTCTGAATATTTTTAATTTTTGTTGAAAATTTATCATAATAATTTCTTACTCTTCCAGCTAATTGCGATCGCAGAATTACACCGATATACAATAGACATCGACCGAATTTAATGATGCGTTCCCCAGAACCCTTGTAGATACTGCGAAGTTGCCGCGAAACTTTGCCACGGGGAGTATCCCCGTGGCAAGATTTCGAGAATATTCTGTCCCGGCACATTTGCGTAGCAATGCTACGTCTCTACGTCTTTTCCGGAGATGTCTAATTAACAACACTACATTAATTGGGACACAGAAAAAACCGGGTTCCGCAAAGAAACCCGGTTTTTCGAGATTTTTAAACTACTGGAAATCCGTAATTCGCTGATAATGGTTACAATTGTATCGATTTTATTGATTCAAATAACTACGAATTCCATTACTATACTGCAAACGGCTTAAAATTTGATTAATACAGAACCTCTCTCCTTGCCAAAGGAGAGGCTTAAAATATAAGTTTTTAGCAGATACTATTGCACGGAACACAACGATTACGAGTCCAACACCAGCAGCAACTCGCTAGCTTCAGTTCTTCAGCAGGAATCGCTTTCAATGCACTCTGCATTTCGGATTCAGGAATAGCAGCATTATTTGGTTCTCGCATTTGATCCAAATTAACGACAACTTCAAACCTAATAACTTTTTCTGCTGTTAATCCATACTTCATCAGAACGTCGTTCATTTGGGAATTATTTATGCCTTTCATAAATTCTTTCCCAACTTCATATTGCATTTTTTGCAATGGAGTCGCATTCTCTGGTAATTTGTCGTAGCCACTGTCGTATTGTACTGTTTGTTCTAAGCTCATGACTCGTTGACCTAATTATTTACGTACTATTGACTAGTTTGTTCGGTAAAGCTTTCGGCTCTACTTCTAGTTATTAATTAGATGCAACCCCAAAGACTTATGCAGTTTTATGACGTTATTAGTCTTATATTTTGCCAAATTGGCATTCATTACGGCTTTTGTTTGGCTACGGGGCACGATTCCCATAGAATTATCAAAGTAGTGGAAAAAACATCAATCCATATTTATGTTAAAAATACTACAAGGTTCACATTTTTTATTTCTGCTTTAATTAACGAAAGTTTTAGATTATGTCTCAAAAATCTTGTTTCCGCAGTTGCTTATATAAATTGAACTTGTGCTGTAATTCACTCATTCTCCTATCATTAACCCAAGCCATACCAGTTATGGCTGAGGAGGTAAATATTGTCGAATCTGGGGAATTATCGAATCAAGCACAAACACCTATAAACCCAACTCCGAGACGGGAAACAAAGCCACCTTCTACCCAACCCTTACCAGAACAAGCACCTCCCACACTTTTACCACCACCTGACCAACTTTTGACTCCTCCAAGTAGCTTACCGAGTAGTCCAGAGGAAGAGCAATCGGGTGATATTCCCCAAGCGATCGCAATTAAGAAAATTAATATAACTGGCAGTACGATATTTAGTGAAAAAGACTTTGCCGAGATTACAGAACGCTACATCAACAAGTCAGTAACTCTAACAGAATTATTTCAATTACGTTCCGAAATTACCAAGTTTTACGTTGATAAAGGCTACATTACAACCGGGGCATTTATTCCCCCACAAAAGTTGATTGATGGGGTTGTGGAAGTTCGAGTAATTGAGGGGCAACTTGAAGAGATTAAGGTGACTGGAGCAAGTCGGTTAAATCCTAATTATGTGCGAAGTCGCTTGGCATTGGCAACACGTAAACCATTAAATCGGGAGAAATTGCTGGAAGCTCTGCAAGTACTCCAGCTAAATCCATTAATAAAAAATCTGTCTGCGGAATTAGCTGCGGGAACTAGTCAGGGTTCAAGTACATTAGAAGTGACGATACAGGAAGCGAAGACATTTAATGCCCAAATAAGTTTAGATAATAGTCGTTCCCCCAGTGTGGGAAGTTTCCGCAGACAAGTTCAACTGAGTGAGTCAAATTTACTTGGATTTGGGGATAGTGTCAGTGCTGCTTATACGAATACTGATGGTAGTAATTCTTACGATTTGAACTATACAGTACCGATTAATCCCCGTAATGGCACATTTGCAGTAAGTTATGGAACATCTGATAATAATGTCATTGAGAAACCATTTAACAGACTCGATATCGAATCCAACTCCAAGTATTACGAATTTACCCTGCGACAACCCATAATTCAAAAGCCAAATCGGGAATTAGCAGTTGGGATGGCATTAACGAATCGAGAAAGTCAAGCTAGCTTATTAAATGGGGAAGTTCCCTTCCCTGGTGAAGGAGCAGACGAAAAGGGCAGAACTAGTGTTACCGCACTGCGACTTTTTCAAGAATGGACGCAACGCAATAGTAAACAAGTATTTGCAATGCGATCGCAATTTAGTATTGGACTTGATGCATTTAATTCTACAATAAATAATAAATCCCCTGATAGTAATTTCTATGCATGGCGAGGACAAGCCCAATGGGTACGTTTACTAGCACCAGATACTTTACTATTTATACGCGGTGATTTACAATTTACCGATAGACCACTTGTTGCCCTCGAACAATTTGGATTAGGTGGACAAAGTAGTGTTCGTGGATATCGTCAGGATGCATTGCTCACTGACAATGGATTTTTAGCTAGTACCGAGGTTCGTTTACCCATTTTTCGTGACAAGCGATCGCAAACTCTTTTACAGGTTGTCCCTTTTATCGATGTGGGTACGGTATGGAATCGCAGCAATAGAGTAAAGCTGGAAACTAATACTTTATTGTCAACTGGTTTGGGTTTGCGTCTACAATTGGGTAATCAATTAAATGCCCAATTTGATTGGGGAATCCCTTTAATCTCCCTTGAGTCGAGGAAAAGTAACTGGCAAGAAAATGGTTTGTATTTTTCTGTTGTTTACACACCTTTTTAGCCTCTGAATGTTGCCCGTAAGCCTGTTTAATCCCCCCTAACCTCGCATGAGTCAAGGTGGGGGAATAAAGACCTAGTTCCCTGCTCTTAACAAGCTATGGTGTACACACAAGTCTGTTTTCCCCTGATACTTCGGAATTACCCCCCTTAATCCCCCCTTGGAAAGGGGGGAAACT
>NZ_NTFS01000344.1 GCF_002289455.1 Brunnivagina elsteri CCALA 953
CTATATATCGATATAAGTATTTTCGATGAATATCATCTTTAATAATTGAGAATACTGTTATATATTTTTTACTTTAGGTAGTTTAATTATCTTGACTTTTGTCATAATCATAAAAATATGGTGAATATTGTGACGCGCCCTTAAATGTCACGTCACAACATCAGTTAAGAATTTGTGTAAAAAGAGCCTGAACAATTTTTTTATGTGAAAGCTATATTTAGCAAGCTATTCCAAATAAATTTTGTACAACTTATTTTTACATGATGCCTAAGGTTTAAAAGGGGTACATTTGCCACCTAAACCATTTGCGATCGCACAGGTATTTGACTCTAACATGCCAATATAAGTACCTGTGGCTGTTCCTTTTTTACCCAAACCATCAGCGTACAATTCTTGGTCAGCAATTTTAACTTTTGCTTCGTTGGCAACGGTTTTCAATACTTTGTCGTTTGCCGTCACCTCTGCAAACACAATCGGTACGTTCTGCTTTTTTATACCTTCAGTCAGTGATTTAACTTTTGCCGCAGTTGGTTCTTCTTCTGTGGAAACACCTAACAAAGTATCAGCAATTTTTAACCCGTAAGCATCTGCATAATAACCCAGTGCATCGTGAGTTGTAACTAAACGTCGCTGTTTTTCGGGAATCGTGGCTATTTGCTGAGGAATCCATGCATCCATTGCTTTAAGTTGGGCTTCTAACGCTGTAGCATTTTTAGTAAATTCTGCCCCATTATTGGGGTCAACTTTTACTAAATTCTCCTTAATTATCTCCACCATCTTGATGCCATTTTTAACATTATGCCAAACATGGGGATCGGTTTCAGTTTTACCATCATGGAGCAATGTTAATTTTTTTACCGTTCCTAAGTCGTGTAAAGCTAACTTCGGTGCGGGGGTTTTTGTTGCTTCCACCATCTTGACGATGGCAGTATCGAAGTTTAAACCTGCGTAAAAGACTATACTAGCCTGCTCTAAAGCCTGTCTATCGGATGGTTTGCCCTCGTACACATGGGGGTCTTGATCGGGATTAATCAAGCAGTTTAAATCGACTTTATCTTTAGCAACTTCTCCAACCAAATCGCATAGTACGCTGTGGGATACAACAACTTTTAGCTTTTTATCACCACTGCTTGCCGATGCTGGAGATGCTGTAGCTGTTGGAGTGGTTTCACTCGTATTAGTTCCTGTTCCTGTTTCTGTTCCCGAACCGCATCCAGACAAACTTAGTGTCAACATTGCGATCGCACTTAACCAGTAATTTGGTTTCATTAGTACTTTAACTTGTAAATTTGCCAGCATAGCTATGGTTTCCAGTTGAATGTATTGCTTTAACCTTGTGATTCAATCTTTCAGTATACTACGATAACGATAATCAGTAATAAGCTTAATTAAGGCTTAAGATTGAATGTGCTTAGGTAGCATCAAAATTAGAGCGTAAACAAAGAGTGTAATTATTACCTATTGCAAGGCTAGAAAAAGAACATGTTAGAAGTCGAGAATTTATCAGTACGCTATCGGGGAAACGAAGCACTAGAGAAAGTTAGTTTTGCGATCGCGACTGGGCAATTAGTCGGTGTCATCGGTCCGAATGGGGCGGGAAAAAGTACAATGTTGAAAGCAATGCTCGGACTAGTGGCAAATTCGACTGGTTGGGTAAAGTTTTGTGGTAAGCCATTAAAGCAGCAAAGGGGTAAGGTAGCATATATTCCCCAAAGGTCCCATATTGATTGGGATTATCCCACTACCGTTTGGAATGTGGTGATGATGGGAAGAACTTTGAAAACGGGTTTATTTCGTGGTTACAGTCGTCAGTCTAAGGAATTGGTAGAAGCGGCATTGGAGAGGGTAGGTATTTGGAATTTGCGCGATCGGCAGATTGGTCAGTTGTCGGGGGGGCAGCAGCAAAGGGTATTTTTGGCAAGGGCTTTAGCACAAGAAGCTGATATTTTATTTTTTGATGAACCGTTTACTGGTGTTGATATAAAGACGGAAGAAATAATTTTTGAGATATTTAGTAAGTTGAAATTGGAAAATAAAACGTTATTAGTTATTAGCCATGATTTAGGTGATACTTTAAGGCATTACGATCAACTTATTTTATTAAATAAATATCTTGTGGCATTAGGTTCACGGGAAGAGGTTATTACTCCGGGAAATATTCAAAAAGCGTATGGGCATAATTTTGGATTGGCAATAAGTTAAAATGATTTGCTTGGATATGATGACTAATAATAATTCATAATTCATAATTCATAATTCGTAATTCGTAATTCGTAATTTTAATATAGACGACCCACCGGGTCGTCTCTACGTAATTCAACACTAATTAAATGATGAATATAATTCTTGAACCATTGCAATTTGAATTTATGCGGAATGCCATTATTATTGGGATTCTGATGGGTATTTTGTGTGCAATTGTTGGTACTTATATGATTGTGCAACAAATGGGAATGATGGCACATGCTATTTCCCACTCGGTTGTTGCGGGTTTACCAATTGCTTATGTTATGGGCTTTTCGCTGTCAATGGGTGCTGCGATAGCAGGTATTTTGAGTGCGATTATGCTCGCGACGATTGAGGCATATTCACGGGTAAAATTAGATTCGGCAATGGCTTTAATTTTATCGGAGTTTCTCGCAATTGGAGTCACTTTAATTAGCATTCTACCAGGTGCAAATCGTATTGATTTGGTGAATATTTTGTTTGGAAATATTTTGGGTGTCAATCAAAATGATTTAATTATGACTTTAATTATTACTATTTTTATTGTTTTGAGTGTGATTTTATTTTATAAAGAGTTACTTTTATATACTTTCGATCCAATTGGGGCACAAGCGCAAGGAATGCGGACTCAATTATATTATATGGGTTTGGTGACAGCGATTACTTTAACTGTTGTTGCCAGCTTACAAACAGTTGGTTCTTTATTAGTAATTGCTATGTTAGTTGGTCCTGGAGTGACTGCATATTTACTCGTAAAGGAACTACATGAAATGATGATTTTTGGTTCAATAATTGGCTCTATTAGCTGCATCATTGGTATGTATATGAGCTATTATTGGGACATTCCATCTGGTGCTGCAATTGTGTTAGTTGTATTCACCTTTTTCTTCATTGCATTTTTATTTAGTCCTTCCCACGGAGTATTAACCCGACCTGATTTGAAAGAGCAAGTAACAAACACATGGCAACAATTAATGCATAATCAAAAGTAAATTTGATAGACCTTTTGGTGAAACCTCTTAAATAGAAAACTCGTAGCAGCCACAGTTACAGCGTTGCACGATAGCAGGTATTACCAATTGTTTTGGTTGGTCAAAGATGTAATTATGATGGAAGCACTTTAGAAACAAAAATATTTACTCAATACTATGGCATATAATAAGTTCACATTACGTAAAGTAGTTGAAGACTTTTCGCTACAAATCCTGGAAGGTGGCACATTTATTCCCGAATTAGAACCGGTTGCGCCGAGTGAATTGCTACGAGAAACTTTGATAGACAGTTTACCTTGGGCTATTGCAGTGGGCAGTGAAAAGGCTCGTTCTGAGGCAATTATTACACCAATTTTGTTGGAAGTTCGACGACAGTTAAATCGTCAAGTGAGTGTATTTTCAGGCGAAGATTTTACGGTGGATGTAGAGGCAGAATTAAGCGGACGTTGTGATTTTTTAGTGAGTCTATCGCCAGAACAGTTGTTTATTAAAGCTCCTGCGGTGATTATTGTCGAGGCAAAAAAAGAAGATACAAAATCTGGATTGGGGCAATGTGTGGCGGAAATGGTTGCAGCACAGAAGTTTAATGAAAAGGCAAAAACATCGATTCCAGTGATTTATGGTTGCGTTACCAGTGGAACGGCTTGGCGATTTTTGAAGTTGGAAGGGCAAATTGTAACGATTGATTTGACGGATTATTTTTTGCCCCCTGTCGATCGCATTTTGAGTATTTTGTTGTGGATGTTGCGATCGTGAATAATAAAATGTTGGGTTACGACTTCTTAATTCAGTCATCTTTAGATGACTTTAGCTATTAGACAGGGAATTAACTCTCTGGCTGATTATTCTGAAGATAACAGTGACAATGGGGTTTTTCAATAACCCATTCTGTCAAAGTATTCAATGCCGTTGCTGCTAATAATCCCCCTCCCAAAGTTCCTTCAATAGTCATAAATGGAACACCAGATTGAATTAACAAACGCTTCGCAGCAGGAGCATGACTAAAACCGATTGGCATTCCAATTACTAATGCAGGTTTTGAAATTTGTTGATGTTGAATCGCTTCGCAAATAGAAAGCAAAGCACTCGGTGCATAACCAATCACAACTATACTATTTGGAGTAATTTGCAAAACTTTGTCACGCCATTTTTGCTGTTGCCAAAAGGCTTGTTCAGCTTCAATTGCAGTAGTAACATGGGGATTATCGATTAATGTTGTGATTCGACAATTTAAGTGAGTTAAGCGTGTATCATCCAAAGCAGCCGCAACAGAGGATATATCTACAACAATCTCACATCCCGATTTTAGCGCTTCCTTACTAGTCACCAAAGCATTATTTCCCAAGCGAATAAATCCGACTAAACTCACATCTCCGCAAGCTAAAACCAACTTTGAAATTAAATCTTGTTCAATTTCCGAAAGATGGGAAATATCTGGTAATAACCCTTGTAAAGACTCTTGAAAATCTTCAGGATGTGCGTGAACTTCCGAATCTAATCCTGACCAAAGTTTTTGAAGTCCATTCAATCCAGATTGGGTTTCAACTTCAATTAATTTAAGTTGTGCTAAAACCTCAGCTTGGACAATTTGACAATGTTTATCTCTTCCCAATAATCCTTCCAATGCGGATGCTGTTTGTCGCAACTGAGCTATTTGCTGCATCACAACTCGATATTGACGTTGTAAATGTGCTGTAAGGTTATGGTTGTCGTCATTTTCCGGTTCAGCTTCCAGTAATTGTTGAATATGGTTAAGTTGAAATCCTTGCTGCTTGAGTGCGACAATTCTTTGCAACCGACGCACATCTTTCTCAGTATAGAGACGATAATTCCCATGCGATCGCATTGCCTCTGGCAGTATTCCTAATTGGTGGTAATGTCTCACCATTCTTGGTGTTATCCCACTTCCCACAGCTTCTGTTAACTCTTTTATTGTTAAACATCCGGTATTCATCTGCGTTTATCTGCGGTTTTTTACAATTCTCCATACCTCTAAATTTTATTCCAAACTCCAGCAATCATAAAAAACCTTGACATTAACATTAATGTCAAGGTTTAGGCTGAAGAAGTCGAAATTAATGACTTCACTACCATGACTATCTCTACCAAAAAAAACCTACTCCAAGAACATCCCGACGCTGTTGCTGCTGGTATATGTGCAATATTTCTTTTAATTGGTTCATTTGCACTGCACTCAAATTGGATTTCCCTGGCTTTATTGTTACTTCCCGTTGCCTATGTAGTTGGTGGTTATGGAAGTGCCAAGGAAGGGTTGACGACACTGTGGGAAGAGAAAGAACTTGATGTTGATTTATTAATGATTGTAGCTGCTTTAGGTGCTGCTGGTTTAGGTTTGTGGCGCAGGGAGTATCATTTAATTGTTGATGGTGCAGTACTGATTCTAATTTTTGCAGTTAGTGGTGCGTTGGAAGGTTACGCAATGCAGCGTACTGAAAAGGCAATCCGCAGTTTGATGAGTTTGACTCCCGATACTGCCAGGGTATTAGTAGCTGGAGAAGAACGGGAAGTTAGTATTAATAAGTTGCAGATTGGTTCACAAGTGATTGTCAAACCTGGGGAAATGATTCCTTGTGACTGTGTAATTACTGAAGGATTTAGTAGTATTAATCAAGCAGCAATTACGGGTGAATCTTTACCTGTAGAAAAAACAATTGGCGATGAGGTTTTTGGTGGGACAATTAATGGTAATGGTGCATTGAAATTGCGGGTACATCAACCACCAGAATCTAGTTTAATTCAGCGCATTGTCAAACAGGTATTACAAGCACAAACCGAAGCTCCGCGATCGCAACAATTTATCGAACGGTTTGAGCGGGGTTATGCAAAAATTATAGTGGTGTTGGGTATAGCTCTTGCGACTTTACCACCGTTTATTTTCGGTTGGGATTGGGAAACGACAATTTACAAAGCTTTAATTTTCCTTGTTGTCGCTTCCCCTTGTGCTTTAATGGCTGCAATCATGCCAACATTGTTATCAGGTATAGCTAATGGTGCTAAACAAGGGATTCTATTCAAAAACGGTTCCCATTTAGAGATGATTGGCAAAGTAAATGCGATCGCATTTGATAAGACTGGTACTCTCACGACTGGAAAACCCCAGGTTGTGGAGATTATCCCCGCATCGGGTTTCTCGGAAAATCAAGTATTGGAAGTCGCAGCAGCAGTAGAAGCATTTTCCGAGCATCCGATTGGGAATGCGATCGTTAAATTTGCTGAAATCAAAAATCTTGAGTTTCCCCAAGTAAATAATGTTCAAGCATTTGCTGGATTGGGAATTACTGCGGAAATCAACAATGAAAAAGTTATCTTGGGAAAAACAGGTTTTATTAAGCAGGAAATTAGGGAAATTCCCCAATTTTTAATTAAACAAAGTCAAGAATTAGCAGCAACAGGTAAAACCATAGTTTGGGTTGCCCAATCTGGTGAAGTTTTAGGAATCATCGCAGTTGCAGATACAATTCGTGAAGAATCGGCATTCCTAGTTCAAAGATTGAAAAAGTTGGGAATCCAAAAAGTCATTATGTTGACTGGAGATAATGAACTCACAGCAAAGAATGTCGGGAAAGAATTAGGAATTGATGAAGTTTATTCAGAACTTTTACCGGAAGATAAAGTTACTGTTATTCAGCGTTTAAAAAAGGAATACGGTAGCGTGGTTATGGTTGGGGATGGTATTAATGATGCTCCCGCGCTTGCGACTGCAACAGTGGGGATTGCGATGGGTATAGCTGGTAGTGATGTGGCACTGGAAACGGCAGATATTGTCTTAATTTCGGATAGTTTGGAAAAAATAATTGTTGCTATAAAATTAGGTCGTCGTTCTCTACGAATTATCAAGCAAAATATTACTTTTGCATTAGGTTTTATCGTTGTGTTGTTAGTAGCAAATTTTGTCGCAAATCTCACTTTGCCACTTGGGGTAATTGGACATGAAGGTTCGACGATATTGGTTAC
>NZ_NTFS01000345.1 GCF_002289455.1 Brunnivagina elsteri CCALA 953
TATTTATATTTAGTATTTAGGCAGAGACAACACAGACGACCCGGTGGGTCGTACGAGAATTTCCAATTTCCAATTCCCCCTTCGGGTACTCGCTCCGCGAGAAGCAAGCTACGTCACTTTGCCGGAACGGAAACTGTTCCCGGCAAGTGGACTCACAATGCCCAACTTCTTCATAATTCCTTTGCAAATATTCCCTATTTCCGTATCTATACCAGTGACAATCGACATATATCGGCAGGATACTAGGTTTATTAGACACTGGGCGCAATGGTTCCAGGTTAATTATCTGGGCAGCAATGTAGGGATAAGTATTTGTTCGTAGCAAATATTTATCCCTTTTAATTTTGGTGTCATTAATAACAATACTTATACATCAATACGGTTTCGATCGCATTGTCTGTAGATACTGTAATCATTTAGCCATGATGAATTTTGTGTAAATCTAATTTTATAATCTGACCTCTCTGCTAAGTTAGGTAAAAATAAGTAGCTCGCTACAGTCATTAAAATAATGATTAGGATTAGAAATTACCGAAATTTTAAAATTGTCAGGTTGTTATTGGTTTTTACAATAGCACTGGTTATTACAGGACTAATTACGACAACTTATTGGGGTGCAAATGGAGTACCAATAACGAGCTATAAAACATCTTGGATTGGTAATACTTTTGGTGGTGGGGCAAAGTGGGTACAGAACCAAGTTCTGGATATGTATGTTGCGACGGATGGAACAGTATATACAAATAGTTTTTGGGATGAATCTGGTAGGGAAGCTGGTGTATATAAAAATGGGGATGTTATAGCTAAAGCTGAGGATTTACACGGATGGGAAAGAACTGGTGGATTTGCTGTAACCGCAGATAAAAAACATCTTTATGTGGGGATGGAACAGCGCTATATTGCGACTGATAAACCTGCCGATTATCCCCCAGAAAACACTACTTGGTATTGTGTTAGACGCTATGAATTATCTGGGAAAATAGCGCCATTTCCTGGTGGAAAAGGTGTGGGTCAAAATATGCTGATTGTCAGTGACAAACATCGGGTTACTGGGTTAGCTACTATTGGTTCAGAGCTATATGTTGCTATCCGGGATAGTAATATTGTCCGGGTTTACAATACAAATACATTGCAGGAAGTACGTAAATTTTCAGTTCCCAATCCGACAAAAATAGCTGTTGATAAACAGGGTAAACTTTGGATTATTCAAAAGCCGAAAGATGGTAATGCTGCCAAAATTGGACATTACTCACCAAAAGGCGATCGCTTGCCGCAAACTATCAGTAATGTACCCAAAGCAAATGCGATCGCAGTTGATAACCAAAATAGATTATTAATCGCAGATAACGGCAAAAATCAGCAAATTGTCATATATAGTCTGAAAAATCAACCTACACAAGTTGGTAGTTTTGGTGTCAAAGGTGGAATTTATGCGGGGGTTCCTGGTGAAGTTGGAAATTTAAAATTTTATGGATTAACGGGGGTTGGGGTTGATGGTTCGGGAAATATATATGTAAATAGTAGCGGTTTTAATGAAGGTGTTGGTACTCAAGAAATGATGACGGGTACGGATATTCGCAAGTTCTCACCATCGGGAGCTATGCAGTGGCGTGTATTGGGTTTACCATTTGTAGATAACGCAGATGTTGACCCCAAAACCGATGGTATCCAGGTTTATACAATCCACGATCGCTACATGATGGATTACAGTAAACCCGTGGGGAAACAATGGACTTATAAAGGTTATACGCTTAATCCGTTTAAATATCCTGAGGATATCCGCTTGCGAAATGCCCACGGTTCGGTGTTTTTCCGTCGCATTCAGGGTAAACCATTTATGTATTTTACAGACATGTTTGGCTCGTTCTTACATATCTATCGATTTAACCCGGCAACAGATGGGGAAATTGCCATCCCATCAACAATGCTTGTGAATACTAGCGATAAGGAAGAAAAAGTCCAAGCAGATAGTTTTCCCCCTAATCAACCACAAATCGGTGATTGGATTTGGCGCGATCGCAATGGAAATGGTGCTTTTGATCGGGGTGAGTATGAAGCTAGCGGTAGGGATTATCCTTATATTGGCGGATGGTGGGTGGATAGTAAAGGTGATGTTTGGAAAACTGTACGAACTGCTGACGGGATTCGGCATTTTCCTTTACAGGGAATAGATGCTAAGGGTAATCCTATCTACAGCTATAGCTCCATGAAAAAAATAGCCACTCCCAAAATATTTAATGATATTCGCCGAATTGAGTATATACCGGAAACGGACACCATGTATTTATCGGGTTTTACAGCAGAACATCCCGCACTACAAGATGATGGGAAAGCTTTTGGTTCGGAAATTGCCCGCTATGATAATTGGAGTAAAGGTAATCGCAAAGAACGTTTTCGGATTACTGTTCCCTTTAGTCCAAAGGCAAACCCAGAAGTACTTACTGCTTCCATGAGTATAACGGGGAACTATATATTTACCATTACCAGCAAAACACCAGAGGTTAGCGTTTACAATGCCAAAACAGGAGCTTTTGTTACCAAGTTCAAACCTGGTGCAGAAGTGGCAAATGAGAGTGGTTGGATTGATATCCCTTATGGAATTCGTGCTTTTCGTCGTGCCAATGGGGAGTATTTAGTTTTTGCTGAAGAAGTTGCCAAAGCCAAGATAATTATGTATCGATTGCCAAAATAGAGGATTTTTTTAGCGATCGCGTTCCTTGTGGTGAGGACTAGTGCGATCACTAAAAATATGCCAATATGGCAACAATGAAGATAAGCTCTGGTGATATATTTAATTTACTTACCGCTTTTGCTCGAAAAATAGGGAATACTGGCTACGTCTTTAGAACCTGCCAATCTTGGAACCTCTTGCAGTAGAGAATTAATTATCTCAACAAAGTTTTTGGCATAGTTTCTTGTCGAAAATTCCAAGGCACGTTCTCGCGCAGCTATGCCAACATGACAAGCAAACTCGCTGTCATCAAGATAGCGAAGGATAGCATGGGAGAGTGCATCTGAGTCACCATAAGGCGTTAACAATCCATTTACATTATTAGTAATTATTTCCGTTGGTCCACCAGCATCACCAGCAATAACAGCTTTACCCAACGCCATCGCTTCAATAATCACAATCCCAAACGGTTCTCGATCGGAAGCATGGATAAATATGTCCATTGCCTGTACCCATTCGGGAACATTTTGCTGCAATCCCGCCATAATTACTTTCTCTTGTAATCCCAGCGCGACAATTTGGTCTTTGAGAAAATCCTCATATTCGGGTTCAAAGGCATGTTGTCCACCAACGATAACACAATGTGCATCTGGGTATTTCTGCAAAACTTGCGGCATTGCATCGACAACAACATGCATCCCTTTCCAGCGCTGCAAGCGTCCGACAATGCCCACTAAAATGCCAGTGTTTGGCAAGCCTAGCTTTTGCCTTGCTTCCTCCTGTGAAGGCAAATTTGCTGGGTTAAAACGGTTAAGTTCAACACCTGGATAAACAAGAGGTGTAGCTCTGTAGGGAAAAATTTGTGATTGTGCCTTTTGTCCGTCTTTGGAAAGGGTGACAACTGCCCGTGCTGGAATTAAAGTTGACAATCGTACCAACAACGAGCGATCGTAGGGTACTTCTAACTGATACCAAATAGCAGGTTTGCCCGTCAAAAAGGCAGACAGACCTCCTAAAATATGGGTTATCCACATCCAGTTGACAATCATATCAACTTTTTCGCGCCGTGCGATCGCGGCGATGCGGATTATGCTAAGAATAAAACGATGAATTTCACGTAGACGACCACTATCTACGACTCTGGCATCTACCCCTAATGCTCGTACTTGCTCGACCATTGGTCCATCTTCTAGAAATATTACTAGCCACTCGACATCCAAATCACGTCCTTGGCGAATCAAATCTAGAAGCATCATTTCCCCACCACCTCGTTGTTCAGCCAGTGGCATATTAATTAATACTTTCATTCTCTAATTTACTCCTGTATTTCAATACGGAACTGCTACCCTCTGGGTAGACACGGAGTGGCTCCTGTAAGTACGCTTTCAGCGAATGCAGAAGCAAGCTACACCGATAACACTAAAATGTTATCTTAGCCAAAATGCAGAGAACGCAGAGAGAATAAAAAAAACTCAGTAGGTAATACCAATTCTATGTGAGGCTGCACATTATTTAGACCTCTCCAAGGCAGGGCTGATTCATCCCCTAAAACACTTTAAAAATCAAGGGTTATAGCAATTTAACACTGGTTATTTTGTTACCAGCGTGTCGAGAAAACGAACAAAATTACGGCTACGTGAGTGCTTAAAAGTTCATTTAATCGTCACACTTACTTAGATATTTATCGCTAACTATCTTGACAAATCCTGTTTAAAAGGGAACGAAACAGCCCTGGGGATTAAGGGGGGTAAATCTGTACGCTGTAGCTCAAAACTTAGCTACTGGGTGTATTGTTGCGTAAATTAGCGGGAATTTGTTTAGGAATAGTCCAATAATAGACCGTTCGACCATTGACATTAAGGGTCTTTTCTGGTTTCCAATCACCCATATCAAAAGCGTGGGAAACAATGCGAGTTCCAGGTTTAAGCTGTTGAAAAAGTTGCGATCGCAATTTCACATTCAGTTCTGGTAGTAGGTACAGTGTCACAACTGTCGCTTTACTAAAATCACTCTTAAATAAATCCTGTTGGAGAAACTTCACCTTATCGCTAACACCTTGTTTTTTGGCGTTTTCATTTGCCTCTTTAATCCGTTCTGGGTCAATATCGATACCAGTTCCCTGTGTCCCAAACTTCTTAGCCGCAGCAATGGGAATTCGACCATCACCACTTCCCAAGTCATATAAAATATCGTTTTTACCAACTTTGGCAACTTCAAGCATTTTATCAACAACTTCTGGTGGTGTCGGTACATAGACAACATCTGGTGTCTTTTCTTGTGGCTTAGTCGCTGGTGTTGTTTGCTGTACTTGTACCGTTTTTGATGGTACTTCACTATTTTGTTGGGAAGTCACTTGTTGAGCACAACTTGTCAACAATAAACCACTAAAACTTGCAGTAAAGAGCAAAAATTTCCAAATCATTGGTCGTAATATCATGATCGCTCCAGATAGTAATGGAAAAGATTAAATAACTATCCCCAATCCCCTATTCCCTATTAAAAATAAGTATGGGAATACCCGTCAACAAAACAATTACTCCGATGCTGCCACCAATACCTGTATAATTGATACTGGAATATAGTAAATAGCCGCAGGTGGCACAAAATAGTAAGGGTATGATGGGGTAAATCGGCACTTTGAAAGGACGGGGAATATTTGGTTCTCGGTAGCGCAAAACTAGCAAAGCAATACCCGATAGCAGAAAAAAGAACCAGAAAACTGGGGCAGTATATTCCACCATAGTTTCAAAACCCTGTCTTCTGATAGCACCGATAATTACTAGTAAAATAGCAATCCCAGCCTGTACCATCAGGGCATTTACTGGAGTGTTTTGATGGCTCCAACGTCCGAGAAATGCAAATTTGGGGAAATCCCTTCCCAGGGCATAATTTGTCCTCGCACCTGTAAATATGGTGGCATTTGCTGCTCCTAATGCAGATACAGCGATGAGGGTACTCACAAACTTTGCACCAGTTTCACCTAAAGCAAGTCGCATCAATTCCGCAGCAGGGGCTTCCGATTTAGCCATTACTGCCAAACCTAATCCATGCAGATACGCCAGGTTGATTAGTAAGTATATCGCAGTGATAATTGCAATAGTCCCTAATAAAATCTTTACCATATTTCGCTGGGAGTCGCTTACCTCTGCGGATAGATATGCGGCTTCATTCCATCCCCCATAGGTAAGTAGGACAAATACCATTGCCAAACCGAAGGTGGTAGTTTGGGTTGTTGGTGTAGTTGTGGTGACTGATGGTTGGGCTGTGGCAAGAAAAATACCGACAGTAATGACAAGTAACAATCCCAATATCTTTGCCAGAGTCAGTAAATTTTGTGTCCACTTACCTTGTTGGATACCAAGAACATTGAGAATTGTCAGAAGCGCGATCGCAATACTGGCATATATGGCTGAAGAATATTCTCCCAATCGTAACAATTGTGAGGCATAATCTCCAAATACAAATGCCAGTAGGGCAATAGAACCTGTTTGAATTACCGTCATTCTCGCCCAAGCGAATAAAAACGACAAATTTTTCCCAAAGGCACGCTGTAAGTAGTAATAAGTGCCCCCAGCATCAGGGTAAGCTGTACTGAGTTCTCCATAGCAAAGCGCACCCACAAATGACATGACTCCACCCAAAAGCCATGCCAGCATTGCAATTTGCCCGTTGGCAGCATTTGCCGCAACTAATGCTGGTGTTTCAAAAATGCCCACACCAACCACCATTCCGATAATCAGAGCTACTGCATCAATTGTGGAAAGGGTTGGCTTGGGAATCAGTTGTTCTGGCTTGGACGGTGTGATTTTTATTGCCATAAAGCAAGCCTAGTTTTTTCTCCTGATGATGTAATTTAGACTTTAAAGTTGTTAATTTACGGACTTTTTGGGTATAAGTCATAAATTTTGTTAACAGTATAAAATTCCACAATCAATCTAACCTCTGGGTAAAAACCATGAAAAATTGGAGTGTGAATTAATGTTCTGTGACATCAAGACATTCTCATTAATTTTTACAGCATCTGAAAAAACTAAATACATTTGCCATAAAAGTTCTAGGAAAGTATTTTAATAATTTCTTTATCAATGTACCAAAATATAAACTTATACTAAATTGGACTAGAGAAAGAAGAACAAAAACCCTAAATATGATACTGAATTACTGCGATCGCATCTCAAATGTTTGATTTTATTTTTAAGAGCAGAGCTTAAATGATAGAGATTTGAATTGAAATACGCACAGAATAAAGCTTTCGGCGATTTTGGATGAATGAATGCATAAATGGCAATTTTGAACCCTGATAAGTTGATATGGGAGGCAAATATTTAACTAAGTGAGGTATATTATGAAGCAAACAGGTATTTCAATTACAATTATTCAAAAAGCTTTAAATAGTTTGGCTATCACAGGTTTACTATTTATTACTCCTGCTTATACGTAACCGTTCAGGGGGTGCTTAAATCGTTCCAAACTCTTTACCAAGATACCTTTGGGGCTAAAAACCTGAGAATGAA
>NZ_NTFS01000346.1 GCF_002289455.1 Brunnivagina elsteri CCALA 953
ACTTTTACCTCGAAAAAATACAACACTATTATTGTATGATAAAAGTTCCTTAAAAACTCACAAAGTCAACAGCCTAGGCTACGCCTACGCGTAAATCTTGCAAAGAAGAAAAAAGTTCATTTTTGAGAGATTTTTTGAGAAACTGCCAAAGCCTTTCAATTGGATTGAGTTCAGGGGAATGAGGAGGTTGAAGTAAGGGAATAATATTTTCAGGCCAGTTTATTGCACCACTGATATGAGCAGGAGCTTGGTCAATTTGTAAAATTGCATAATCTTCGCCTAATTGCTGAGATAGCCAGTCTAAAAATTCTTGAAAATACTCACCATTAAGTTTGGGGTATTCTTGCTGGAAATGTTGTCCCGTTAATGGGTCAATTGCGCCATAAATCCAAAAATTTTCCCTTCCCCATTTAACAGGTACGGTTGGCTTGACTCCAGAAGCTGTAATTACTTTTCCTGTTAAAGTTTTTAATCCAAGCCTTGTTTCATCCTGGCACAGAAAATGGACGCACTTGCCTTGTGCTAGGTGTTTTTCTAGGCTATCTAGGATAATACCGAGTTTTTTTTAAACTCAGATACCAACTTTTCGTCTTGTTTGTGGCTTTGGGGACGAGGTACTTTTAGTTTTGCTCCTAATGTATATCGAGCCAGTGAGTAAACCGTTCCGTATTCAATCTCAAGCCCATGCTCCTGTTTTAACCATTCAACTATTGCACCATAGCTCGCAAACCCTTTCCCTGTTTTTAACTCTTCCTTAAGTGCTGCGATAAGCGAAGCTTAACGCCAAAGGCGTATCGCGGTTTCAGTAATTTTCCGTTGTGCCCCCGGAGCTTTTTTTATTTCTAATAGTTCTGATAGCCCACCCGACCTATACTTTTGCAGCCACCTTGTCACAGTTGAGGTATCTTTCGCCAAGCGTTTTCCAATTTCTTGCTGCTTCTTAAGCTGCCCGCTTTTTATCCACCAAAGCATAATAAGTTTTTCTTTCTGGTTCCCTAAATTGGCTGTTTGTAGACGTTTTTTAAGTTCTTCTTCGCTCTCGGCTATTTCAATTTTAAAAGGACGGCTCATGGTTATTTTTATTTATCAAGTTTATTTTCTCTATTATATGCAGCTTCATATTAAATTGGTATTAGTTCTAGATTTTGTTGCCAGACAGAAAATTGGTGGTAATTCATTAAGTTTTTTCATCCTCAAACAACTCCCCGTCATCTCACCCGAAACCTACACCCAAGAAGACATAAACTTTATCGCACCTCGCGTCCTCGAACTAGTTTACACCGCATGGGACATGCAACCCTTCGCTAAAGACATGGGATACAACGGAGAACCATTTATTTGGAACAGCGAAAGACGAGCAATATTACGCTCCGAACTCGATGCATACTACGCCAAACTTTACGGCTTAACCAGAGACGAACTACGATATATTTTAGACCCCACCGATGTCTACGGTGCAGATTTTCCCAGCGAAACATTCCGGGTATTAAAGAACAACGAAATCAAAAAATTCGGCGAATACCGCACCCAAAGATTAGTCCTCGAAGCCTGGGATAAAATGTTTGAGTAAAAGCTGATTTCAAATTATTTATTTACGAACGACGTGGGTCTTCATCAGGAGGGTGAAAACCACCTTTGACCCAAAAACGTCGAGATTTTTGGATAAAATTATCAGTGCGACGTTCATCATTCAAATCGAAACGGTTAGAAGTTGCACGACCAATAGATGTTACACCAATAATCTTCGTAGCATCTTCTGACCAAATAAAATGATCTGACCATTTTTGACAGCGAGGATTAAATAATAGTACTTCTTGTTGAGTTTCTGGGTCAGTACCAACAATGAAATTATAATGACGTTCATTGCAGCGACGACAAGCTAATGCCAAATTATCAGCATCATCTGAACCACCTAAAGATTGTGGATTAATATGGTCAATTGTCAGAGGGGATGTGCTAAGAAATTCAGGATAACGGCAATACTCACATCTATATCCAGCACGCTTCCGTACAAGTTCCTGGGTACTACTAGAAATTGTCACGACTGTGATGCATTTATCGCATTGATGTAACTAAATATCGTATCTAATTCTCCTATAGCTTCTAGTTCAGCACTTTCTTCTGCTGTTAACAAGTCAGCCTTTTTCTTATCGAGAAGTTCTTGCATACGCAACCCTAGTTCCTCTGTAAATTTAAATAGGTTGAGATTGTTGACCCTTTCAACCTGAATTCCCTCTGTTAGCCAAGATGAAGGTTTGATTACTAAGCCAGTCATAGGTTTACGGCAATAATACTATATGTTCCCATCTTAGCAGTTACACAGCAATACAAACTGGATATACCCTGCGTCACGTAAGCATATCACACCATCTAAGTAGAATTTTGCCCCCTCCTCTTTGCTAAAAGCTATATCAGAAGAATACATCAAAATTTATATGCGATGCTTTCGGCGGTTCACGGAGCGACCATCGCTTTGCCGAAAACCTTTTAATGCGATCGTATATGAAAAATTATGCTAAAAATAATGTTTGAATTATCACCCCAGTAGTGCTTTAATGTGTAAAACCACACTTGAGACATTGTTAAGGAGTCGCAATATTTCTGACACTTACTTGAAAAGAATTACTAAATGTACACAAAACAGAAAATAGAAGAGTTATTCGGTACTCAAACCGCAGAGTACATTCAACGTAAAAATACAGGTGGTACTAGTGGTAGTAAAGGAATTAGATATGAGGATATATTTGCTGTCTACCAGCTAGCTTTATTATCAAGGTGTGTAATTGAATGTAATCAAGAAATACATTTATTAAGTCAATGCTTTACATTCGTTGACGACTTGGTGATTGACTGTAAGAATGAAACAGTGCTTCGGCATTAAACCTCGTCCATGATGAAACCCGGAGTTTTTTTTAAGATTCAAATCCGTCATTGCGACGTAAGGTAGACACAAAGTGGCTACCCGCAGGGTAGCAATCTCAAGGTCTTTGTGGAAAACTACAGTTCTCAAAGTAGACGAGGTTTATCAGTTAAAAAATAGCTCAAGTATTGTCTGGGGAGAGGGAGAAAAGTCTATATGTGATGATTTTTATAAGCAGCATCAACTCAATAGATCGGCTTCCAAAGGTTCGCTCCTATTTCTTGTCGTTGCTTGCGAAAAACTAAAGGAAAAATTAAATAAAGATATACCTATTTTGATTCAAAATTATAGCCAAGTTATTTATTTTTGCTATGAAAATAGTCTCAGTAAAATTATAGAAAAGGAGGTAGATTTTAAAAAATCAATAGAATACTTGTGTGCTTTTGATAACCCCGAACCAGATAAAATTGAATGCGTAGCATCTGTACTACTAGGAGCATGGTTAGCGATCGATAAAACTAAAGCTTCGGTAATGGATGCAATTAGTAAGGCTCAAGAGTATATACCTTCATATATTCGCTCATTTCAAGCAGAATTACCACTAGACCCTGAAGTACAAGTAATTTTGGATGGAATTGACAATTTTACCTATAATTTGACAAGGGGCTTTCTACATTGGGAGTTTCAAGGAAGAGGAATTTACAAAACATCCTCTAAGTTACTGGATTGAGATGAACTTTGGTTTGGAGGAAAAACAAGGATATCTTTTGCGTCGTACACCAATTACTCTCGAAGCTGGTGCAGTAAGACTTGCCCAAGAAACGAATCTTTCCGAAGCAGTTTGTTTATCAGCATTAAGAGAAATGTTTCTTTGGGGAAGTAAAACCAAAGGGTTGGCATTTCGACTGCATCAATTTATTTCCCAAGGGGGTAGTGTTTATGCAACAATTGAAAGCCGGAAACAAAGGGAATTAACCCTAGATGGACAATATACAACAACAAAAGAACGGCTACTTTATCCCCTAGTTTTTTGTCGGGAATGCGGTCAGGATTATTATGTGGTTCGCTACGATGCTGACAATCAAATTTTATTACCACAGCTACCAACAGCATTAGATGCTAGCCCCGATGATGTTGATATAACTATAGGCTACTTAACGCTAGACGAACCAGAACTTTGGGATGAAAGCGATGAAGATAAATTACCCGATACTTGGTTTAAAGAAACCAAAAAGAAAGGACGACATCCCAAAGATGAATATGCCGCATTTATTCCCCGTAAATTGCGAGTCAAACCCAACGGAACGATAACCAATTCGGTTTTTGAGGGAGTAAATTGTTGGTTTATCCCCAAACCATTTCTTACCTGTCTCAACTGCGGTATCGTTCACGACAAAAGAAAAAACGAGTTTGCCAAACTTTCTCGTCTCAGTAGCGAGGGACGGAGTACCGCTACCACCCTGCTTTCCCTTTCTAGCACCAGTCGTCTCAAGTTGAGTCCTGCTATTAAACCGGAAGCTGCCAAAATTCTCAGTTTTACTGACAACCGTCAAGACGCATCCTTGCAAGCAGGTCATTTTAATGACTTCGTGCAAACCAGTTTCTTACGAGCATCTTTGTATAAAGCTTTGCAGCAGAAAACAGAACTTACTCATAGCCAGTTGGCTGGAGAAGTTGTTACCCAAATGAATATGTCCCAAGAGGACTATGCCAAACAAACAGCGAATTTTGGTCCAGGGAAACGCCGTAACGAAGATGCCTTCCGCAGTCTTATCGAATACCGTCTTTACGAAGATTTACGACGGGGATGGCGAATTGTTCAACCAAACCTCGAACAATGTGGATTATTGCAAATTGAGTATATTGAACTCAAAGAAGTTTGTGCAGCAACAGAACTTTGGGAGCAGTATCGTCACCCGATAATTGTGCAAGCAACCCCCGAACAACGTTTTATTGCCGTCCAAGCATTTTTAAACCAATTGCGGCGAGAATTAGCCATAGATGCACCTTTGTTGCAACGCGATCGCCGCGACCAACTTAAACGCGAGGTTTTGCAAGCCATCAAGGAACCCTGGGGATTTGATGAAAATGAACTTTTACACGAAGCAACTTGGGCAACTACTGCAAGTGGCACTAATGGGAAGGCGAAAGTTAAATTAACATCTAGAAGTAAGCTGGGAAAATTTTTACGCTCTCCTCAAGCTTGGTCGTTAGGGCGATCGCAACCATTAGGTGAAGACGAATACAACGATTTAATTAATGCCTTAATAGGCGCTTTGTGTGAAGCTGGATATTTATTCAAACAAAAATCAGAAGTACAACTACAGACAGCTTCCTTACTCTGGAAAGCTACCCACCTCAACGAAATTTCCCCTGATATTTTAAACTCCCGTCGTTTGCAGGGTGGCGAAGCTGTAAATCTTGCCGTTAATAGTTTCTTCCAAAATTTTTACCGGACTAATGCTTTTACTATTCATACAATGGAAGGGCGAGAACACACCGGACAGGTAAAAAATGAACTTCGTCAAGAACGAGAAGCTAAATTTCGTCATGGGGAATTAGCAGCCCTATTTTGTTCTCCAACAATGGAATTAGGGATTGATATTTCCGACCTAAGTGTAGTCCACTTGCGGAATGTTCCTCCTAGTCCCGCTAACTATGCCCAACGTAGCGGTCGCGCTGGTAGAAGTGGTCAAGAGGCTTTGGTAATTACTTATGCGGCAGCTGGTAGCGGTCACGATCAGTATTTTTTCCGGCGACAAGAGCAAATGGTTGCTGGAGTTGTTGCTCCACCAAAGTTAGAGCTGGCAAACCAAGATTTAATTCAATCCCACGTATATTCAATTTGGCTGGCGCATACTAAGGTTGACTTGGGCGATTCCATGAATAAAATCCTGGATTTAGATTTAGAAGGATATCCCATTAAAGAATCTATTAGTGTTGACTTGAGAATGAGCGCAGACAAAATGTATAGATGTCTGCAAGCCACAAAGGCGATTTTTACAGATCGATATTCTCAAAAAGACCTCGCGAAATCTACCTGGTACTCAGTAGATTGGTTAGAGTTTACCTTAGAAAGCGCCCACGGGGAATTTAATCGAGCGTGCGATCGCTGGCGAAATTTGTACCGCGAAGCTGAGGAACAATTGCAAGCAGCCCGTCTTACCATCGATCGTTCCGCAAGAGGTGACATCACCCAAGAGCAACGCCATCTAGCCGAAGTTCAAGAACGGGAAGCACAACGACAAAAAGATTTACTCACAGGACAAATCAATAAAGGTAGAAGCAATAGCGAGTTTGAATTTTACCCCTACCGCTATTTTGCCGCCGAGGGATTTTTACCTGGCTTTAATTTCCCCCGCTTACCCGTGAGGGCATATATTCCCGCAAATAACGGTGGTGAATTTATCTCCCGTCCGCGCATAGTTGCATTGCGAGAATTTGCACCGAGTAATATTGTTTACTATGAAGGTAGTAAATTCCAGGTCGCAAAAACCAAAGTACCCGTAGGCGGGATTGAAAGCCATTATAAACGAGTCAGCGTCTGTTTCAATTGCGGGTATTACCATGAAAGTGATTTTCGAGATACTTGTGAAAACTGTGGCTTCACCATTCAATCAGACAGTTGCCAAAACATCGCTAAACTTTCCCGCGTACTGATGATGGAAACCGCGATCGCCCGTCGTCAAGAACGTATTACCTGTGACGAAGAAGAACGTCTCAAATATGGTTACAACATTACGACTCACTTCCGCTACACCAGCCAAAAACAAGAAATAGCAACTTTAGAAAGTGCCGACGGTAAACCTTTGTTAAGACTAACCTACGGTGCAACTGCAAAAATTTGGCGAATTAATCGTGGATTGAAAAAAAACACTGACGAAAGGGGATTTAAGCTCGATGTGAGAACTGGTATGTGGGGCGACCAAAGAAATGAAATTCCCCCAGAAAGCTTGCATACAGAAGTTAATTTAATGGTCGATGATACTTGTAATATCTTGGTCGTCGAACCATTGAATCTTCCAGAAGAGAATCGAGAATCTTTTATTGCTACTTTGCAACACGTCTTGTCCACAGCAATTCAAGCAGTGTACAAACTAGAAGCTGATGAACTAGATTCAGAAAGGTTAGGAGAAGGAAAATATATACTTTTTTGGGAAGCATCTGAAGGGGTACATCCCAGTTTTTATTCTTCCAAGAAAGATAAATAAATCATGAGAAAGTAAAGGGAAATTAAACGCGAACGC
>NZ_NTFS01000347.1 GCF_002289455.1 Brunnivagina elsteri CCALA 953
TTCTAAAGCTAGTAAAATTGGGCAACTTTAAGTTATTATACTTAGTAATTAGAATATTCTTTGGCTAGAGTCTAGTTGAAATTGGCGAATTTTAACTCTATTTATCGTAAATGCTGTCAAGATTACTGTTGAATTATTTTAAATAGACTTTAATCAAGGCAGCCAATGTTTGGGTTTAAGGCTTACAAAAATGACGGCAATTATTCCTACTATTTTAGCATCTGATTTTGATGGCGTGATTTGCGACGGGATGGTTGAATATTTTGAGGTAGCATGGCGAACATATTGTCAAATATGGACATCTACCAAACAAATACCATCAGATGAATTAGCTTCAAAATTCTATAGTCTTAGACCAGTAATTGAAACAGGTTGGGAAATGCCTGTTTTAATTAAAGCTTTGGTTGAGGAAATACCTGAAGAAACAATTCTCAGGGATTGGGTAAATATTACTCAAACAATTCTATCTCAACATCAGATAAAATCATCGGAAGTCTCATCTAGTCTTGATAAATTACGTGATGAATGGATTGAGAATGATTTAGAAGATTGGATGAGTTTACATCGATTTTATCCTGGGATTTTGGACAGAATTAAGAATATTCTAGCGAGCGATGTCCAGTTATATATTGTTACTACAAAAGAAGGACGCTTTGTTCATAAACTACTACAAAAAGAAGGACTAGATATCCCACGAGAAGTTATTTTTGGAAAGGAATATAAGCGTCCAAAATACGAAATTTTACGAGAGTTGAGGCAGAAAGCTGATGGTTCAGAAGTTAGTATGTGGTTTATAGAAGATAGGTTAAATACTTTACAACTGGTTCAACAGCAAAGTGATTTGGATGATGTGAAATTGTTTCTTGCTGATTGGGGATATAATACTCCCTCAGAGAGAGTAATTGCCCATAATAATCAGCGTATTGATTTATTATCGTTAGGGCAATTTGGACAGGAATTTTCCAAGTGGGCTAAATAAATCAGGGCAAATAAATCAGTAAAATAAATCAGGGTGAATAAATTAGGATAAATCAATTAGGGTAAATTAATTAGGGCAAACAACCGTTTGCCCCTACGAGAGAATGGATTGGAACATGTTTATGATTTGTAGAGACCTATGCAATGGTGATATTAGTCACCACATAAATAAAATAAATTAAATACTTCAAATTAGATAAATTGGAATAGTTGAAGCTGAAAAATTATACCCTAGCTATCATAATTACCGCGCATTATGCGAAACTAATTCATCAACAATAATTAAACGATCGCACAAAAAGGACTTAGTGGGTTATGGATGTCAGTCTCATCTTATCAAACATCTTAAATCCACCAGTTTTAGCTTTTTTCTTGGGGATGCTAGCAGTATTTCTCAAGTCTGATTTAGAAATTCCCCCACCACTACCGAAATTATTTTCCTTATATCTACTATTTGCAATTGGCTTCAAAGGAGGTGTAGAACTCGTTAAAAGTGGTGTTAGTCAAGACGTAGTTTTGACATTATTAGCAGCTGTATTCATGTCGATAATAGTCCCGATATACAGCTTTTTTATACTCAGGGTGAAACTTGATGCTTACAATGCAGCTGCGATCGCATCGACGTATGGTTCAATTAGTGCTGTCACTTTCATCACCGCAGGTTCCTTCTTAACCCAGTTGGGAATTAGCTTTGATGGCTTTATGGTAGCAGCTTTGGCATTGATGGAATCCCCAGCAATTATCATCGGTTTAATTTTAGTTAATCTATTTGCCGTCAAACAGGAAAAAAGCGAGTTTGTTTGGAAGGAAGTATTGCATGAAGCTACCCTCAATAGTTCTGTATATTTGCTTGTCGGTAGTTTGGTGATGGGTTTACTGACTGGGGAAAGTGGTTGGGAAAAATTGAAACCTTTTACCCAAGATATGTTTTATGGAGTTCTCACTTTCTTTTTACTTGATATGGGACTTGTTGCAGCTAAAAGAATCAAAGATTTACAAAAAACAGGGCTTTTTCTAATTTCCTTTGCCATACTTATTCCGATAGTTAATGCAGTGATTGGATTATCTATAGCTAAATTTATTGGTTTGCAACGGGGAGATACCTTATTGTTTTCTGTATTGTGTGCAAGTGCTTCCTACATTGCTGTACCCGCAGCGATGCGAATTACAGTTCCCGAAGCAAATCCCAGTCTTTATGTATCAACAGCGCTGGCAGTAACTTTTCCTTTTAATATTATTATTGGGATACCGCTTTATTTTTACGTGATTAATCTTTTTTGGGTATAGGTTTAGAGATGGGTTTACAAATAAGTTAGGAGAGAAATTAGAAATATGTTGCCAGTTAAACGCATTGAAATTATTGCGAACTATGTAGAGTTAGGGAAGATTTTACAAGGTTTAGAAAAAACAGGAATCGAAGGTTGTACCGTAATTCGTGATGTTGCCGGAACCAGTACGCGAGATGATGGAAAACATGACTTAGCAATGACAATGCTCGATAACGTCTATATTATTGCCTTTTGTCAACCCGAAAAAATTGCGATCGCATCTGAGGTAATTCGCAATATTCTCAATAAATATGGTGGTTCCTGTTTTATTTCTGATGCAATGGAATTGAGAACTACAAAATGTGTTAGTTAATAAATTAATTCATTCTCACAAAACCAGCTTTTTCAATTATTTTCAATATACAACTGACCTTTTGCAAAATATAAAAGGGTTAAATTTATTTTTTGGTACAACGGTAAATTAAATAATTCTCAAACTATCGAACTAGATATTAATAATCCAGGTTTACTTTATGGTGCGACTATATTTACAACGTTGCGAATTTACGATAACTCCCTCAGTAATCCTCTCACAAACTGGGAAGCACATATTGAACGAATTAAAACTTCTGTAGATTTTTTCAATCAACATCTAAATTGGCAGCAACCCAATTACAACCAAATACATCAAGGTTGTGAAGTCATGAAACAACACTTTCCTGTGCTACGAATTACGGTTTTCCCAGATGGTAAAGAATGGATAACAGGGAGAAACCTACCCCAAGATTTAGCAGAAAGACAAAAAAGCGGGATTTCAGCAATAATTGCCAGTCCGAATCTATCGCGATCGCAACCCAATTATAAGACGAGTAATTATCTCACATCTTGGTTAGCAAAATCAATGGCTGAAAATTATAATTCTCAGGAAGCGATATTTGTAGATGAGTCTGGGAATTGGTTGGAAACGACAACAGGTAATCTTTGGGGATGGAAAGATGGTTGCTGGTGGACACCTCCAATTGATGGGAAAATATTACCAGGAATTATGCGATCGCACATTCTCAATTCTCTCACCAACCAACATCAACAAGTCGGCGAAGAACCCTGGACACAAGAATTAGTTACTAGTTTGGAAACCCTGGCTTACAGTAACTCTGTAGTCGAACTTATTCCTATTCATACCGTTATCCAACCAACAAGTAAATTAAAATATAACTTTCATCATCCTGCCTTAAAACAGTTACAAAGAATTTTTATCTAAGGAAACAATAAATAAATTACCCAAATTGATTGTAGGGGTCTCCCCGCCCCTCAAGATGATATGGTAAATAGATCGTCAGAATATTTTATTTTCTGGAAATATACTAAAAACGGTTCAAAATTGTCATTCTGAGGTAAAACCTCCGAGATACTTCGCTTCACTACGTTACTTTCAGTATGACAAAGTTTGTTTTTGACCCATTTGGAGTATAAGCAGTTCCGCATTTAAATCATATAATCTAAATTATTATAATTCTTGTGGGGTGGGCATCCCTGCCTGCCCTAATATATGATTTAGCTGCTTTTTAGCTTATCTACAACAAAGTTGGAATATTCTGCAATACTTGAAAAATAACCTAGCAATGGCAATCTGTACAACCATATGCGCTACTTTGCATTATGCTTGTTAGTCATTGTCATTATATCTGTTGCATTTGGTACAGCTTTTCTTGAGAAGCAACCACCAAAACGTGAATCATGGGATTACAGTCAGTTTATTCAACAAGTCGAAAAAGGCAATGTCGAATCAGTCAAAATTAGCGCAGATAGGAAAGTGGCTTTAGTCCAACCAAAAACTAGTGATACGGTTACTGTGAATTTGACAGACGACCCCACACTAATTAATAAGCTTACCAGTAAAAGTGTTGATATTATCATTTTGCCTCAAACCGACGAAAAATTTTGGTTTAGAGCTATCCGAAGCTTACTTTTGCCAATCTTTCTATTTGTCGGGTTGCTTTTTTTGATAATTAAAGCTATTTAGAAATCCGGAGTTAAGAATCCTTGCCAGACTCTTAAAAATACATAAATAGAAACCTTGTAGTGGAAACCGTCCAGAAGCACCCAAGCACATAGCTTACAACCTCGCTACAATATGATCCCAGCGACTCGATCTCAAACAAACACAGGATTTTTCTTGCTACATGAAAATTAAGGCATTATGCGATACCTTAAGATAAGTTAACATATTTCTTAATTACTACCTTCTTACTTCCAGAAGATACAACGTAATTCTCTACGTTAAGAGAAATGCATAAAAATTACAGGAGGACTGACCTCGGTGAATAACAAAAGATGGAGAAATGCGGGTCTATACGCACTACTATTTATAGTTGTGATTGCTTTGGGTACAGCATTTTTTGAGCAAAAACCCCAAAGTAGAGATACATGGCGTTACAGTCAATTTCTAGAAGAGGTTGACAAAGGTAACGTAGTTCAGGTCAAACTTTATGCCGATCGCAGTGGTGCGATCGTCAAAACCCAAAGTGGTAGCCAAGTCGCAGTCACCTTGGTAAATGACGACCAAACATTAATTAATACTCTCACTGAGAAAAAAGTAGATATTAGCGTTTTGCCCCAAACCGACGAAGGATTCTGGTTCAAGGCACTCAGCAGCTTATTTTTCCCAGTATTGCTGTTAGTCGGTTTATTTTTCCTACTACGTCGCGCTCAAAATGGTCCCGGTAGCCAAGCGATGAACTTTGGCAAGTCGCGAGCTAGGGTACAAATGGAACCCCAAACCCAAATTACCTTCGGTGACGTTGCGGGTATCGACCAAGCTAAACTTGAACTTAATGAAGTAGTAGACTTCCTCAAAAATGCCGATCGCTTTACCGCAATTGGTGCAAAAATTCCCAAAGGTGTATTGTTAGTCGGTCCTCCTGGTACTGGTAAAACCTTGCTAGCACGTGCTGTCGCTGGTGAAGCCGGTGTACCCTTCTTCTCCATCTCCGGTTCGGAATTTGTGGAAATGTTCGTAGGTGTAGGTGCATCCCGCGTCCGTGACTTGTTTGAACAAGCAAAAACTAACGCACCTTGTATCGTCTTCATCGATGAAATTGACGCAGTTGGTCGTCAGCGTGGTGCTGGTTTAGGTGGTGGTAACGACGAACGGGAACAAACCTTGAACCAATTACTGACCGAGATGGATGGTTTTGAAGGTAATACCGGAATCATTATTATCGCTGCTACCAACCGTCCTGATGTACTAGACTCGGCTTTATTGCGTCCCGGACGTTTTGACCGCCAAGTAGTTGTAGACCGTCCTGACTACGCTGGACGTGTGGAAATCCTCAAGGTTCACGCACGGGGTAAGACATTAGGTAAAGACGTAGATATCGATAGAATTGCCCGTCGTAGCCCTGGTTTTACAGGTGCAGACTTGTCCAACTTGCTCAACGAAGCGGCAATTTTAGCAGCACGTCGCAACCTGACGGAAATCTCGATGGATGAAATCAACGATGCGATCGACCGTGTTTTAGCAGGTCCAGAGAAGAAAGACCGGGTAATGAGCGAACGTCGCAAGCTATTGGTAGCTTATCATGAATCCGGACATGCTTTGGTTGGTGCATTAATGCCCGACTACGACCCCGTACAAAAAATTAGCATTATTCCTCGCGGTCGTGCAGGTGGTTTAACCTGGTTTACACCCTCCGAAGACCGCATGGATAGCGGACTTTACAGTCGTTCCTATTTGGAAAACCAAATGGCAGTGGCTTTGGGTGGACGTATCGCTGAAGAATTAATCTTTGGTGACGAAGAAGTAACTACTGGTGCTTCCGGAGACTTACAACAGGTTGCGCGGGTAGCGCGTCAAATGGTAATGCGCTTCGGGATGAGCGATAAACTCGGACCCGTTGCCCTTGGTCGCCAACAAGGTAACATGTTCCTGGGACGGGATATCATGTCAGAACGCGACTTCTCGGAAGAAACTGCATCTGCCATCGATGGGGAAGTTCGCAAGTTAGTTGATGTGGCTTACGATCGCGCCAAGCATGTATTAGTTACAAATAAGCATGTCCTCGATCAACTTGCTGCAATGCTGGTTGAGAAGGAAACTGTTGATGCGGAAGAATTGCAAGAATTGCTTGCGAGCAATGATGTACAAACCGCAGCTTTTGCTTAGTTTTAAGTTAGAAGTTATGAGTTAGGAATTAAAAAATATCTCATAATCTTTAATTTCTCAAATTAGTATTTATATAGGGTGGGCATTGCTCACCTTATTTTTTTTATGGTTTTTTCAACTGTCCATGACCCACATTATCGGCTGCATGTGCTATCTGTGCGATCTGAAACTGTTCTCCTACAAATGTCAAAGAATCTGCCAGATGTTCACGCCAATAATCCCAAGTATGACTTCCAGGGAATTGCTTAAACATATTATAAATTTTCAGTTTACTTATCACATTCGTAAATTCTGTTGCTTCTTTCAATTCATTAATATCTGATTTACCACTATCCAAATAGATCCGCAATCTTTGCCTTGCTTGTAGTTGTTAAGCAGAATCAAGTTCGTTTAGTTAATCAAAAACCCGCCATAGATACTCGTCCACCGATTCAGAAATAGGTCTAAATGAGACTATTATCTTCAACCGCTATACGGGAACTATCTTTAGAAACTGTGACAATACTTTTAGCAGTAGGAATACTTGAACCCGGTTTGTGCCCTGTAAAAGTAAATGTCAAAGTACCATTTCCGTTATCTTTATAAGGAGCCTCCGCAGCATGACCATATATTAAATTTTCTGCTCGATAATTACTTAGCCCACCATTAATTTCTTCTGCTGCTTCACGAGCATAGTTTTTAGCGCGGTTAAGTTC
>NZ_NTFS01000348.1 GCF_002289455.1 Brunnivagina elsteri CCALA 953
GTGCTAGATCGACTATCTCTGGATTGTTCGGTAAAGCTTCTACGCAAGCACTATATTGTTGGTTTTGCCACTCAGCTACAATTGTTTGTTTTTGAGCATGTGTGGCTTTAACAACATGAAAACATGTAAGAACCAGTCCAGGAGCCACAAAAAACCCTGTTCCCAATTCTCCATCAACACCCTGTAATCGTACCGTACATTCCTTGAGATTTTCTGCGATCCAATCATCCATATATTTCTGGCATTACCAGTCATGTTGTGTGACGAGCGAATTCTGACCGTAGTTTCACTGATAGAGAATCATTTCATTTATCACGGCTTATTTACCCATTCCATCGTGATTTTTAAATTGCCTTTTTGCTCTCCATTCACCAGCAAAGTCATTAATTCCCCACTTTTGACGCTTATTTCTAAGCCAAATTCGATCGCAACTTTATCTGGCTTAATTTTTTGTACCGTTGCCGCAATTTTTGTCGATATTGCCTCGATCGCATCTGTTACCGGATCGAACGACAAAAACTTACTGGAAACATCTTCCTCACCACCAAGCGATCGCGCTTCTACTAATATCGTCAAATTTTCGGAAACCTTGACGGGAATCACCTTCATTTTTGCGTCCATGTTTTTACTTAGTTGCACCTTGAAGAATATACGTAAGTAGTCTTGCTTTATTTAGTATTGCTTAAGAGGGAAATTATGTCACACAGGTCAATAATTCCCTACTTTATCAGTGTTAATACTTAAAATAATGAATTAAAAATAAAAAACGCAGTTTCGAGAAACAACGCTTTGATAGGAACTATATATTTTTCGTCACCGAGAGTAATTTAATGATGCGATCGCTTAAAATCCTCAATTTAAGTATTATTTTGACCTAGTGTAATTGCTTAGGTAGGAAAAAATTCATCAAAAGTTCATCAATATCTAATCCGTGGGTCTACGTAGGCATTGAGAATATCAATCAAAATACTTGCCATGACAACGATCGCACCAAAAAACACCATGATTCCCTGAACTGTGGGATAATCGCGTTCGGTGATGGCTTCGTACAAACGACTTGCTAATCCGGGCCATGAGAATGTGACTTCAGTCAAAATTGCCCCACCCAACAGTGAAGCGAATGTTAACCCCAGTACTGTGATGACGGGAATGAGGGCATTTTTCAAAGCGTGGGAAACGAGGATTGTGTTTTCGGGAATACCTCTAGCTCTGGCAGCTTCGACATAATCGGATTGCAAGGTTTGCTTTAAATTTACCCGCACAATCCGCTCAAAAATACCGCTTAACAAAATTCCTAAGGTGCAGCTAGGTAATATTAAGTATTGAATTGCTGTAAAAAACTCGACAAATTTGCCGCTTAATAAACTATCTATGGTGTACAAACCTGTTAGTTTCACTGGAGCTTCTAAGGTAGCTGGGAAACGTGTTCCCAAGGGCAATATATCTAAACCAACAGAGAAAATTAATTGCAATATCATGCCTGCCCAAAACATTGGTAAAGCATAGGTAATAATCCCAAATAATCGACCTGCCACATCTAATTTTGTACCAGGACGAGAAGCAGAAATAGTTCCAACTGTAATCCCAACAACTAATGCCACAATAATGCTAAATATGGCTAATTCCGCAGTAGCTGGAAAATATTCGCCAATTATTTCCCAAACAGTTTTACCTCGGCTAGTTATTGATTTGCCCATGTCGAATTTGAGGAATAAACTTCCCAAATAGTTGATATATTGCAACGGCAAAGGTAAATCTAAACCTAATTGTTTTCTGAGTGCTTCTTTTGCGGCATCTGGGGCACGTACACCTAGTATTGCATCTACTGGGTCTCCTGCTGCAACTCGTAATAATGCGAATACCATTGTGACAATGGTTAATATTTGCAATGGAGCCAGCAGTAATCTGACTGTTACGTAATACGTAAGGGCTTTGGAACGTGACATATTTGGATATTAGATTTTAGATTTTCGGTTTTAGGTTCTCGTAGAGACGTTCCGGTGGAACGTCTTTGACTTTGACAATATTTTCGGATTTTGGATATGAAATTTGGGTATGGAATTTGGATTTTTATATAGACGTTCCGGTGGAACGTCTCTACAATATTTGGGAATCGCAAATTACCAAATCAACTCTTTTTAATCCCACCATAAATTACTAATTGACTAGCATCCTGTTTAACACCACTAACGCTATTTTGAGCAAACAAATAATCTTGCTTTTGCCATAGGGGAATATAAGGTACATCTTTAGCGATAATGTCTTGAATTTCGGCAAAGAATTGCTTGCGTTTCGTAGAGTCTTGCTCCTTGCGTTGAGCTTCAATCAACTTATTCATACTGTCGCTATAGTAAAACGAACCTTGGGAAACACTGCCACCTTTTTCACAACCCTTTTCATTTGAACCTTTTTCGCATTGCAAAAATGGCTGAACATAATTATCCGCATCTAAAAAGTCGGGATACCATTCCAGCAAAGTAGTTGCATAAGCACCTTGGGGAATATATTTATATGCACTAGTCGAATCGATACCGTTGATTTCGATATCAAGCAAACCATCCATTGTTTTTTTTGCGATCGCTTTCATGACAATAGCCGTTAAACCTGTTGTCATTACGTTGGAACGATACCAAAGCTCGACTTTTGCGGGCTTTTCTTTGGAAAATCCTGCTTGTTTGAGCAATTCCTTGGCTTTTTCTGCATTCCCATCGCTGCCGTATTGCTCTTTAAATGCGGGTTTATACACATCGAATGTATTCGGTACCATGCTGTAAGCTGGTTGTCCTTGCCCATACAACACCCTTTCCAACAACAACTTTCGATCCATCATTGCTGCTAAAGCTTGCCTGACCAAAGGGTTATCCAGAGGCTTTTGGTTGCGATTTACAGCCATAAACGAGATAACACTGCCACTATTTGCGATCGCTTGCCAATCCCCATTTTTGGCTTTTTCTTGGAGGGAACGAATTTGATCCGCATCCATCGATAAACCCCCTACGTCAATCGATTTTTTCCGGAAGGCATTATATAAATTGACTCCACTGCTGAGAATTTGCAGGGTTACACCTTGATTAATCGGTTTTTCACCCCAATATTTATCAAAAATATCGAGTTGGACTTTATCGGTAGCAAATTTGCTTAATTTATATGGACCAGTTCCGACAAAATTATTAGGGTTAAATTCACCTTCGCCAATTTTATATGCTTTCGGAGATACTGCACAAACTCCAGAAAATGCTAACAACGATGGAAAAGCTGCAAACGGTTGTTTTAATTTCACCGTTAATTCGTATTCACCTGTAGATGAAACCAAAGCGATAATATCACCCAGCAAAAAAGCTGGTTTACCACCATTTTTAATAAACCTATTTAAACTAAATGCCATAGCAGCAGCATTAAATTTTTCACCATCATGAAATACCACACCCTGACGTAATGCCATTGTATAAGTTAATCCATCGGCACTAATTTTTGGTAGTTCGGTTGCTAGTTGCGGTTGAATATCGGTGCTTCCCGCTTTGTAAGTATAGAGCCTATCGCTCATGTTATATATCAAACCTAGCGAGCCTGTCTCATATGCATCTGCCGGGTCAAGGGTTCGAGGTTTATTTGTTGTGCCAATAATAATCCGGGGATTATTGCTACCACCAGAATTATCAGCCTGTGGACTTTTGGCACAGCTAACAAGTAATAATAAACAAATACAAGCGAGACTAATAATTTGTTTAGTTCGACCCCAAGGTCTGCTGAAAAAGGGGAACCAGTACATAAAATCGATAATTTTGATAATTTGGTTTGCTAATGGAATAACTTTAAAGCCAATGGTGAGTAATATTACTACAACCATGTGTCTACTGTAGAGATTAGGATATACCATTCGACGGCAATTGATGAAATTTTTTATATGTATTTTAATTAACGTTGGGATTCTAGAGGATACTTAACTAGTATTTGCGAGTTTTTTGCTAAGAAAACTCCACAGAAAGAGATGCTCTTCGGTCATTCTGTAGTTTGCTACAGCATGACAACACAGGATCATTCATTTTGTGGCTTACCCTAAATACTTTTTTCTAAATTCTTATTGAAAAACTAACTGAATATACCTGATTTAACTCTAAACATCGCGATATTGTTAAACAGCAAATTATAGTTAATAACTGCGAGATAAAGCATTATGAAATACTTTTTCTTGTCTGAAGGATGGACAATCGGTAGAGTCTGGGAATCCGAAGGACTTTGGCAAGTAGCAGCATGGAGAAGACTACCAGATATTCAAAAAATGAGTTTATGTCTGGTAGAAAAGGAAGAATTATTATGGCTGTACCGAGTTGAAGATGCAATTATTACCATTGAAGTCAAACCGATAGATTCCCTCCAAGCTGCGAATACCAAAACCATTGGTCAAGTTACCCTCAAACGTTTAATGAGTGTCGAACAAGTTTTAGAACGGTTGGGAAATGCGGAAACTAGGTGTGCGATGGAAAATCTTCAAGCTTTGGTGTAGGAATCAGAAAAGTTAGGGGAAAGGCTTGTATTTTTGAGTATTGGTAATAATTCTTTATGTTTCGACTTAAATTTTAATTTCTACTATTGCGATCGCATTGTCACCCCTTCGCGATCGCAAATTAGCACGTAACCTCTCACCCTTATTAAGACAAAGGTGTATTTATTAAGTCTGATTTCCCTGCATATCCCGGAAATTATCCCCCCTAACCCCCCTTTCCAAGGGGGAAAATAAAAGTCTAATTCCCTCCCCTTAGCAAGGGGAGGGTTAGGGTGGGGTTCTTTTATTTGGGGCTGGTAGTGATTCGATTACCCATGTTTTATACCCTAGGGGCATGGTTATTTTCTTTTGCTCCCGCTTGCAAACGGTTCCACGAATAGTTACACTTTTTAAAACATTCTCATTTTTGCATTTAGTAGCGGGGTATCCTTTTTCGAGGATGCTGAGAGTGTCGCATGATGTAAAATTTCGCAAATTGCGATCGCTTACAACAAGTTTTTGCATTCCTCGCTACTAAAATGCCCACGCGGTCTAAATTTATCAGACAATAAGTGTGGAAGAGCGCAAGCTCTTGCAATTACAAAATCTAAAATTTGCTTTGTAAACAAACTTATCGAGGAGGAGCGTAGTCAATGGGACTACCCTGGTACCGAGTACACACAGTGGTTCTGAATGACCCAGGACGGCTGATTTCTGTACACTTGATGCACACTGCTCTAGTCTCAGGCTGGGCTGGTTCGATGGCTCTGTACGAACTGGCAATCTACGACCCCAGTGACCCCGTACTTAACCCAATGTGGCGACAAGGCATGTTCGTGATGCCGTTCATGGCACGCTTGGGTGTGATTGGCTCTTGGGGTGGTTGGAACGTAGTTGGCGACCCTAACTATGACCCCGGTTTCTGGTCTTTTGAAGGTGTCGCAGCAGCTCAAATTATTCTCGCTGGCTTGCTGTTTTTAGCAGCAGTTTGGCACTGGGTTTACTGGGATTTGGAACTTTTCCAAGACTCTCGTACAGGTGAACCAGCCCTCGACTTACCAAAAATGTTTGGTATTCACCTACTTCTCTCCGGTCTACTTTGCTTCGGTTTTGGTGCATTCCACCTCACCGGATTATTTGGACCTGGAATGTGGGTTTCCGATCCATATGGGGTCACTGGTCACATAGCGCCAGTATCTCCGGAATGGGGACCAGCAGGATTTAACCCGTTTAATCCTGGTGGCATTGTTGCTCACCATATTGCTGCTGGTGTAGTTGGGATTATTGCTGGTTTATTCCACTTGACAGTACGTCCACCGGAAAGGCTCTACAAGGCTTTACGAATGGGTAACATCGAAACCGTACTTTCGAGCAGTATTGCCGCAGTCTTCTTTGCTGCCTTCATCGTTGCAGGTACGATGTGGTACGGTAACGCCACCACCCCAATTGAATTGTTTGGACCTACCCGCTATCAGTGGGACCAAGGATACTTCAAGCAAGAAATCAATCGTCGCGTTCAAGCCAGTGTTGCAGAAGGTGCGAGCCTTTCTGAAGCTTGGTCGAAAATTCCCGAAAAACTGGCATTTTTTGACTATGTTGGTAACAGCCCCGCAAAAGGTGGTTTGTTCCGCGTTGGTCCAATGGTCAAGGGTGACGGAATTGCTCAATCTTGGCAAGGACACCCAGTATTTAAAGATGCTGAAGGACGGGAGTTAACAGTACGTCGTCTTCCTAACTTCTTTGAAACCTTTCCAGTACTTTTGACCGACGCTGATGGTGTTGTCCGTGCGGATATTCCTTTCCGTCGTGCAGAATCGAGAAGCAGCTTTGAACAATCTGGGATAACTGTTAGCTTTTTCGGTGGTGACTTGAACGGTAAGTCCTTCGATGACCCCGCAGAAGTTAAAAAGTACGCTCGTTTGGCTCAACGTGGTGAAGTCTTTGATTTCGATCGCGAAACCTTGAACTCTGACGGTGTATTCCGTACTAGCCCTCGCGGTTGGTTTACATTCGGACATGCAGTATTTGCGCTGCTGTTCTTCTTCGGTCATATTTGGCACGGCTCTCGGACAATTTACCGAGATGTATTTGCTGGTGTTGAAGCTGACATGGAAGAACAAGTCGAATGGGGACTCTTCCAAAAAGTGGGTGACAAAACGACCCGCAGTAAAAAAGAAGCTGTTTAAGATTTGTTGGTTGTTAGTTGTTAATGGTTAATAGTTAGTGGTTGGTTAGTAATATTTGAAACTTACTGCTAATTTCTAATTGTTAGCCACTAACCTGATTTATTTCTAAATATTGGCTAAAAAAGCAGGAAAAGCTAGACATGGAAAGCATTGCTTACATTTTGGTTTTCACATTAGCGCTGGGGACTATATTTTTTGCGATCGCATTCCGCGAACCCCCCCGCATTGCTAAGAAAGATGATTAATCTCAAATTGCCAAGCTTGTAATTGCTGAGTGCTGTATTTAAAACAAAAATTAAAGCAAAAAACTACAGCAAAAAACCTGCTTGAGCCGCTACTACCAATTATGGTAATAGCGGTTATTTTTTTTGGCTACTTCAATGGTTAATTACCTAATAAGTAAATATCTGATATAATC
>NZ_NTFS01000349.1 GCF_002289455.1 Brunnivagina elsteri CCALA 953
TCAGACGTTTATAAGCTGAATTTTCCGCACGTTTGTTATAACAACAGCTTAGATGATTTTTGGTTATAAATAAAGCCCTAAAATCAAGTTTAAAAGAGCTTATTAAACTCAAATCAAACTCAAATCAAACTCAAATCAAACTCAGATGAATTTTAAGATTACTTCGTTTAAAGTTTGATGTTATCAGCTTTTTGATTTATTCCATTTTTATTTTTCTAAAAAGAAAAAACAAGACAACAGAAATACGGGAAAATAAATTAAAAATCAATTCACAATATCGATTTACGTGATTAATTGCGCTAGTGGAGACTCAGTAATGACCGAAAACTACGAATACCAAGTTGGGGCAAGTCTTCCACCTGATGCTCCCAGTTATGTCGTCAGAAAAGCTGACTCTGATTTTTATAATCAATTGAAAGCTGGTAAGTATTGTTATGTTTTTAACTCGCGGCAGATGGGTAAATCGAGTTTGAAAGTTCGGGTCATGCAAAGACTTGTGGACGAAGGTGTTGCCTGTTCTACTATTGATATTTCTGGGCAAGGTAGCAAAGATAATGTGACTCAGGAACAGTGGTATACGGGTATTGTCTCGAAGATTGTCAAGGATTTGAAAATTGCCAAACCGATAGAATTTCGCCGTACTTGGTGGCGCGATCGCAATGATATATCACCTGCACAAAAATTAGATGAGTTTATAGAAGATGTACTTTTGACATCTATCTTAGGGAAGATTGTCATATTTATCGATGAAATTGATAGTACCCTGAGTTTAGGTTTTGGTAGAGAAGATTTTTTTGCTCTGATTAGAAGTTGTTATAACAAACGTGCGGAAAATTCAGCTTATAAACGTCTGACTTTTGCCTTGTTAGGGGTTGTAACTCCCAGCGATTTACTGACTGATAAAACCCGAACACCATTTAATATTGGGGAACCAATTCAACTGGATGGGTTTAAAATTCATGAGGTTGGTGCATTAACATTAGGGTTAGAGGGAAAGGTGGAAAATCCCCAGGCAGCAATGGGGGAAATTTTAGCTTGGACAGGAGGACAACCATTTTTAACTCAGAGAGTTTGTAAATTGTTGGTTAGTGGGGATTGGGAAGAGAAGATAGATTTTCAATCTCACATTGAACAGGTGATTCAGAGTCAAATTATTGATAATTGGGAATCGGTAGATCAACAACAGCATTTAAAAAATATTCGAGATCGGATGCTGAGTGATGAGAAAACTGCTGTTAGTTTGTTGGGGTTGTATCAGCAAGTTTTGCAGCAGGGAGAGATTATTTTTGATGGTAGTTCTGAGCAAATGAGGTTGCGGTTGACTGGGTTAGTGGTGGAACAAAAGGGAAAATTGAAGGTTTATAATCAGATTTATGGTCATGTTTTTAATATTAATTGGGTTGAGAATAAGTTAGGTGAATTACGTTTCTATGCTGAGAATTTAAAGGCTTGGGTAGAGAGTAAATATCAGGATGATTCTTGTTTGTTGCGGGGAGAAGATTTAGAAAAATCTCGTATTTGGGCTGATGGGAGGAGATTAAGCGATGCTGATTATCGGTTTTTATCAGCGAGTGTGGAAGCTGAGTTAAATCAGAAGGTTGTAAAGGCGGAAGTCAAAACAAATCAGGCTTTGGAGGAAGAAGAAAAGGCAAAGCAGCGATTAATAGATGTAGAGAAAAAGACAAATCAAAGAATTCGCATTGGCTTGATTGTGCTGGTTCTTTCTATAATTGGGGCTGTTGCTGCATTGATGTTTGCTAGCATTGCGGAACAAAGGCGAATTTCTGAAACATCTCAATTCAATTCTACAAAGTCTAAACTAAATTCTACAAATTTTGAACTCAATAAAGCTAGAGAAAATATTAACATACTAATGAAACAAAAAGAAGAAGGATCAAAATTAGTAGAAGCAGAAAAAGAAAAACAAAAACAAGCTGAAAATAAAGCTGAAAAAGCAGATGAAAAATTCCGGATAGCTAGTGCCAATGTAGAAACTGCAAATCAGAAAGTTGCATCTGCACAACAACAATTTATAGCAGCAAATAAGAAGGCACAAACTGCGGAAGAAAAAGCTAAAAATTCTGAGCAAGAACAGCAAGAAGCGGAATATTTAGCTCAAAAAGCTAAAAATGAGCTTACATCTGCAAATATAAGTCTAGAAGAAGCAAAAAAGCAAAAGCAGGAAGCACAACAACAATTAGCAACAGCTAATAACGAACTTAAAGTAGCTCAAGAAAAACAAAGACAAGCTCTAAGCGAATTGAGATTAGCCCAGGAAGCGACAAAGCTCGAAGTGGCTGGAATCAATATTTTACGAGGATTTGAGTATCAACAAATAGAATCTTTAGTTTCATCTGTTAAGATGGGGCAAAATTTCAAAGTATTATTTGGTAGCCAAAAGTCCTTACATAATTATCAATCATTTAGCCCTTTGTTAGCTTTACAAAAAATAGTTAATAACATTGATGAAAAAAATCAATTCAACCCAGAACAAGGTAAGCTCAAAAGTTTATCTTTGAGTCCAGATAGTAAAAAAATTGCAACAGCAGGGAGCAATGGAATAATCAAGGTTTGGAATGTATTTGGACAAAAATTATCCGAATTTCAGGCAGACAAAAAAGAAGTTTATGATGTTATCTTTAATCCAGATGGGCTTAGTTTGATTACAGTTGGGACAGATGGAATTGCTAAAGTTTGGGATATATCTGGAAATTTATTGATAAAATTTAGTCATAATAAAGAATTTATACACAGTATTAGCATTAGCCCAAATGGAAAACTTATTGCGACAGCATCAGGACGTGGCACTGTAACAATTTGGAATATTTCAGGTCAGCAATTAAGAAAATTTGAGGCACATCAGTATAGCTTTAATTGTATAAGATTTAGTCCAGATGGACAATTTATTGTTACAGCAGGAAGTGATGATGGTACACATCGGTCTGTAAGGGTTATATCGCGAGGAATTGACGGTAAATATAGAGAACAACGGGATTCTTCTCCAAAGGGTGATGCGCGTTTATGGAATTTATTTGGAAAGAAATTAGCAGAATTTAAAGGACATGAAGAGGCAATTAATAATGTAAGTTTTAGTCCAGATGGACAACGTTTAGCAACTGCTTCAGATGATGGTACAGCTAGACTATGGGATTTGTTAGGAAAACAGTTAGATGTAACTCCTAAAAGTCAACAAGGTGCAATAAAAGATGTCAGTTTCAGTCAAGATGGAAAGTATATTGCAACATCAGTAGATGATGGCAATGTAAATCTTTTGCTTATTGGTGAGGATAGGAGTCAATTACGTAGTAATAAACCATCAAAAGAAACTAATAATCAATTAAAAGGACTTATGATCACTAGAATAGAAAATCCATTCTTTCGGCAAATAAAAACGTTTAAAGGACACAAAGGGGCTGTTAATAGTTTAAGTTTTAGTCCTAAAGGAGAGTTTTTAGTCACAGCAGGAGATGATGGTACGGTAAGACTGTGGGCAATATCAAAAGATGAAGAATTTCAATGGGAACAAAAAAGTGCGGGACAATATTGGGTTACTTTTAGTCCAAATGGGCAATTGCTAGCAACTTCTGGTGGAGGTGGTGTTAAAATTTGGGATTTATGGGGGCGTTTCTTAACTGAGTTAAAACATCAGAGCGAGATTTGGAGTGTTGTCTTTAGCCCAAATGGTAAAAGTTTAGTTACAGTTGGAAAAGATGGCTTAATTCGTGTCTGGAATTTATCCGGTAAATTATTAGCGCAATGGAAAGGTCATGAAGGTAGAATTTCTTGGGTAAGTTTTAGCCCAGATGGAAAGTATATTGCAACATCAAGCACGGATAGTACAGCTAAACTATGGGATTTATCAGGGCAACTATTAGATGAGTTTAAAGAACATAAAGGCGAAGTTTCAGCTATCAATATTAGCCCAGATGGTAAAGACTTAGTTACTGTAGGAAGAGATGGTTTTGTCAGAATATGGAAATTATCTGGACAAGGAGTTTTGAAATTTAAAAAATTTTGGGAATTTAATAGTCAACAAGGTGAAATCAATGCGGCAAGTATTAGTCCAGATGGAAAATATATTGCAACTGCGGGTAAGAAAGACACTAGAATTTGGGATTTTTCTGGTAAGCAGATAGTCGTGCTTGACCAAAGTTCAATTTTCAGTAGCAACTTTGTACCTGATGGAAAGCGCTCTACTCAAGGCGACGTTTTTATCTTAAGTTTTAGTCCAGATGGGCAGTTTATCGCTACAGGAGGGCATGGAATTATTCAACTATGGCATGTAAAAGGTGGGCAGTTAGCTGAATATACAATTCCTGAAGAAGCAATTAATGGCATAAGTTTTAGCCCAGATGGTAAGCTAATTACTGCTGTCGGTTCTGGTGGTACAGTCCGAGTATGGCGCCTGGAAGGATTAGATGATTTATTAACTCGCGGTTGTAACTGGTTAAAAGATTATTTTGTTACTCGTCCAGAGTTGCGTCAGGAAATTTGTACAGAAAAGATACCAGAAGTAACAAAGTAATAAGCGCAAAACTATGATTGCGATCGCATTTTGGTTGTTTGAGTTGGAGTGCGATCGCGTTTTGGTCGTTTCGGAGAGAGTGCGATCGCTTTTATTGGGTTTGTGGGATTATGCGATCGCGTTTATTGGGTTTGTGGATTAGTGCGATCGCGTTTAGTGGGTTGTGGGAATTGTGCGATCGCATTTTGGTTATTTGGGTTGGAGTGCGATCGCATTTGTTGGGTTTGTGGGAAAGTGCGATCGCGTTTTAGTTGTTTGGGGGATTATGCGATCACCTTTTGGTTTTGGGAGTGTGCGATCGCGTTTATTGGGTTTGTGGGATTAATGCGATCGCGTTTATTAGGATTTGTAAGGAGATGTGATCGCGTTTTGGTTGTTTGGCTTGGAGTGCGATCGCTTTTATAAGGGTTTCGGAGAGAGTGTGATCGCGTCTGTAAACTACCAAACAATTGGAACCAGATTAGATGCAATTATATTTTTGTCACACGATAATAACTGCACCATCTCACCTCTATTTGCTAAAACTAAAGCAGTAGCAACAATTTGGCGATCGTGCATTTCATTTATTGCGGATAAAGTCATAGTTAGTTCAATTACATCTTTATCCAGTGCATAAATTATTACACGGGAATCAGCCTCAACTGCTGCAATTACATCTTTGGCATAAGGAATCGATGTTTTTCCTTTTTCAACAATCCAAACAGCTTCAGCCAATGTAGTTGCGGGGATAATTAATCGAGAATCGGGATGGGAAAGAATTGCTTTGGCATTTGTACCTAAACGTGGGTTTCCTTCTAAAAACCAGATAAGCGCATGGGTATCAACAACATATTTCATAGATTATTTTGACCAGTCTAAATAATCTTCTCTATCTCCATGAAATTCAGCTATACCCAAATCGTCTTCCGTCGATTGATTTTCCCCTGAAAACATCCCAAATGTCATTATTTGTGAATACTGCAAAGGATTTTTTAATTCTAAAAAAGTTACAATTACCCGGCTTTCTAATACATCTGGTGGTAGTTCGGCAAGTTCTACCTTACCATCTTTATAAATTCCTTCAATCGATTGCAACATAAGGCTTTACTAATAACGTATGTACGATAATTATAAGCTAGACTGTTGCTGTCGTGCGTTAGCGTAGCTGAACGTTGGCGAAAGCCGCTCCGGAGGAGCTAGTTCTAGCTTGCGCGACGAGAGTCGTTCGCTTTTATAAGGGTTTGTGGGAGGATGCGTTAGCGTACTGCTTCGCAGAAGCTAGCTACGGTGAAACCGTTCCCGTAGGGTAGCTATCCGCAGGAATCGCATTTTGGTTATTTGGGAGATTATGCGATCGCGTTTAGTGGGGTTTATGGGAGAATGCGATTATTCTACTCATTGACCTGTATATTTATCTGACTCAATTCTTCCCGTACAACTCGCCGTAAAATTTCCTCTAAAGGTTCCCGACGCTGTTGCACATATTCACGTAATGCATTATTTATCAAAGTTTGATAGTTTCCACCACCAGCAAGATGGACTTGTTCGCGGAACCATATCAATACATCATCATCTAACCGAATTGTAATCCTTGTTTTACCTTCGCCTGTAGGTTCAATCGCCCCGCGTTTACCCTGACTAAAATCATACTCAGCATCCATGATTTATACCTCTTCCTCATACTGTTGACGTTCTCTCCTAATCGCTTTACGAGCCGATATTAACCGAATACAACTGTCACCTCTCCACGCATAAACAACAACTAAAATTCTACCCATAGCATCCATCCCTATAGTCACAAACCGCTCCTCATCTGGATGCTCATCCATCACAGTAATAGCAAAATTATCTGCAAATACAGAAACCGAATCAGCAAAGTCAATTCCATGTTTTTGGCGATTGGATTCCGCTTTGTGACTGTCCCATTCATACTCCATAACACTATTATAGTATGCACAATTGTACACAACATAATTTTTGTATGTTTGAATAGTCAAGATTTTGCTTTGGTTATAGAGAAATTAGGCGATCGCTTTTATTGGGTTTGTAAGGAGATGCGATCGCGTTTATAAGGGTTTGTGGGAAAGTGCATTAGCGTACTGCTTCGCAGAAGCTAGCTACGGTGAAACCGTTCCCGTAGTGTAGCTATCCGTAGGAATCACGCTCTCCAGGTTCGCAGCCTTCAAATCCTTGTTCCATAAGCTTTATAGCTAATTTTAATGGTTCCAGGTTCGCACTGCTAAAAGCCTTTCGCAACGCCATATCACTTACACCAGCTAATCTTGCTGTTGCTCGGATACTAGCTTTTCCCTTGCCAAAATTATCGATTTCAATTTCTTGCTGTACCTAATTGACAACATCATTTATTACAAGTTGATTCATCGCTACAAATACTCCTGATTCGATTTTGTCAAAGCGGGCTTTTGGCTAACGCTAGCGAATTTCAGTAAATCACAAAGTTTTTTCCAAGGCTTATGCTCATTCAATCACTAAGTATAGTTAAGTAACTTTATACACTT
>NZ_NTFS01000035.1 GCF_002289455.1 Brunnivagina elsteri CCALA 953
AATATCTTCAATCTGTGATTTATGTAATTTTCGGGAATAGTTAGATTGAGATTGTCTTTATAGATTCACTCATGGCACTTATTAGCAAATTTTAAAAAATAATTAATAAATTAATTACGGAAACAATAATGTAAGTCAGTAAAAAATATAACTGCTATTTTCGACATTATGGGAAAATTGGGGTACTTACAAAAGTGTATGTATGGAGACAAGAAAAAATACTGAATATTTTTCTAGTACCCTGATTCCTTATCATTCATTTCTGGGTAATATTACTTAAGTGTTCTCTAAAGTAAAGGCATTCAGCGAAATAACTAGTGAGTCTCTTTTTGAAAGTTTTGGGCTATTTTAAAAGTTTCAAAAGCTTTTATACTCGAAGTTCTCAACTATTCAATGTAGTTCGAGTCAAATTGTTATAGCATACATGTTTGTTAGTAATTTTGTAATGAGAATTGCTACAAGTTAGTGTAAGGCTATATAGATTCGATAATGCAAAGTCATCTTCCTAAGGAGAGATTGCAAGTCAAATAAAGCAAACACTATGATAAGCCCTTGCATGGTTAACAAGAGTTCAGTTAATAGTATCTTGACAATTTTTTTAAGGAAACAAAATCATGAGAAGTCCTAATTTAAAACCTGATAGCAATTTTGCAAACAGAGTGCTTGCCTTTGTGGTTATATCATCGACCATCGGTCTGATTGGGTTCGCATGGATCGATGAAAGTACACGTCCGAGTTTTCTGGAAGTTGCAAAGATGGCTATAGCTGCTTATCTAGGATATTGGCTTGGAAAATAAGCACCCTTGAATTTTTACAAGGATGCTTAATCTAGTTTTGATTTCAATTTTACAGCCCTTACCTGTTGCAATCAGGTAAGGACTTCTTTTATTAATTTAACATGATTACTAGTTATAATGATGCTTTCTCGTAGCAGATTAAGCGTCTAATATATTTTTTAAATAATGGCAATTCCGATAATGCTTCCCTGGCTTGCTGTGCCATTTTCACGGGTTTGGGGTGAACCATCGTTAGTAAAATGCGGTAGTGATCGCTACGCCCAAGTAATAAAGAAGAGTAATATTGGGCGATTGCACCCTTCGTCTTTTCCCCCAGAACTACCCAGGCAAGTACAACCCACTGCTATCAAGCTTGTTTGGCGTATAAACACATCAATTCGTATGGCTAATCAACCAGATTTGATATAATTTATTCACCATAAATATCTTTTAATACAGCCTCTAGCCCCGCATTTAAATCTTGGAGTGCTGCATCTATACTTTCATAACTTTCTTTCCCTTCCCAAAGCGTTCCACCACAATCAAGTGCGCGGATAAAAGAATTGAGAGGACTATCTTCGTGACAGCCAATTTCAATCAAACCTTCATGCTCATCTACCCAACGAGCAATATTTGGATAAGTTTTCTCAAATGAAACTTTCATGTTTTTTACCTTCACACCAAATCTGCCAAAATATCAGTCATTGCTTTCTGCAACTTCTGTCGATTATCATCATATTTCATCACTGTATCAGGTTTAGCATGACGGCTAAACCTCTGCGTTGCCCGATAATTCCCATTATTTTTATCCAACACAGTCGTAATCGAACTATGTCTAATCCTGTGCGGTGACATTTGTTTAGTAATCCCCACTTCCTTACACAATCCCGACACCAAACGCCGAATCGCTTCCCCACTCAAACGTTTACCATTGCCGTTGTATGCGATCGCAATAAACAAAGCCTGCCTAGTTTTACCCGACCTTTTACTAGCTATCAACCAGTCAGCGATCGCTTCCACAGTCTTCCGGCTCAAATCCACCACAGTTTTTTGCGTCCCCTTCCCCTTACCTAAAATTGATAGGGTACTTGCTTGAGCATTAAAATCCCCCACATTCAGGTTACAGACTTCACTCCGTCGCAGCGCATTGTCCCACAGCAGCCGCAGTATGGCATAATCCCGTTTCCCCTTGAGTGTTTCTCGATTCACCAACCCCAGAACTTTAGTAAAATCTGCGGGTGTAATTCCCGTGGTATCCCTATATGATTCCACCTTCTCACCCTTGATATCTTCCAAAGTATAGTTACATACCCCCAACTTTCGCCCCATTGCCGTGAGGGATTTAATCGCACTCAACCGTCGATTTACCGTTGCTTCTGCCAGTTTCTTCTTATTTACCAAATGAGCTTTGTACTTTAACACCACCGCGACGGCATGACGTTGTTCTAAGTGCAAAAACTCTAACACCAAATCCTGAGTAGGCATCTTACCTGATATAAACAAAAAAAAGTCCTTTAAATCCTTCTCATAAGCCCTTTTAGTATTAGGCGATCGCGTATCAGCCAGAAGTTGTTCAATAACATCGGGGTCGCCATCGATACAAAAATCATCGCCAATGCTGAGGGTATAGGCATTTTCGAGAACTGTGACACTCTGAATGTACTGGTCAGACATAGTAGTAATTAATAGTTTGATAATATAGGTTTCCGCACTATTCTATTTACCCACACAACGAGAGCTGATAAATCACAATTGAGTGTAAGTTATTTCACTGGATGATATTTCCCATCTTTTTCGCGATACCGCCACTTGCGCTTAATCGGATCGCGATCGCAACACCAACTTTCAAACTGCTCTTGGCTCAAGGTTGCCCGTTGTTCTTGCACTGTGGGTACGTTGGTTCCAAGCCGCATTGCAAAAGCTTCTTCATCGAGTGCTTCGATTTGGGGTGGTGGTGCATGGTAATTTGGGGCATAACTCGAACGACTCCGGGATTTTGATGCGTTAATACTATTTTGTATCTGCATCAATGCCCCTTCAAACCTCGCAAGTTTATTTGTTAAAGCTTCAAGTTTAGATTCAACGCTCGTTAATCTAGTTTCTTGTTGGGGATTTGTATTACCGTGGCTAGTGCTATTTTGATTGATACTTTCTTTGAAGTGGAAAAACTCTTCTTCGAGTTGGTATAGACGAATCTCTACACTGTTTTCTACACCAGGAACATCGCCTAAAACGTGGTGTAAGCCTTGGATAACTAAATCCGTGGCGGTAGTTTCTAGTTCGACTGCTTTGGCTCTAAGTGCATCTGCTAAGGGTTTGGGGAGTTTGAAGTTGATAGATTCCCGCTCGACTTTTGCCATGTCTACACCCACGTATATACCTTCGTGTAGAATATCGTGCTTGGTGGGAAGTAGTGGTGCGATTGCAGTAAAAATTTATGTGAGCAAAAAATAATCCGTATTTAATGGTGTGGATACTAGTATTAATTCCGTAGAAATTGAAAGGGGCGATCGCTACTAGACATCTTCATTCTTTGGTAAGTGAAAAAATTGCAATTTAAGAACCAGAATTAACAACTTTAACTTTAACGGGTACGGGTAACGCCCCACCGCGCAACTGTACACTCAGGTCGTTGGCATCAGTCGCATTAAATCGTCCTGTAATAACTGCCGTACCACCAGTAATACCAGTGGTAGCATACTGAGCCGCGACAATAGGAGAGCTAATTAGTTCATTGTCAAGGAAAATACCAATCGCACGACCAGTACCCGCAGTTTCTTTTGTAAGTGCAGTAAACAAATCGCCACCCTGTTGGTTAAAGCGAATGGCAATTTCCCAACCGTTCCCTTGTGTGGGTTCACCATAAGCATCTTTGAGGTATCGACCAGTCAGTGGCGGGTTGGTACTTTCAAATAATTGGGCGATCGCTTTGCTGTTGTTTTGTAGCGCTTTTTGGTTTTTAGCAATTGCGGCTGCGTCTTTACTTGTTTGCGCTTCTTGCAGTTTAACTTTCAATTCGTTGCGCGATGCCTGCAAAGTAAATAGTTGAGTATTATCGTTTAGTTTTTGTTTTTTAAACTCTAATTGTGCGGTAGAACCTAATACCCTTATCGCTTGTGTTGGGTCTTTAATTCCTGGCAATTGGACTAAAATCTGGTTTTTTGCCTTAGTTTTTTGGACAACTGCCTCCGAAATGCCAAGACCTTTGATTCGACCTTCAACAACTCGAATTACAGCATCTAGTTCGCGCTCGTTGATTTTTGGAACTGACGGGGTTTCTTGTAGCTCAACAATTAATTGTGAACCCCCTTTCAAGTCTTGTCCCCGTAATGAACTCAAACAACTAGTTAGTGTTAACGATACTATTGTTATCGAGACCAAGGTAAGCGATCGCAACTTTCTCATACCTATTACCCCTAGAAAATATTATCTACAAGCGAGAAATCAGTTTTTCCCGAAATGGAGTAATTTTTATGCGATATCTCTGTGATATTGCTTTGTCAAATCACATAATCCTGTCAAGGATGCTCTTCCTTCAGCTATGCAAGCCAACTTTACAGTACAAAATGCCAAAATGCTAGCATAGACAATGCACCCTTCAATGGGCATTAAGTAATCCACACAAGCGAGGTAATGCTCCTCAATGAGTCTGTGTTATCAGCACAGCGTCTCACTTTAGCGCTTCAGGTGGAAAACAGAAGATGGAGGAATCGAACCACTAGGTGTTACCCTACTCTAGTTTTCAAGACTAGTTGCCCTCCCGTGAGCAGCATCTTCCATTTAGGGGTGTCTGACGGGACTTGAACCCGTTATGACTGGTTCCACAAACCAGTGCCGCGACCACTTTGGCTTCAAACACCGTAGTGGAATCAAGGGGATTTGAACCCCTAACCTTCCGCTTGCAAGGCGGACGCTCTAGCCAGTTGAGCTATGACCCCATATGGCAGGAGTGAAGGGACTTGAACCCCTACAAATCGATTTAGAAGATCGATGCCCATCCATTAGGCGACACTCCCATAAGTTAGTACCCCTGACAGGAATCGAACCTGTAGAAAACCCGTTTTAAGCAGGTCATGTCTACCAATTGCATCACAGGGGCAAGATGGGCTGTGTAGGATTTGAACCTACGCACTTCTGCTTAAGAGGCAGCTGCTCTGCCAACTGAGCTAACAGCCCAAGGTGGGTCGTCAGAGACTCGAGCTCTGATCACTCCGCTTAAAAGGCGGGAACTCTAGCCATTGAGCTAACGACCCATACAGTACCCTTGGTGGGATTTGAACCCACTTTTAGCTGGTTTCTAAGACCAGCACGTTTGCCAGTTTCGTCACAAGGGCAAATGGTCGGGATGGTAGGATTTGAACCTACGACTCCAGAGTCCCAAACTCTGGCTTCTGACCACTGAATTACATCCCGATAATTGGTACTCCTGACGGGAGTCGAACCCGTACACAGACTGTTTTTGAGACAGCCGCCTCTTCCAGTTGGGCTACAGGAGCATAATTTAGCTGCCTCGTCAGGACTTGAACCTGAAATACCTCTTTCAAAGAGAGGTGTGTTGCCAATTACACTACAAGGCAATGAATAACTGCCCCAGTAGGACTTGAACCTACAACCTCGCGGTTAACAGCCGCTCGCTCTGCCAGTTGAGCTATGGGGCAATACAAATTTCCCAATAGGGAATGGGAATAACAGGAATTGAACCTGTGTCTTCAGGGCTTCAACCTGACGCTAAAACCAACTCAGCTACATTCCCAAATGCGGAGGCTAAGAGAATTGAACTCTTGACGGGTGTTAACCGCAGGCGTTTTCAAGACGCTTTCCTCGTCCATGCCGGACAACCTCCATGAATGGTGAGAACGGAGGGACTTGAACCTTCATCATCAGGGTCGAAACCTGGTATGTTCTCCGTTACACCACGTTCTCAGGCGGAGAAGGAGGGAGTCGAACCCACAGTGGACTTACACCCACGACTGTGAGTGCAAACAGTTTGCCCTGCCAATGGCGACCTCTCCATAATGGGTCGAGTAGGAGTTGAACCTACAATGCGAACGCGGCTGTTTTACAGACAGTTACCCACGCCAATAGGTGAGCCGACCCATGTTAGCAGTGCCGACGGGAATTGAACCCGCAAACATCGACTTGAAAGATCGACGGCTTTACCAATTTGCCTACAGCACCACAGACGGGGATGACGGGAATCGAACCCGCGACTTCATGTTCGACAGACAGGCACTCTAAACCAACTGAGCTACATCCCCAAATATGGCAATTCAATTTTCATGGTTCTGATGTGTTTGCTCTATGCCTTTTGCAGAGGCTGTAGTGCTTCACTACATTTATACTACACAATGTATTACAAGGTGTCAAGGGCGTACTACAAGTTTTTTTAAAAGAAGTGAGAGGGCTGTATTGTGTAATCGTCGTATTGCCCTTTCTGACAGGGTTTTAGGGGAGTCAATTACTCAGTTTCAAGGCGTTGTGCGCTCCAAAACTGTTCTGCAAATGCCACTGCTGGGTGAATTGGAGCTTTAAGCTTAGTTTTCAGTACCATTCCTGTTTCATGCAATAAGCGATCGCTCTTGGTTGAGTTACATCGTTCACATGCTGCAACAACGTTGTCCCAGGTATGCTGTCCACCCTTAGAGCGAGGAATTACATGGTCGAGCGTTAGATGCTTGGTGCTGCCGCAGTATTGACAGGTGTGGTTGTCTCGCTTTAAAACTTCACGACGATTTACAGGAGGGACTTTCCAATGCCGTTCAGGATTGCCAACAGTCAAGCGGATATGTTCGCTTACTTGTAGTACAACATTGGGAGAACGAACTTCCCAAAGCTTTGTAGTACCAAAATTCAACGATTCTGCCTGACCTGCTACTAACAATACGATTGCTCGTTTGATGTTGATGCGTGCTAATGGTAAGTAGTTTTTCGAGAACACTACAACTGATTTTTGTAATATGTGTGGTTGCTGAAAAGGTGGTTGAGCTTCCATAAATTAATTCATTCCTAAAAAAATAACCCCCGCCTCTGGTCATCAGGTGCGGGGGTCAGGTAATTGATACTTTTTGACCTATATCGGTGCTATAAAACATTTGCACCTCCCGCTTTGGATAATTTGATCTAGATTCAAACATTCGGAATTCGCTCCAAAAATGCCAACACTTGCAGATTTATCACCGAGATACATTCCCTCAAACGCAAATAGCGCAGCTGCATCTATCCCACCCTGGCTGGGTCGGCAATGCACCGCGTTACTAATGGTTGAGGAAAATCTACTGCTCATTGAAGGTTTGTAGTATTTGTAATTAAGACTTCTTTCAATAATACATTTGTAGTATAGATTTGTCTAGTGCATAGTTCGTTGGGCTTTCCTGCAAAACTGTTTCTTTTTGTTGATTGTGCGTTAGCGAAGCTTACCGAAGGTATCGCTGAAGAGAAAAATTAACTCTTCACCGTCTCTCTTTAAAGGCGATCGCCTTGCTAGATAGCAAATACAAGCGCATACTATCCTCTATCACTTGCGCTGTACGTTCATAATGAGGAAAATCCGATTTTTCGGTCGCACAAAGTTTTTAGCTGCTGCGATCGCTCTGTTTATATTGCTAGGATGTTCGTCCAAACAGCCACCAACATTAACTCAACCACTAACAACGCAACAGCCATCGTTATTGGCACTCAGCCTAAAAGCTCAACCTGTAACCAGTATTCATCTGCTTCTAGGAAATCCCAGTAATGCCACAGAAAATGTTGCTAATGCAGACAATTACTTGATGATAAAACCCCAGTATGCGTTGTCTTACAACAACTCTAAAGGTATTCCTAATTGGGTAAGCTGGCAGTTGAATCAATCGTGGTTAGGAAGTGTAGACCGCCAAAACAACTTTCGCCCTGATGCTACATTGCCTGTGGGTTTTATACGCATCACACCCACCTTATATACTGGTTCTGGGTACGATAAAGGTCACGTTGCACCTTCGGCAGACCGTACTACGTCAGTGGAGGATAATAGTTCAACTTTCCTAATGACCAATATGATGCCGCAAACGCCCGATAACAACCGCAGAACATGGGAAGGTTTGGAACAGTATTCTAGGGAGCTTGTTACCAAAGAAGGTAAAGAAATTTATATTATTGCTGGGGGAATTGGGAGCCAAAAGCAGCCATTGAAAGGTAAAGTGACAATTCCCGTTTCAACTTGGAAAGTAGTTGTAGTCATGGATAAAGCTGGTGCAGATGTAAGTAGTGTCACTGAGAATACTCGCATTATTGCTGTGAACATTCCTAATGAGCAGGGAATTAGCCCCGATTGGCGAACCTATCAAGTAAGCGTAAATGAGCTAGAAAAACTTACAGGTTATGATTTTCTATCAAATATTGACCCCACAATTCAAAAAGTAATTGAGTCTAAAGTCAACTAAAGTAGGACTAAGTTTCTACAATTTTAGTTGAAAGCCCAGCCAAATCACCTGTTGGAGTTTCACCAATTATATAAACATCAATTTCAATTTTGCCTAAGCGATACACAGTTGAATTAGCTAAATTCAATTTAATAGTCTGCACCAGAGCTTTAAATTTGGCTACCATACCTTTTTCTTCGTCACCATGCCAATCTTCCTCAGTTGTTGCCACACTGAAAAAATTATCTACTGTAACGGTTTCAATTGGCGTATCAGAAGAATGACTTGTTTTTTGAATAACTTCTTCATGGGTTAAAAGTGCGGCACCTTCCCACAAAAAAAACTCAAATGGGTATTCCGATTCGCTCATCCAAATCAAGCCTTCAGATGCAGCTTTTAGCTGGTCAGTAATTTCTTTGTTAGTCATTTGGTCAGTGGAGTGCGATCGCCTACGACGGAGTATAGCCCATTGCTTGCGCTGAAGCATCGCTCATACCGAATCATCCATCCACCCACAGTTTGCACAGTCCCAATGCACCCTTGATGTGTAGTCCCTATCAAACGAAGCACCACACCGGGGGCACTTACCCGTATACATGGGATGCCAGGATGCGGGGTCAACGTGGATAATTTCAATCCCATTCATCAGTAGATGGTTACTATCTAACACCAGTTCATTATGGACATAGCTTGCACCAACAGGTTGCCATAGCTCCTCTTCTTCTGGCACTGCATCTGGGTCAAAGGCGAAGTGGGGGCAAGATTCACCCTCTGGACCATCTGGCATTACAGCACAGAACAAATATGGATTACCGCAATAAAAGCGACATGTGGGGCATTCTGGCAATTGGCGGACGGCACGAGGTTTAATCATGGTAGAGATTTGGGGATACCTACCACAATCATACTCGCTAGGATAAATGTACTAACTATTAAAATAGTTGCAAAAATCTGACGTTCGACCGCGATCGCAATCGGGAATTTTCTGCCATAGTACAATTGCACTCAAGTTAAGTATTCAATCGAAGCTGATGCAATTAGTAAGCGATCGCAGCGACAATAATAGTTTCTTAATCCCTCACCTCAAATTGATACACCCGCATCGATGGATGTTCGTTCATCATTCGCCAATAATAGCCATCGCGTGGTGTTTGCACTCTGCCACCAATACGGTACAAAAATACTGGTTCTTCCCGATGCATAACTTTCTTAACTACCTGCTCCAAACTGGGGTCGGGATTGTCGCTGTCGTACCAAATAATATGCGATCGCCCAAAATAACCAGCACTCATCAAACTGGCAAATAGCCATTCCATGATTGATTGAATTTCTTGTGGCTCAATGCTGTTGGGTTGACCGTAACTATCAATGGTTGGTGCTTTTGGTTTGGGTTTAAATAGGTTCAGTAAGTTCATAGCATGGTAAACGCGACTGTATTAGTGTTCCCAAACAGGGATGGATTGTGTGCGATCGCAAAGGGAATCAAAAAAAGCGCTGCTAACTCCACAACCTTCCTTCTGTTATCATATTTATGTAAACCACTTTTAAGTAAATATGGTTAACGTATATGGCAGGTAGGAAGAAATTAGACCGGACTAATTTACATGCTAGGGTTGCACCAGGGACGGGTGACAAGCTCAAAGGAATCGCCCAATTACTTGGATATATCCACGCTAGTGAAGGGTCAACGGGGCAATTGTTGGATGCGATCGCAGACGGTGAATTAATATTAATTGCCACAAAAAATAGAAGTAATGTTAATAATAATGGTTAAATTAATTTAGTAAAAATGGTAAAATAAATGTGGGGACTGAATAAGTCCCCAGTTATCTAAATATAAGGAGGTGATTGATTGAGCAAAAATGGTAACGGGCATCGAGGATTTTGGAATCCAGTAAAAATCTTTATCCGCACTCTTTCTCAGTTTTGGGAAAAGCGGGATGAGGTTTCTGGGGAAATTTACCTCGTTGACTCGGAAGTTGTCAAAGACGATTTGGAAGATGTGGCTTTGGAACCGCAAGACAAATCTCAAAATAATGACAACTAATTAAACCGATAGTCCCTAGTTAGCAGCTAGGGGCTATCTTTCTGAATAAAGCTAATATCTTTAATTATCATTATGTCAGATTTACATACTACAATAGCTAGTCCTGTTTACTACAGAATTATTCAACGTCGTGGTAATGGTTGGGGATTTAAGGAAGGCGAACCATTTATAAATTTGTTTAACATGCCTTTGCTTTCTCAAGAAGACTTGTTTGCAGCGTTTGACACTTCGATGAAAAAGGTAGCGATCGCATTATTCCGCATCAATGGTGGTAAGCAGGGATATTACATCGCGGATATCAAAGATAAGAAATATTACTACTGCGGCAGTGAATGGGAAGACGTGAAACTGAAGCTGAGGGAATTGGGTATAAGTAGACCAGACCCAATCGGGAATTAACAAATTTTCTTTCACCAGGTATATTTATCGAGGGTGTGCGTTGTGGGGGTAAAGTATCGGTGGAGCCAAACCAACTAGATTTATTCAATAATCCAGGGGAAACACGCCAACTGGAACTATTCGCATATCCACCACCGCCACCAGCCGACGGTCAACTCGAACTGTTTCCCAGTAAAAAGTTCAAAGGCAAACGTCGTGATGAGTTTGTAATGAGTGCCGAGGAATTGCAGCAGTGGAAAACGCAAATAGTGGAATATCAAATGCGATCGCGCTATTCTCCAGCACCAGCGCAAACAACATTACTGGACTTACCAGCCAATCATTGCGACCCCGAACGTATTGACCCCCTCACGCTACAGTTACAATCAATGGCGTTTTACCGGATGCCTGCGGACTATCCAGGAGAAGCTTGCTTATATTTTGTAGTCGATAGTGCAGCGCAGTTAGTTTTATATGTAGGTGAAACCTGCCGTAGTAACAAGCGCTGGAAGGGAACCCATGACTGTAAAGACTACATCGCTAGCTATCAAGATTTACACTACCGCTACAAGCTAAAAACGGCGGTAAACATTGGCTTTTGGTGGGATACACCCCAGCGTAGGGAAGCACGGCAAGAACTAGAATTGTACTTAATTTTGAAATGGCGAAGTCCTTTCAATAAGGAAAATTGGCATCAGTGGGGGCAACCATTTGGAAAAGGTTGAAAGAAAAAAGAGGAACTGTCCAATAGCTCAACCATCTTAAAATAACTGCGTAATTTTACGGTTGGTTTATGATAACTTATTAATTGCTGTGTTATCTTTTCTGTACGATTAAAGCTTGTAGCAATATACTTGCATAGCAATAAAATCTCATGATAGATAATATAGACAGAATACTTAATTTAAATTATAAAAATCTGTATAAAAGTGCTATTGGAACTACACTCTGCATAGTAGTAGCAGCTTTAACATCACCCGTTCAAGCACTAACTTTAGTTCAAGAGCGGTCGGCGCTATTGGGTAATGACCAACTTGATTGGTCGAGTTTAGGTAAAATATTTGATCCATTTTCTCCTAACCCGTCAGCTTTTTTACCTAGTTCTTTCTCAGCAACATCTAGTCGAGGATTGGGGCTAAACGTAGATATTGCACCTCCAACCGAGGCAGGAATTACTCCACCATTCGTTTTCCAAACTTCTCCGCCACCTACAGGTGTTCCCACAAACTTTGCCAGTGGTGATTTTGCCCTGTTTACAGGATTTAGACCAGGTTCTTTCCCCGCACCTGGAAACCCAGGACCCATAACCATCACCTTTAATAAACCCGTCAAAAGTGCAGGTACTCAGATAAATGTAGATGACACTCCAGAATTTACAGCATTTATCTCCGCTTTTGATAGTGCCAATAACCTACTTGGTACATTTTCCACCCCCGGAACTTCTTCTTTGGCATTAGACAACTCTGCTGTGTTTCTTGGCATGAGCAGCGATACTGCTAATATCTCACGCTTAGTTTTTAGTACTTCAATACCAAACCGGGCTGTTGCAATCAACACTATCAGCATTGCAACTGTTCCCGAACCAGCTTCTACCTTGGGTCTTCTAGTAGTTGGTGTTTGGGGCGCGGGTTTGATGCTTAAAGGAAAATACCAGCAAACAGTATAAAAGTAGAGAGGACAGTACGAAGCACATAAGAAGTTGAAATTGTATCTAATTTTGAAATGGAGAAGCCCGTTTAATAAGGAAAATTGGGAGAGATGGGGGCAGCCATTTGGGAAGGGTTGAGAGTGAATTTTAGATAATATAAAGTAATGGTAGTTAAGCTTGGTAGTCTAAGTTAAATCCTTTTTTTTACCACTTTACCATCGCTAAATTTACGAGTGATTCTAAGACATCAGTAATCGCTTATTGTGGATTCTACAAATGCGACTGCGACTTCTTTATATCTGCTTCACAATTTGATTTTATATTTGCCAATTTAGCAAGTTTAAAGTTATTCTAATTTAAGTATATTGCCAAAAAATACTTTAAAAATTACAGTACAAGCAAAAATAAATTAATATTATTAACTAAAAAATGGATTTATTTAAAGAAACAAGTAAGTTAACTGATACTGCAAAAAATGCTATTCAAGGAACTACTAATTATATTAGTGGTGTTGTGGATGAAGTTAAAACCAATACACAACAAAGTATTGAGGCAATTGACCAGACTATAAACAGTGTCAAAAGCAGCATTTTAGATGTTACTTTTGCAGGCATGACAGTTGCTAATTCCCTCAAGGAACTACCCCAAACAGCGCAAGAATTAGCAGTTCAAATGCCAAAAATTGCTCAACGGCTGAAATATCGGGCAGGGGTTCGGGTTGGTGATGCTCCTCGAAATGATGCCGATATTATGAAGTTATTTAATAAAATTCCTGGCACATCTAAGCTTGGAGGGCAAGAAAAGGCAATTCGAGAATTTCTCAGGGATAAGCACGGCAGTCACATTCACCCACGTTCCCAAGGTGGAGCGAATGCAGCTGACAACATAGTTTGGGAAGTGGGCGCAGACAACATCCGTCGCGGTGCTAAGGTGATGACGGTTGGTGAACAATTTCATATTCGAGTTTACAATGCAATCGATTCGATAATTGTTAATTCGGGTGCGATCGCTCGTCTTGGCATCACTGCAACTGGTACGGCGGTTCTTACCCAAGTTGTGGTAACGGCGATTTCCTACTCTCTTGACCTTTATCGGGGCGATATTACAGTTGACGAGTATAAAGACCTAATTTTTGAAACAGCCAAACAAGCTGGTATTGCGACACCAATTGTTTTTCTAGTTTTGATAGCCGTGTTAGCCCTATTTCCAGAATTCGCAGTTATATTATCAGCACCAGTGGTTGTTGCGGGCTTCAATGCTTTATTTGGTATCAGTATTGCCATGCCAATTATCAGTTCGCTAACCCGTCACCTAGAAGCCGGAGGTTTTGGAGTCGAATTTGCCGATGGTTACAAAAGCCTAACAAGTGAAGCATAAACTATTTGGCATATTTTGGATGAAACTTACTATGCAGGGCATTTGGTGGTAATCCTCCCATCATCAACTTATGCCCGTTCATATAATCGTTTTCAAAAATGCCATATCTTTCACTCTTTTCGCCCATTTTCAGCACGTATTCGCCATCGAACACAACACCAAAATAGGTTGCTCCAGTGCTGTCATCCCTCCAAGTTGGATCGACAACTTCACCCGCATCATCAATGAGCCATGCATGAGCGATCGCAAGGTTTAAATCATCATCGATAGCATACCCTTCACAATAGTGATAATCACCATGCAGCAACAATCTTTCAAAGCAATTTTGGTAACATAGTCCTGCTTCAGAGCGAAATGGCGAGGGTATAATACGGTTGATAAATGGTTTGCCGTAGTCGAGAACTAATGCCTGAATACTTCTATAGCGCAAATCATCTCGTCGTGCGTAGATTTTATCCATTGCATCTGCTTCATGTTTAATTTTGGAAAGCAGTTTATCGAGGTTATTATTCACGTGATTGTGATTAAATTCCTCCTAGATTATACCATCTATACTTATGCAATCCCCGCATTTTTGATTCTTCATATCCGTGGTCATCTGCAAAAATAAGATATGTTCCATCCCCACACAAAAAGCCATATTCATCCTCATTTTCACACTTAGTTAATTCTAACATTACTTTAATAATCATTCGCTCACTTGCAGATATATCATGATTTTCTAAAAGCAACTCTTTAATTTCTTTAACGGAAACGCCATCAAAAAACTTTGGATTTTCGTTAGTAAGAATATTAACAATTTTAGTTTTTAATTCTTCGGCTTTCATAAAAGTTATTATTCTAATCTTTTCAGCCAACCAACAACATTACAATAATAAAAGTGTTCATATTCCTCATCAGCAATTCTTATATCTTCATAGTTATGGGGATATGGAAAAGAGCTATAATATCCTTCTTTAATTGAGCCGTCTTCTAGTAAAAATAGATAGTTTCCATGATTTTCGGGTAATCCTTCGACAAATTCAAATGTAAAAGTTTTATATGGTAATTTTTTATCTTCTTTAATTTCATTATCTACTATATTATCACCCCATTCTCCTAATATTTTTTGCTTGCGAGAAGTAATAGGTTTTGGTTCATCAAAGGGCATCACTTCAATTTTGAGATAGCCACCATGCGATTGAAACTGCCAGCGAGAATTGTAGTTATTAAAATATTTTTCTGCGGTTTCCTGTTTTTTCCAACGCTTACACCAATCAAAGTTTTTATCAGTCCAGGTAATTTCGGTAGCAGTTGGTGTATATAACCAACCCAAAGGCTTGTCATCTTTGTTGTAACAGCGATATGCATAATACATCATACTTTTATTTTTTTCAGAACTTTGTAGTCAAGTCTAAGTTTTAAATAAATTACCATTTAGCAATGGCTTATCGTGCTTAAACTCATTTCTATTATTGTGTATAAAAACTCTCCCTACTGGATTAATTTTTCCCCTATCTAGCAACCATTCAATTTCATGCTCAACTGCTATTACTTCACCACAATCTATTTCAAGATTCAGACAAAATTCCACATCTGCATCTGGATGACATTGTTGTAAGGCTTCAATAAGTTCTTTAACTTTCATAAAAATACTATTTCAATCACTCAAATATTATAAGATTAATCAACAATATATTATTAAATTTTACTCTCCACCCATTACCAAAATTGGTTCAATCCACACTAATTTTCTTTTTTGTCTGCCTTCTCCATAGGGTTGATTGCGAATAAAACCCCTACGCCAATGGGGGCTTTTAGTACCACCCTGTTTGTTGCCATCACTGCTTACCGTACCCTCACGTTTAAGTCGATATTCTTGACCAATCCATAATGGTTGGTAAAAATCTTGCGCTTGTGCTTTACCAAAACCTTGATTAACTGTTACTTTATCCTGCTTTTCGGCTGCATCGACTAGTTCAGGGCGACATTGCATAATTAAGATTAATCGCAGAAAGATTGATTGCATGTATTCGTTAAACTCGGTAATGGTTTGATTATTCATATCTTTTACATCAACATGTGTATACTTTCCGAGGTTTTTAAAAACTTGAAATCTTCTGCAAAAAACGGCATCGTCGTCGGTTGCAGCCCAGTAAATAAGATCATTATCTGTATCGTAGTGCCAAAAGATTGTATCAACACTGCGATTCTCTGGAGAGATAATTACACCTTTCGGCAACATAAAAAGTCCCGTTTTCATTGCCCACTGCAAATTTTCAATGTCCACATCTAAATTTGATTGCATCAATGCACTGAGCAAATCTGCGCTCACCCAATAAGTAGGACACTTTGATTGTCCCACTTTGAACAAAGTATAAATAGTAATATACGTTGACTCTTTAGGATTACGAAGCATTCCAGTTTTTATCTTTTCTTCATCTCTTGAGAAATAAACATCAGCAACATAACTACAAATCTTTTCATAACTTTCATACCCATCGACATGTACGACGGGGCGCAGCACAATCTCTTTGTACCAACCTTTGGGTTTTTTAGGCATGTTTGATAAACGATCACATAAACTTCAAGTATTTTCCCGTGAATATGCTCCATCTGGTGTTTGTAACCAACCCAGTGATATTGCCTAAGCGTTGGTAGTCGTTGTGGTGGCAGAGCAGCAAGTGAAAAAAAGGTGGCAGATAATAGCGATCGCAGTATTAAGTTACCCAAGCGCTTATTTCCTTTTTTCCTGCCAAATAACTCGCAAACCAGCGATAATGACCATCGTATACAATTAGCCTTTCTTCTTGTACTACGATAATTGGTGGAAATATTACTCCCAGTTCCACAAGTTTCTTAAAATGCATCAACTTGTGAGGTGTACACCACTTAACCGGATTTCCAAAAAAGGGAAATATATCTTGGACATTAAGCATCTTCAATATCCCGTCTTCTGTTTGAGAATCCAAAGTATCTACTTCTACAGCACGCTGAACAAACTTCCGCTCGGTCGAATCGCTTTTGATTTTGTATTCGTCCATAATTCAACTTCAAGCTACATCAAACATATTCTCACGATGCCAAGCTAATGCATCCAGCCTTGGATAATACTGCTGTTGGGCTGGTAGGGTAATGCGATCGCCTATAAATTCGCGCATCGGTTTAGCATTGGGGGAAACTTCGCGGATACGGTCAGAAACGATTATGGTGTAGTCATCTGCGATAGTAAACCAACCCCTATCAAATGCCCAGTGATGGTTTTTACACAGCGATAAGCCGTTATCAATACGGTCGTCGTAGAACTTCGAGAAAGGTTTGATGTGGGAGCCATCGACAATGTTTTTACCATCGGTGTCGAGTATCTGTAACCCGCAGAAAGCACAGGTATAGTTGTAGGTGGAGGTAATGATTTTACGAAATGCACCATCCCTAACGATAACTTTTTGTTCGTCTTTAAGTTCTTCAGGTTGATAGATTTTTCCACCTTGCGATCGCAAGTTCTCTTCTATTTCAGCAAAGGCATTCACTTGTAGCAGTGGTTCGATATCTTGGGTTTTATCTTTAAACCAAGAATCGATTAGTGTGTGAGTTAGGATGGTGCGATCGCTCTCGTTTTGTAGCAGTTGCCATAATTCGGAGTCTAAGTAAACATATTCAACGGTTCCTCTAATTGTGCTGGGGGTTCTAATTCTGACTCTGGCTTGCATTAATCCTTCAAACCCCACCTTCATTTGATAATGCCAGAAGCCATCGCTAGTTAGGTGATAAAAAGGTAGTCCTATATCGGGTTTGCGTACTGGTTCTAGGTGGCTCCAAAGTTTAAGAAATGTAGCAATGAGTTCGGCATTAAAGGGAATTTGGTTTTGGGTAATTTGCCCTGTTGCTATCATTTCAACGATAGATAATAGCAAAATCGGTTTGTTGGGAGCGTCGGGGCTAACGTTTAAACCAATTGGATTGGATACTTTGACTCTGGGGGAAAATTTTTTAACGTAGTAAGCAAGGTTTTTAGTCATCATTAGTGACAAAAGATACAATCTTATCACTTTGACATATTTAAAAGTAATACAACCATTCTTCGGGAACTTCAATTGGTAATACTAAAATATCAATCAGTTCCTTCGGTATAAAAGGCAGTTCAACAATTTCCCCTTCGTATTTCACAGACTCAAAATCCTTGGGATTGAAAATGCCGTGGGGTATTGCAGGCAACTTACCTATCCATTGTTGCAATCGGTAGTCAATGCGTAGTCCACAGGGTAAATCAATCCAGAAATGTTTCGGTGTGGTCATCTGTTCGTAATCATGAGTAGCATGACCCACCCAAACGGTATGCTCGATATGCTTTTCTATCAAAATTGAATGCAACACGCGGGCTAACCCATCACACTCCAAATGCCAGAGATTAACGTAAGGTTCAACAAGCTGCCTAAGTTCGTTAATTTCCCTTTCTAACACGGCAATTAACCCCCGCTATCGACTTGTTTAGAATATCGTGAGTAGGTCAACCCTTTCTCATACACGATGAAAAAAGAATTTCGTTGCACCCGCAACGCCCTATACATGGACGACTGCGCCGGACGCGATGACTTGCGAGAACGGCAGGGGCATTATATTTGGGCAATCAACGAAGAAGCTGCATGGCAAGAGATGGCAAAGCGGTATCCCAAAGAAACCACAGCAGGGTTTACCGTGCATGAGTGGTTTGGTGGTGGCAACACTACGGTAATGGAACTATACGATGGTGGAAAACGTCCTGCTGGATTAATAAAAGCACTCAAGGAAGTACAGGCAACGGGGAAATGTAACATGCTCGATAGCGGTTGTGCGATCGCAATGTTAAACAATCTCGGTTATAAAACTATTGCTGATTGGTTGGGTGAAAATTTAGGTAAATATATTGATATTATTGATGAGCTTTTAAAATAAACCATCAAGATAAATGCAACAACAATTATCACAACGTTCACACCTAATGGAAGCGCTAGATGAAGTCAAAGCAAGCAATCAATGCAATATGTTTGATCGTACTTGCGTTATTCAGGCAATGCAAAATTTGGGTTATATCGAAGAAGCTGATTGGTTAGAGGCAAATAAAGATAATTATCTAGATATTTTAATAGGCGAATATCAGCAGTGGATGCAAGATAACGAACCCGAATCATTAGCCCAACAGTTAGCTAGAGAAACTGGTTTAAAAGTGATTGTGGAGTGAACCAAAATGGAAAACCAAGCGAAAAATATCGCCTTCAAAATATTGAAATATCTCGCGCCATTTGGTGATAAAGCTGGGAGATACATTTATATAGATTCTTGTCGTAATGACTTAATCTATGATGCAGCCCAAAAACTAGAAATCGAAGTTACAGATGATTTGCGATCGCCCCTGTCGGGCATAGTCTATCGCTTGTTGAAATCGAATGAAAAAATGTATGGTAAAATATTATGGAGTTGCAATTAAAGTTGTAGATTATTACACATAAAAATTTGAGTACAAACCATGATATCTAAGTTTAAATCATGATTAATTCCCTACGATTACTCAATTTCAAAGCATTTGAAAATCAATTGATTGAATTTAGAGGATTAACTTTACTTTCTGGTTTCAATAACACTGGTAAATCTTCGATATTACAAGCCTTACTCTTATTACGCCAATCTTACCAACATGGCATGTTGCAAAAGGATAGTTTAGCTCTAAATGGCGATTTAGTGAATATAGGTACAGCTAGTGATGCCTTGTGCGAGAGGGCAAAAGAAGATTATGTAGGGTTTGAAATTTCCACAAACTCAAATGGTAAAGGAATATGGAATTTTAGTTCCGAATCAGCAAATCAAGAAGCAAATGTTATAAATATTACCTCTAAATTAGTTAATGATGATATTTATCAGTCCAGTCTTTTTAATGACTATTTTCACTATTTCTATGGTGAACGTATAGGTGTACTTGAAAAAACAGCATATTTACTTTTTAAGCATGGAAATAAGCCGATTACGATTCCTAAACTTAGCCATTCAAAAGCAAAATCAATCAATTTAATAGACCAAGTGGAAGCATGGATGGGAGAAATAAATCCAGGCATACATATAAAAGTTGATTCAAATCCCGATACAGAATCGTTATCGTTGGAATACTATTACGGCGATAGTAATTCTCCAAAAAGAAGCAGTGTTGGGTTGGGAATTACTTATGCTTTGCCCATTGTCGTTGCGGTACTTGCATCCCAACCAGGCACACTAATTCTAATTGAACATCCAGAAGTATTTCTTCATGCATCATTTCAGGCAAAAATTAGTGGTTTGTTTGCCCTTGCTGCTAACTACGGTGTTCAACTTATAATTGAAACCCATAGCGATCATGTTTTAAATGGAATTCGTGTAGCAGTTCATAGTGGAAAAATTAGCCACGAAGATATTCAATTACTGCACTTCCAGCATAAAAGTAAGCAAAATCAAGATGTCATAGAAGTAGTTTCGCCACGCATTGATAGAAACGGTAGGATTGACCGATGGGATGATGGATTTTTCGACCAGTGGGAAGAAACCTTAATTGTGTTACTAGAACCTGCGAAACCATAATCAATTTACATACAGCAGAATATAGATGTAAGTGTTTTGATACATCACCTACATCAATTAGCAATTGAGAAACTGATAAAAAAGCTGCGAGATTAACCCAACTCTCGATACATTTTTGATTGTTTTATATTAACATTTAACAGTAGTAAAAATATACTATTAAATATAATAAATGTGAACGAAGTCAGAAAAATTATCCATATCGACATGGATGCCTTCTACGCATCGGTAGAGCAAAGGGACAATCCAGAATATCGAGGTAAACCGTTGGCAGTTGGTAGTTCACCAAGTCAACGCGGGGTGGTAGCTGCTGCAAGTTATGAGGCGAGAAAGTTTGGTATTCATTCGGCGATCGCATCAAGTATGGCAGTTGCAAAATGTCCACATCTCATCATCGTCCGTCCTAGATTTGAAGTATACCGCTCCATATCGGCTCAAATTCACACCATATTTAAACGTTACACCGACATATTTGAACCTGTTGCCCTCGATGAAGCTTACCTTGATGTCAGCGAAAATAAACAAAATATACCTTATGCTTCCACCATAGCTAGGTTAATCAGAGCGGAGATATTTGCCGAAACCAACCTCACCGCATCAGCAGGGATATCCATCAATAAATTCCTAGCAAAAATGGCATCGGGTATAAACAAACCCAATGGCATGAAGGTTATTTTACCTGAAGATGCGATCGCTTTTGTGGAAAGTTTACCCATCGAAAAGTTTCACGGTATCGGTAAAGTTACAGCCGCAAAAATGCAATCGTTGGGTATTCGCACCGGGGCTGATTTGAAAGAGCGATCGCTTAATTTTTTGGTGCAGCAGTTTGGTAAATCTGGACAATACTATTACAACATTGCCAGGGCACAAGATGAGCGTATAGTAGAACCTAACCGTATTCGTAAGTCAATTGGTGCAGAAAACTCGTTTGCCCTTGATTTGAGCGATAAAGCAACAATATTGATGGAACTCGAACAAATTGCCGAAACCCTACACGAGCGATTGGAAAAACACCAAACGTCGGGTCGAACGTTGACATTGAAAGTAAAATTTTCAGACTATCAGCAAATTACCCGCTCTCGAACTTTTGGAAGTAGTATCAATAGTTTAGATACTATTATTACTGAAGCGATCGCACTATTGGGAACAATTGAATTGGGCGATCGCAGCATTCGACTGTTGGGGATTTCGCTATCAAATCTCGATAACGTGCAAACTTCGCAGATAATTCAACTACCATTATTCCAACTATAAGCTTACATAAATATTCATTCTTGAAAGATGGGATTATAGCCAACCATATTTAATCTTAAAAACAAATCATATTTAAACTGAGGATTACTTTCCGCCGATACAATATTCACATTTATTTTGGCTTTTTTTACCAACAATCTTTGCTCTGGGGTGAAGCCGATATTTGACCCTTCTGGATGATTTATATCCTTCCATACTTTGCCCTCTAATGTAGGTAAATATTCGGTCTTTTGCAAAGTCAATGGTGGAATTAAACTGCCATCTTCAGCCTTCAATATTCCTACAAATTGGTAAATTGTTGATAATCTTTGCAACCCATCAACAACTTCCCAAACACCGCTATTACCTTGATACACAAAGATATTTGAAATTGGTATACCTAACAAAATCGACTCGATAAATTTGACTTTTTGAGATTCAGACCAACGCAAACCTTTCTGAAATCCTGGGTAAATTTCTAATTCTCCTTGCTCATACAAGCTTATCCATTCACCAATAGACATTGAATAGCTATCCGAGCTAATTTCTTTGCGCTTGCGGTCAATTTCGGATTGGAGTGTGTCTATTTGTTGCTCGATGTTCATGATATCGCTGCCAATGTGTTGCACCCATTTTAGCGTGGTGATGGCAGCGCAGCTTTGCATTGCTCTTATTACGGTAAAAAAAGCATAATCAAACTCAAGCACTTTTTGTTTATCAAACTAGCATTCGAGAAAATTTTAAAACTTTTATACATGTTTATGCGGAATAAGCAAATTCAGAAGTGATGTTAAGCGTGTGTTTACACCAAACATGAAATTATAAAACGCAACTAAGTAAGGACAAATTATGAACGCTACTTCTACTGTACTTAAAGAAGGTTCAAAAGGTGCGGAAGTCACCAAGCTACAAGAAAATTTGAAAAAACTCAATTTTTATTCAGGTATTGTTGATGGTATTTTTGGCGCAAAAACTAAAGAAGCTGTCATCAATTTTCAAAAATCCCAACAACTAGTTGCCGACGGTATTGTGGGAGAGAAAACCTGGTCTAAATTAAACGCAATAATCAGCGATCCACGTTTTGATTTTCGGGTTATTAACGTACAAGAATTTATCAAAAGGGCAGGAATTAAAGCTACTAATCCAAAAGCAGTAGCCGCACAATTGTTTAGTGGCTCAGAAGAAAATGACCCTGCTAGCGATGAAGATATTTCATTAACATATACCACAAGAGAAACAGCAATAATTGTATATACTGTAATCGGTTTAGGTGATGATTCAGTAGCTGCGATACGGGATCGCATCGAGTTGAAAAGCAAACAAAATAAATGGGAAATTATTTGGGTAGGTCAGCAATATAAGTGCCAACCAAATCGAGGACATCAGGGCTGGTCTGGTGTTATTTGCTCTTAATCAAGTCTTTAGTCTTCATTAAGCCTGCTTTAATCGTTACTCCAATCGCCACATCATACACTTAGTTTGGAATAACATTTTATTCCGTGATAAGGTGCGTGCGATTTTTTAGTTGCAGCACTTCTGGAATTAGGGGACTTATGCAATGTTCTAACTGCTTCCACTTAGAGACATCGCCAATTCCCTATTCCACACTCATCTCCGCAGCTAGAGCATCATTTATACGTTTCATTTCTGCATCACTCGTTTCTCTCAACTCAAAAGCTTCTTTCACTGCTGCTTGCACGGGAACTGGCAGCGCTTCAAATTTATCGGCATCAAGTATAGTAATGCGGTTGCCTACATAGGGCATAAAATCAACAAACGGCTGCATTCCATATTTGATGAGTAATTTAGAAATTAGGATGATGGGTTGGTTGGGTTTATCATTATCCGAGGCACTGTTAATTTCCCCTGCAAAATATCCGCACAACCAAGCTAAGGTATCGATATCTTTAGCCAATGCTGCAAATGTACCATCTAAAACTTGTTTGTTAAGCTTGACGGGTAAATTGTCAAATATTTGGTCGAGGGCTTTGGGATTGCGCTTTGTGGCATGACGAACTGCTTGCTCGACTAATTTATCGGTTTTGGTTGGTTGGGGTTGACCGAAGCCTTGGGGCATGATGTTGACTTGTTGGGAGCAAGGCAATTTTAGCAGGATGTGAGGATTGGGAGGCAAGTTCAGATGAACTTTAGCAAAATTGTTGGAAGGGATGTGACCAATAAACAAGGAAAAAAATAGACATGTTAATTTATAATTCTAAAAATTGCTGAAAACTTTACCTACATCACATTAGTAAAAAAATCTAAAATAACTTCTAAATTATTATCACTAATGTCTCTACGGGAGCAATGCTCTAACAGTGAGGTGCTTAAAATTAGGGGGCTTTCATCACCTATTTAGGAATGCGATCGCAACGAAAAATTAGTTTTTATTGAGAATATACCTAAATAATTGAGAATTAAAACCCGATCTAACTTTTAGAGCATTGCTCCCTGTCTCTACTATCTTCCCACTGCACTAGCTGCTTTCTCTATCCATAAACCAATATTTTTATAGCCCTCATTTAAAACCCAGTCGTAAGTTGGGTATAAATCAGAAAAATAAGTTTTTTGATTACTAGTTTCAACATAAATGTTATTAAAGGGGTTTTTGCCTTGAATGTCAGTTTTGCCTAACTTATCTTTCAATCCATGAATGTATATGCCAAGAAGCCCTTTTCCACGAGCATAACTTTCCTTAATTTCGTAGTCAACCCATTTTCTTGTAGATGTCTCCGCTCCTATTAATACGACAGTAACAGAGGTATTTGTCAGTCCATCATTAATTAAATTTTTAAGAGCAGTCTCACCTTTAGTTCTTGCTTCTTCCCACAAAGATGCATCGTACCATACTGCTTCTTGTTTTCCAGGTTGAATAACCCAACTATTTCGCACTTGATTAACACGCCAAATATCTCTTTGATAATGAAAGCTAAAAAATGCACGACGCGCCATAAATTATTCACCTCAAGAAAGTTAAGATACATCTTAAGAAAGTTAAGATACATCATGTTACCAAATATAATAACTAAAAATAAATTTTAGGCATAAGTCGCTGAAAAATTGTGAGTAACTCTAGTCCACAGTCACAACCACACAAAGTATCGTTTGAATCTGATGCTGTACAGAACTACTTGAACATTTTGCAAGGAATTATTACACGGATGGCATCTAACAGTTCTAACTGCAAAACTTGGTGTATTTCCTTAGTTTCAGCAATCCTCGTAGTTATTGCAGATAAGAACAAGCCTAATTATGCTTGGATATCTTTAATACCAATAGTCCTTTTTTTTCTACTGGATTCTTATTATCTGGGTCAAGAACGAAGCTTTCGTCAGATTTATAACGATTTCGTAAAAGAGTTACATTCATCTGGTGAAATTACAATTGATAAACTCTTTACTCTAAGACCACCTAAAGGCATAAATGTTGTTAATTTATTATTTGCTTCTAGTTTATCCTTTTCCATTTATCCTTTTTATCTAACATTGATGATCAGTGTAATCATTGCAAGGTATCTTATTCTCTAGTAGATAATTGTAGCTAAAAAACACTACTAGGTTAGTATACTTTACTGGTTTATATCTTGCTAGTAAAAAATTAAACTATATTGTGATTTTTTAATTTATACACAGTAATTAAAAACTTATAAATTTTGAGATTTATCAGAATCTCTATTTTTCTCCTGCCATTCCAACTTGCCATCATGTCGTATCAGATACAATGGCAGTCCCTCAGTAAACCGAACAAGCGCCTCGCCCCAGATAGCAACATCACCCGCCGCATCTTTACTGGTGAGGGACTTTAGCAGCAACAGGGATACCAGAATGTAGTCTCTATTATCTCTACATCCCAACCCCTCGCTCTGTAATAAGGTTGCAAGATGAACAGACAAATCCAAATGCTCACCCTCTTGAAGTATTGCCAACCAGGGGTGAATATGTGCTAACAAGTGAATGCCAATAGTTGTTGTATCAGCTTGCGCCAGGGCAAACTCTGATTCATAGGCTTTAGACTTTAGCAACAGTGGTAAAGCCGTAGCCTGAACCACACAGCAAAAAGACTCACAGGCACTCATCGTACTGGAGGAATCTTCCCACTGTGCCATCAATTTTTCCGCATCTTGTTTAAATACCGAAAAAGGTTCAGAATCCAACAGTGACACAGGTTCATCCCATCGATCAGTCCACAGTACCAGAGGCTTATTAGTATCATCTTTAGATTGTGCAATCATTGATTCCGCAAAACACCAGCCACGGCTCACATAACCATCTCCTTCCTTTCGCAAAATTAGTGTGCTAACACGAGACGACAAAATCATATCACCGATGCCTTGCAATGTTTGAGCAAACTCATCAGCCTCAGAGGGCGTTTTAGGGTCTTGAGGTAAACAAGAGTAGTCATACCAAAATCCGATCAAATCCAGGATACCGCGTCCATCGTCCCCGATTGCTTTTGCATCCGGCACTGACTCAGCCTCACATAGACTCCGAAAAACAAGATGAGCCGCTTGCAAAGTTCCTTGCCGGTTGAGTGAGGGAACACGAGCCAATCTGCTTTGGGCAGCGTCAACTCCAACCCGTTCATCGGAAATCACCTCAGCAATATCTGCCATGCGCTGCACCATTAGCTTCAAAGCAGCGAGTTGCAAACCAGATGAATCGGGATCGTTATGATTTCCCCAACGATGAGAAATAAACACTAAGTGCCAAAGGTTTTCCGCAGGTGTCCAAGTATTCTGGGGTAATGACTGACAACGAGCTAATTTTGGCATTTCTAAGAGGGTTCGCGCACTAATATAACGATATTGCTGAAACACAGACTATCCTTTCTAAAAGAGCTAGCAACAATAAAATGAATTTTTCGCTAGTTTTAACATACTCGACAATCTCGTAATTATAAGCAGCACCAATGACAAATTTAATACTCAATGATTACTGGATTACGGCGATCGCAACACATCTTTAAACTGAACCAACAAATCCTCGCTCACACGGGGAGTTTGCAGTTTGACTAACAGGTTTGGGGATACTGGGGTTTGGGGTTTGTTGAAGCCTTCGGACATAGTACTACGTGGAATATTGTATACAATAATTTTAGAAGATAACTAAGGCTATGGAGTTTTATCAATCCAAGCGTCAATTGTTTTTTTGAGGTCGGATTCAATCATACTAGCCCATTGTTGTTCGTTAATAATTGCTGTAAATACAATTTTTTTACCACGACCAATTTTTTTGATTAGATATCCGCGATATATATTTTTTTTAAGTTTAACCATCTATCTCAACGTAAATATCAATTAAAAATTATTATGGCGATCGTACATATTACTGTTTATATTACCAAAGACAAACTTGATGTAAGAGTTAATAGTGAAAATTCTTTAGCTTTACAGGAAATTGAGATGTCGAGGGTTCCTTGTGTTGGTGAATTTGTGAAATATAGGGGTCATAACTATAAAGTTAATCGGGTAGTTCACAATCTCGATTTCGATAGCCGCAATTCTTTATTCCACAGCAACCCAGAAGCATTTATTGACGTATCGTTATGTGATTAATAAGTTTTTGCTTTCTGTGGGGAGGTTGCAGCTTGGGCAGTAAGTTTAGATTGGGAGTGGGGAATTGGTGGTGCGATCGCAGTTAGTCTTTGTTCTTAGTAGACTAAGCAGGCGTATAATGACTTAAAAATCAGTCCTTTAATAATCTAAATCAGATAAAGGATGAATTGATTCCCAAACTCGCTTGATTACTTTTTTGGTAAAAATAGAAAAATCTTTTTTCATCATCCAATCATAATAACTTGGGTCTTCTCTAAATACTTCTACTAGTGATTTTCCTTGATGTTTGCCAAAATTAAATATCTCCCTTTGTTGCTCATCATAAATAATTTTATTAGTTGGGTCAAGCAAATTAGATGGTGTGAATTTACTCAATATTTCCAAGTCATTTTTCACAGGATAAATTATCTTTCCGTCTTGTTCTTCATACGCTACGTTTTCATAACGCTCAATTTGTGCTTTTAGAACTTCATAGGTAGCGCAAATATCATTTTCTGCATCATGAGCGCCGACTAAATCTTTACCACAATAAAATTTATAAGCAGCTTTCAATGTACGAGGTTCCATCTTGAAAAAGATAGATTGCACATCAATTGTATGTCTCCCTTCTAAATTAAAATCAATTTCACAACGAGAAAATTCTGTCATTAATAATGGTAAATCAAATTTATTAGAGTTATAACCAGCAAGGTCACTATCACCAATAAAATCTAATAAACCTTGAGCTATTTTTTGAAAAGTAGGCTCGTTGACTACATCTTCATCATGAATACCATGAACATTTGATGCTTCAACTGGGATAGGGATAGTTGGATTAATTAATCTTTTTTTTATAACCTCGCTGTCGTCAGGAAAAACTTTTAAAACTGCTATTTGAACAATTCTGTCTTTGCTAACATCTGTCCCAGGGTTAGCGCATCTCAAACCCTATTGACAAAAAGACTTTTTCAATAAGCTAGGACTTACGCATTGACAGAAAAATCAAAATAAGGGTACAGGTTTTCAGGCTTCAAGCTTGATTTTTCTGTTCCGCACTATGCGATCGCAATCAAGAAAGGGTAATGTAGAAAAGGCTGAAACAACGTATTTACGTTAATACATAACATAGCCCTTTTGTACAGTGCGTAAGTCCTATAAGCAATCTTTGTTGAAATAAAATGGCACTATCCAAGGTAAAGTAAAATTTAATCCATGTAGT
>NZ_NTFS01000350.1 GCF_002289455.1 Brunnivagina elsteri CCALA 953
AAGTAATGCATGAACTAAAAGAGAAATTTAGAAAAAATTTTAATAAGACTAATGATTGGTATACGGGAGTCTTTAAACTAGGTATGTGGTTATCGAAAGCTAAAAAATATTTCCCAAATAGCAATAATACTATTATTCGTTGGTTCGATGAAATTATTGCTTACTTTGATAATGGTACTACTAGTGGTGCTGTTGAGGGTATTAATAACAAACTCAAGCTAATTAAACGTTCTGCTTATGGATTTAGAAACTTTGATAACTTCCGAATTAGGTGCTTATTAAATTGGCATTTTAATTGTTAGTTTGGCATAACAAGTACTGAAGAACCTTTTTTTATTCTCTCTGCGCCTCTGTGTCTTGGCGGTTAAAAAATATAAATGAGGGCAAACAACCGTTTGCCCATTCCAAACTGTCTCTACTCTTGTTGCATCATCTGGGCTGTTTTATCTTTATCGAGCTTCAAAATCAGCACAGCCAACGGAGGTAGACACAAATCTAGGGAATACTGATGATTGTGCATTGACCAAGCATCAGTCCACTTACCACCCAAGTTACCCATATTACTACCGCCATACTTACGGGCATCGCTGTTAAATAACTCAGTATAAAAACCAGCTTCAGGTACGCCAATGCGGTAATGTGAATGGGGTTGGGGTGTAAAATTACAAACTGCGATCGCAAAGTCATTTGTATCTTTATCGCGACGAATAAACGAAGCCACACTATGACGATTATCGCTACAATCAATCCACTCAAAACCTTCTTCCGCAAAGTCTTGGCTATAGAGACAAGGTTCGGTTCTATAGAGTTTATTTAAGTCGGCAAAAAATTGCTTTAACTGCTGATGGGGTTCGTACTGCAACAAACTCCAGTCTAAATCGCTCCAGGCGTTCCACTCGTTCCACTGCCCAAATTCCATGCTCATAAACATGGTTTTTTTCCCTGGATGGGCAAACATGTATGTAAATAAAGTCCGCACATTCGCAAATTTCTGCCACCTGTCACCGGGCATCTTCCCAATCATATTACTCTTCCCATGCACAACTTCATCATGGGACAAAGCCAACATGAAATTCTCGCTATGGTGATACCACATGCTGAAGGTAAGATTGTTTTGATGGAATTGACGGAACCAAGGGTCCATACTGAAGTAATCGAGCATGTCGTGCATCCAACCCATGTTCCACTTCAAATTAAAGCCAAGTCCACCAACGTATGTGGGCCAGGATACCATAGGCCAAGAGGTCGATTCCTCGGCTACGGAAATGACACCTGGGAAGTAGCTGAAAATCAAGTGATTCGTCTGCCGCAAGAAATCAGCCGCTTCGATGTTTTCCCTGCCACCATACTGATTCGTAACCCATTCACCCTCTTTACGGCAATAATCCAGGTATAGCATCGAGGCAACGGCATCAACCCGGATTCCGTCAATGTGGTACTTGTCGAACCAAAATAGGGCATTTGCAACCAAAAAATTCCGAACTTCATTGCGAGAATAGTTAAATACTAACGTTCCCCATTCCTTATGTTCACCTTTGCGGGGGTCAGCATGTTCATAGAGGTGTGTACCATCGAAGAATGCTAAACCATGTCCATCTTTAGGAAAATGTCCGGGAACCCAATCTACAAGTACAGCAATACCATTTTGGTGGCATTGGTCGATAAAGTACATGAAATCTTCGGGAGTCCCAAAACGGGATGTGGGGGCATAATATCCCGTAACTTGATATCCCCAAGAGCCATCAAAGGGGTGTTCAGCGATGGGTAGGAGTTCGATGTGGGTATATCCCAACTCTTTGACGTAGGGAATCAAGCGATCGCTCAATTCCCGGTATGTTAAAAAGCGTGAACCGGGATTGAGTTCGGAAACGGGGACAATCGGTGCATATGTGCCATCTGCATGTTTACCTGGTTCGGTACTAGCAGCATGTAACCACGAACCTAGATGTACCTCGTAAACCGAGATAGGTTGGTTTAGGGGTTCGGTGTGACGGCGTTTTTCCATCCAGTCTTTATCATTCCACTGGTAGGTATTCAGGTCAGTGACAATGGAAGCAGTTTTGGGACGGGGTTCTTGTTGGAAGCCGTAGGGGTCGGATTTTTCGTAGATATGCCCCTCAATATTTTTGATTTCATATTTGTAGTGTTCCCCCACTTTACTTCCAGGAATAAATAATTCCCAAACACCAGTTTTTCCTTTACGCATTTGGTGCTTGCGTCCATCCCAATTGTTGAAATCGCCAAGTAAGGAGACATTACGAGCATTGGGTGCCCAGACAGCGAAATAAACCCCTTTCACCCCATCTATTTCAGTGGGATGTGCCCCTAATTTTTCGTAAATCCGGTGGTGATTCCCTTCCGAGAATAAATGCAAATCAAATTCTGTAATTCCAGGAGAACGGAAAGCATAAGGATCGTAAGTAACAAGTTCGCGATCGCCTTCTTTGATCCGTAGCTGGTAGTTATTTAGTTCTTTGGTTTCAATTGTGCATTCAAAAAAATGGGGATGATGCACGCTTTCCATCGGATATTCTTTGCGTTCTTCGGGAATGACTACCCATACCTCACTTGCATTTGGTAGATAGGCTCTCACAGCCCAGACACTTTTACCATTTTGCTCTATAAGATGACAACCGAGAACCTCAAAAGGGTCTTGATGTTGGTTCGAGATAATGCGGTTAACCTGTTCGGGAGGGAGAGTGGTCATAAACGTGAAGCTACCTACGTGCAGCTATAAAGGGCTAAGTAAATTTTCTTTTTTTATCTCTGTCTATATATATTCTTTACATTTATTTGCCAATTTGTCGCCTAATTGGTTAAAGGAATGTAGAGATGGGATATATCGCGTCTTCTATAAATTGCGAATTGCGTAGCTTGCTTGTCGCGAGTGGGAGTATTGCCCATTGCCCAAAATCAAAAATTCAAGAATGGGAAAAATTGCAGTAATGTTTTCCGCAGTCGCAACAGAAAAATTCGCTCCCGAATTGCTGGATCGAGTTTTGGTGCGGGAGCTACTCGCAATTGGGCTTGGAGTTCGATATACTCTGCTGCTGTAAGTGGTTTGCCATCAATAGGCGATCGCGCTGCTGTAATTATCTCTGTTCGCAAGATTTCTTCGGGGATATCCTCTGCTGATACTGAAGATAATGCTGGTTTTAACCCACTGCTGACTGTTGCGATCGCAATACTGGTTATAACTGCGATCGCTATCAAGGTAATTCTTTTTTTAATTTGTTTTTTAATTTCCATTCCCCTAAACTCATTTGATTAATTTTAATCATCAATCAACCAGTTCTCAATATCAATCATTTATCTATAGATATTTCGGTAGGACACCGATACAAACCAAGTAAAAAAATAAAGACCTGGCAAAAGAACGATCATTCATTGCCAAGTCAATATTTTTATATTTATAAATAGACTACGGAAAATGCTCAAGAGCTTCTACCAGTGTAATTAATAGACAAATTAACACTCTCAAAACTCAAATATTTATCCCGCCATTATCGCTAAAACCATTAGCAGCTAATGGTGTAGCGGTAATTAAACGACTAACTTGCTATAAGCAAGCCCCTAAATCAGTGCTATCAATAAAATCCCAAAATCAAATTTAGGGAGATTTTGTAGCCTTAGGAGTAGCTGCACCAGCAGGAGTAGTAGCTGCACCACCAGCAGGAGGTGTAGTAGCGCTGTCTGTGGGTTCACCTGCACCTGTTGGAGATGAAGTGCTACCAGCTGGGGGGGTTTCGCCACCCTCACAAGCTCCAAGAACTGTAGCTAGACCTAATGCGAGAGCAATACCAAAGATTCTAATTTTCATAACTCCTCTTTCACCAAAATGCGGCACTAATAATTTTCAGCCTGAACAATAAGATACAGCATTTGCTGTTTTTTTGAAATTTTTTTTTAGATGACCGACACAAATGTGGTTTTTCGTGCTTATTTCGTATTCCCGGTATTAAACAGGCGTTTACTACTTATTTGTATCTACAATATCTTATATTGAAACCTATTTTCAAGTATGGCGATACCCCGTAGGATTAAACTTCGTTTATTCAACTCGAACGTGCTAGCCTGAATGACGAATCAGCCGAAGATATCAAAAATTATCATCTTTGCATCTTGTTGAATTAGTCTTGTTGGATTAGTCTTGTTGAACTGTACATCCTCTTGCCATAATTAATCCGGTGCTTTTGCCAATATTTTTTTCGTCAATATTTTTTCACTGTATTTTCAACCTCAACCAAATTTACTATCAACCAAAACTATGGCTGCTGTTCGCAAATCAGATATTGATACTTCTACAAAAGGTGGTTGGTTCCGACGCAAACGTTCTCGACTCCGGGAAAATCCCTATCCAGAAAATTCTCAAACAATCTCGACAAATACTAATACATTTGTTTCAACCAGCATCCCAGAAAAACAACAATCATCCTCTTCATTTTCAGCCTCAGGTTCCCAAAACACCACAAGGCGATCGCAATCTTCTGGACAAGCTTCTGTCCATGCTAAGGTTCCCAAAACTTCCGTTAATCCCTCAAACACCAAGTTAAATAAGGCACAGCCTCTCAAGCGAGAAAGAACAAAAGCAAGTCTTGCCACTAAGCATCCAGAAGCGAGAGTAAAAAATACCAGTGCTATTCCTGTGATGTCAGCAGCAGAGACAATGCCAGTATGGATTTTGCGTTTACATGGTTTACAACGGCATACTTCAGTGGTCTCATTTGTGCTAGTTATTTCCACATTGATTGCCTATGGCTGGACAGTATATTCGCAGCAACTTTGGGGTAAATCGTATCGCAGACTGCAAGATTTGCAACGTCACGAACGGCAATTAACAATCACGAATGGTGTACTCAAAAGTAAAATGGCTACGGATGCGGAAAAGCCAAATTCAGGACTATCTTCTCCAAATCCTAAGAAAACAGTTTTCTTAGATAGTACACCTGGAACTACCAACTCTGTTGCTCCTAATCTACCTGTAAATCCCATACCTCCAGAACAACGGTTCAAACCTGAACCTGGATATTAGTTTTGGGCATTAGACAATGGGCAAATAACCACTATTGGTTTCATTACAGAAGTAGAGTAATGCAGAAGAAGTTTTCCAGCAAAATCAAGTTCCGAAATTTACGTTCATCAGAATTTAAAACCAGTCTGCGAAATCGAACAACGGGAAATTCGCAGGATAATTTTATGCCAGCAGCACCAGAACAAACATCTAATATCAAAGCTCGTTTGTTCACTGTTTGGGGAGTATTAATTACAGCCGGGATTGGATTAGGATTTAATTTATACAATCTCCAAATTGTTCGTGGTCCCAAGTTGACGCAGCAGGCAAGAAGTCAGCAGATGGTAAATTTGCGCCCTTATATGCCTCGCAGACAGGTGGTAGATCGACAGAAGAATGTACTGGCTATCGACCAACAAGTGTATACTTTATACGCCCATCCTAAGCAGTTTACTCAGTCACGTCAGAAGGTAGCGGAACTTTTAGTACCAATTTTAGATAAAGATGCGAGCGAATTAGAAAAGAAATTTACAGCTAGAAATAGTGGTATTATTCTAAACTCTGCATTACCCGAACAACTTGCCGATCGCGTTTCGGCATTATCTCTAAATGGTTTAGAGTTGCGACAAAAATATGCACGTTTCTACCCGCAGCAGGATTTAGTTTCCGAGGTGGTAGGTTATGTTAACTTAGACCGTCGAGGTCAGGCTGGAATCGAATATAGTCAAGAAAAGCTCTTGGAACGTTCGGTACAAACAGTACGTTTGAGTCGTACTGGAAATGGTACGTTAATGCCAGATTATGCACCAGAAGGTTTTCCAAATACTGACGATATGCGCTTGCAACTCACGATCGATAGTCGTTTACAACGTGCTGCACGCTTCGCTTTAAAAAAACAGATCGAGCGGTATAGTGCCAAGCGTGGTGCTGTGATTGTCATGGATGCTTACGATGGTTCGTTGCTGGCAATGGTGACGCAACCGACTTATAACCCGAATGACTATTCTAAATCGGATATTTCCCTGTTTAAGAATTGGGCTGTTGCGGATTTGTACGAACCAGGTTCGACTTTTAAACCCTTAAATGTCGCGATCGCATTAGAAAATGGTGTCATCAAACCAGATGATACATTCAACGATTCCGGTACGATTCAAGTTAGCGATCGCACCATTAAAAATGCTGAAAATAAGCGTTATGGACGCATAAATATTGCTCAAATTCTCCAAAACTCCAGTAACATCGGCATGGTGCAAATAATTCAGCGTCTACGTCCTAGTATTTACTATGGTTGGTTAGAACGAATGGGATTAGGACAAAAATTAGATACAGATTTACCTTCCTCGGTCACAAGTCAACTTAAAAGTCAAGAAGAATTTATAAACACACCTATCGAGGCAGCTACAACTTCCTTTGGACAAGGTTTTTCCCTCACACCATTACAACTAGTCCAAATGACTGGGGCTTTAGCAAATGGTGGTAAATTAGTCACACCTCACGTTGTCAAGGGATTGTTAGATAGTAAAGAACAAATGCACTACAGTCCAACACTTTCCGAACCTCGGCAGCTTTTCTCACCAATTACCACGCAAAAGGTTGTGGAAATGATGGAAACCGTAGTTTCCGAAAAAGGTACGGGGAAAAAAGCGATGATTCCAGGGTATCGCATCGCCGGAAAAACAGGAACTTCTCAAAAAGCCAGCAGTTCTGGAGGTTATCAAGCGAATGCTAGAATTACCAGTTTTATTAGCATCTTACCTGCCGAAGCTCCCCGTTATGTAGTCTTGGCAATAGTGGATGAACCCAAAGGGGAAAATGCATATGGTGGAACTGTTGCCGCTCCAATTGCTAAGTCAGTCATGGAAGCATTAATTACTACCGAACAAATTCCACCTAGTACGTCAAGGCAGTAGTGAGTAGGCAGTAGGCAGTGGGGGAAAGCCTATTATTACTGGGAATTTGAGGATTAAATAATGGTCTGGTTATTTACGCCGAACTGT
>NZ_NTFS01000351.1 GCF_002289455.1 Brunnivagina elsteri CCALA 953
AAAACAATCACCGTGGCACCCCCAGCAGCGAAACCATCCATTTCGGTCAGTAATTGGTTAAGGGTTTGTTCCCGCTCATCGTTACCACCGTAGAAGCCATTGCTGCTACGAGATTTACCAATGGCATCCAATTCATCAATGAATATAATACAAGGAGCTTGTTTCTTTGCTTGGTCAAATAAATCTCTTACCCGTGAAGAACCCACACCAACAAATAACTCTACAAATTCCGAACCGGAGATGCTGAAAAATGGTACTCCTGCTTCCCCAGCTACCGCTTTCGCTAACAGGGTTTTACCTGTACCGGGAGGTCCCACTAATAATACACCTTTGGGAATTCTCGCACCAATTTCCGTAAAACGGGCGGGAGTTTTCAGGAAATCCACAACTTCAACTAACTCAGTTTTAGCTTCTTCTACCCCAGCCACGTCTGCAAAGGTGATTTTTGCAGATTCACCTTCCACATAAACTTTTGCTTTACTTTTACCAATGGATAACATACCTTGGGGACCACCGCCACCACCACGGGACATAAAAAACTGCCAAATGCCAACAAAAATTAATGGTGGAACCACCCAATTAATGACAGTCGAAAACCAAGTATTTTTGGGTGGAGGTGTTGCCGCAAATTCAACACCTTTAGATTCTAGGAGTTTTGGTAGTTCCAAATCGAATATCGGAGTTGTGACGAATACATTACCTGGTTCCCCATTCTCGGTTTTCAATTGGTAGCGAATTTGATTTTGTCCCACAGAAACCCGATCCACTTCCCCTTCTTGTACCTGGTGGATAAATAAGCTGTAGGGAACACCAGCAGGTCCAGAGGGGAATATACTAGGTAATATTAAGTTTAATAGCAGGAACAATCCAGATACTGCTAGTAAAATGTTGGCAATGATACGTCCGCGAGGTTGTTTGGGTTGTTGTTTAATTGACATTTATGTCACCAATAAAGATTGATTTCAAACATTAATCATGCAATTTATCTAAGTAAAATCAAGCAAGGAAATTATACTTTTTCTAACCAATCGAAAATCTGAAATAATTGATCTAGAGTCACCAAACCATACTACCAAAGTCTAATGGGTAGGAAATTTGGATTTTGTTCGCAATATCGCAACCCTAGAGAGATGGCTCCAGCAGAAATATTCAACTCCTCTTTTAAGAAGCTAGCTAATTGTGTAATAGCTTCCATTAAAATGTTAAATAACGTAAAAAACGAGTTCTGGTGAGGTGAAGTAAAACAACTTAATTAAAAACTGATGAGATTAAGTTAAGGATTTGAGTATTAATTTGGCTGTATAGAGACAAGATTAATCCTGCCTCTACTGTTGACTTTTTGGCTTATTTGAGAGTTTTTAGATTAAAGACCAGTCAAAAATCCCAAAGAACCATGTCCAGTTACAACCTCTGTAATAATCATAGCAACAAATCCAATCATCGCTAGACGACCATTAAGCTGTTCTGTATACAGGGTAAAGCCAAATTTAGGTTCGTTTGTGCTGTTAGCGCTTTTCATAAGTTTATCCTCGATTTAGGCAGTTGTTTTCTATCTATGTAACTAAACTTAACAAAAAAGTTAAGTTCTGTGAACCAAAGAACTAAGTCGGATTCCCGTACCTAAGTAAAAAGTACAATTGTGTCAGCGAAGGAAATTCCTTGAATAATGGCTCAAACAGGTTACACACTTCCAGTTTTTGCGATCGCAGCAGCTAAGGCAGCTTTGCTGTATTTGATGCAGGCAAAAAAAACAATGTCATCAGTTTCTTTAGACTTGCTTCCAGAAATAGTAGATATTCCGATTCAGCAAGTCGCATCTTTGGATAGATCGAGCGCTTTAGCTATTACGATTAGCGAACCTGGAGACAATTTGGATTTGACTCGGAATACTCCTATCTGGGCAATCGTAAAATTATCTGAGCGACAAGAGGAAAGTTTAATATTAGAAGGAGGTGAGGGATTAGGGAAAACCGCAACTGGAGAAGCTGCCATTTATGAATTTGCCCGTCGTTTATTTGATGTCAATTTATTACCAATAATTCCAGTAGACACAACTGTAACTGTGTCAATAATATTGCCTGAAGGTAGGCAGTTAGCGCGAAGAACATCAAATGAAGCTTTTGGAGTTTTGGAGGGATTATCTTTGTTAGGCACGAGTGGTATTTCTCAACCACTTTCAACTCTAGAAAAACTCGAAGATTTTAAGTTAGTTTTGCAGGATAAAGTCAAGGAATATCCAAACTTAGTATTTTGTATTGGTAGTAATGGTCAACAAGTTGCTCAACGATTATTAATTCCAGCAAAGGTAATTATCTCAACAGGAAATTGGATTGGGGCAATGTTGGTAGAGGCAGGTTTGTATGGTGCAGAATCTGTACTTTTAATTGGTTATCAGGGTAAGTTAATTAAATTGGCTGGGGGTATTTTTAATACTTCGAGTCACATTGCTGATGGGAAGTTAGAAATAATTAGCGCTGCCGTTGTTGAAGTCGGGGGAGATATAGAGATGGTAAAAACTATTTTAAATCAAGATACGGCAGATGCAGCATACAAATATTTAGTTGAGTTAGGATTATCTGACTCCGTATTTACATTACTTGCAGATAAAATTAGTCAAAAAGCTGAAAATTATGTGAAAAAATATGCAGATGTTTCGATGAAAGTAGGGACGATTTTATTTGACAGGAAAGGACAGATTATTAGTCAGAATTCGACAGCAAAAGAGCTTAAATCTCTACGTTTAGAATAAAATATAGTTTGAAGAAGCAGGGATGTTTCATTCTTTATAGAAAAATCTGGAAGTCTTATTTTTTCGTTTGAATTTAGGTTAGTCGTAGGGGCCGGGTCTCCCTGTCCCTCCAATACCGTGTGCTAAACTTATTTTCAGACGGAAAATGAAACAACCCTGCCCTTTGAAGAAGGGAAGAAAATAAAGAATATATACTGCAAAAGGGTAAAGTCTGGACTTCTGTCATGCTGTAGCTAGCGAATCGTAGGGCAGCATCTTTAAAATTTTTACGCAATTTAAAAGTAAAGTTGTAACCCGTTTTTAGTATAGCTTTTTGTTTAGATACAACGTAAATAAGGGAAAATAAACACAAATAAGGGCAAACGGTTGTTTGCCCCTACAATATTACTCAAAAAATCATTAATCATGGTATGGTATATTTTAATTCAGACTAAAGCTTAAAACTCTTCTATTTTTTTACAACCGCCAAGATACAGAAAGAATAAGGAAATGCTAAATTGAATTGTAGTATGATTAATTATAACTAATTCAATAGTTCTTGGAAGCGTTTGTCTTTGCGAATTTTGGTGAAATCACTATCAGATTTAGCTAACTTTCTGTACCTATTTGGGACTAAATTTATCGCTTTTTGGAGATTTTCAATGCTTGCGTCTACATTATTCTGCAATGCGTAAGTACAAGCTTTATTGTAATAAGCTAAATCTTTATTGGGATTAATAATTATCGCTTTGTCGTATGCTGCTACTGCTTCCGGAAAACGTCGCAATTTACTTAAAGCTATTCCCTTATTAATCCAAGCTTCCTCTTTATCTGGTTTAATTGTAACGGCTTTATTGTAAGCTAATACTGCTTCTTGATAGCGTTTTAATCGACTGTAAATATTGCCTTGATTATACCAAGCTTCATGAGCTTGTGGATTGGCTTTAACTGCACTTTCATAAGACGCAGAAGCATCATTAAAAGCACCTAAAGCAGTCAATGCATTTCCTCGATTAATCCAAGCTTCTGCAAAGTCTGGTTTTGTCGCTAGCACTTTGTCGTATATTACAATTGCATCGCGGTACTTATGTAAGTTCAATAATTTATTTCCTTCACGAAACAAACTATCAACTTTTTGAGTTGCTTGGACTTCGTTTAGTAATTGGGCAACATTCGATTCCTGTACAACCTGCTGTGTATAGTCGGATGGTGGATTTGCCGTATCACCACAGCCAAACATCAACAATGTCATAAAACCAGAGGCAACAAAGCTTCTCCAGGAGGTCATGTTGTACCTACATAATTCGTAAATATCATCGTAAAGCTTTTAATTTATCAAAAAAAGTGTGAACTAATACTAAATACACTATTCTTTACTGATTCTTTTTATTAGCTATCTAAGATTCATTGAATAACTATTTATTTGCTTGATTTTAACCTCCTATATGCTTTGATTACTTTATCAGCACTAATATTCGGCACTATTATCTCTTTCCAGAAACCTTAATTTTTAAGGCAAGACATCAAGCTCAATATTTAGCAATGTAAACTTTGAGAGATATTTTACAAAAAAAATATATCCAAACCTTTATTAAATAAAAGCTGTAATCTGTGAAAGCTTAATTAAAGCCAACAAAGAAATTAGTTTTGGTGTGGCTTTGGCATTTATTCGTATTTATTTACAGTTAAACAATATTACCATTTATTGTTCTCTGAAATATGATTATTTTATCAAAAAACAAAAACCAGATTAGGGTATCCCTGTTTAAGTCTTTCCTTGCAGAGCAACTCAGTTCCCGACTCTATCACAGTCGGCTCGAACCATACCGTCCGAAAATCATCCGTAGACATCTCCAGAAAATATGTAGAGACGTAGCACTGGGCGTTCGCTTATTTTAAAACTCTAAGTTCAATTAAAGCCTTGGTTCAACATTTAGCAGTATCGGTTTCCGTTCTACCTAAAATAGTCGCAAAAAAGCACCTGTAGACTTGCCGAACTCCGCCCGGTAACAGTTACGATAAGACAACTGTTGAATTGAGTCAGGTGGGCGAAAATATAAAGCATGACGATTGAATCTAATTCCAACCCATCCCAGTTACCACCAGACGAGGTAAGTCTTGAGCATAACTTGCTACCTGATGACTTTGATGGGGTAGGGGAAGACTCTTTTACACCCGATGGTTTGGCAGCAAAACAGGCTTTAGCTGCCATTAGTTCGTTGCAATCCCCCAAAAATACCAATGCCTTAAAACAAGCACGTTCCAGCTTGAAATCACGTCTACCTAGTACGGCTGTAGCGAAACCAAGAGCATTATTAATCACCACTATTGCGATCGCACTGATTTTTACTGGTATCGCGACAAATATCTGGATTATCGGTGCTTTCGGTACTGTGGCGACTTTAATTTTATCCCTAGCGATGCTTTCCCCTTGGCTACAAGAAGTGTTCAAGGAATGGATGTCCCCCAAAGAGCGTACCGTAATTCTCGGTATTTTTGGACTCATCGCCGCACTGGTTGGCATCATCCGTTTCACAGGCATTGCTGATGATATTCTGCGCTGGGGAAGACGGATCAACTGGGAAGCTTCGGGAACCCTTGCAGAATGGTTTGGTGCATTAGGACAAATCCTCATCGCTATCATCGCCGTTTATGTGGCTTGGCGACAATATGTCATCTCCAAAGACTTAACTATCCAACAAAACCTCCTCACCGTTCAACAAAATATCATTACCCAACAACAAACAATCGATTCCTACTTCCAAGGTGTTTCCGATTTAGTATTAGATGAAGAAGGTTTATTAGAAGATTGGCCTCAAGAACGTGCTATTGCTGAAGGACGTACAGCCGCAATTCTCAGTAGTGTTGATGGTAGTGGGAAAGCTAAAATTTTGCGTTTTCTATCACGCTCAAAATTATTAACCCCCTTAAAGCGCGATCGCCATCTTGGACGTGCCATTCTTGATGGTATTGGTGGATATGCGGAAGACCGATTAGATGGGTTACGGGTAATCGATTTGGGTGTGATGCTGGCAGGTTCTGACCTCGCAAATACCGATTTACGCTGGACTGACCTCTCCGAAGCCAATTTAGTCCGTGCCAATCTCAATAGTTGCGATTTAGTTAAGGCAAATCTTTCTCGCACAATTTTATACGAAGCTGACCTCAGTAATTCTGATTTAAATTCAATCCGCTTTTTCTACGGTTCGGCAGAAACCGCATCACCCCGCAGTCGTACCGAACGACCCAATTACCAAACTGGGGAAAATACAGGTACTGTTGTGGAAAGTGCTGATTTTAGTGGTGTTCAGCGCATGTCGGAACCATTACGCTACTATTGCTGTGCTTGGTGTGGGGAAAAAAGTCGCGGCACTATTCCCGGTGGTTGTGAAGGTATTCCCAATAAGTTAGGACGATAAATTTTAGATTTTTTAAAGTCATTCCCAAATTATGGTAATAACCCAATTATAGGTTTCTCGGTTGCATCCAATATGCTTCCCAACCCCTAACAGAGAAGGGGAGCAAAATAAGTGTATTTTATTCGAGAACGGGTATATAAGTTTATCGTAGAGACGTTCCGGTGGAACGTCTTCTTTTTTCCAGTAAAAAATATTTAAAATTTTTATATTATATGTGAGTAGATAATATGTAAAGAAATATAAATTGAAAATAAAGCCTGAATAATGAGCAAAAAGTTACAAACACAACAAATGTTATTGCTTAAGAATGAGCCGAAAACTTGCAAAAACAGTCAAAATCTAGAAGCAGATACGGTGCGAGGCTGGATTTTCATAAATTATGAAAATTGAACATATCCACTTTTATGTGGAAGATGCTAAAATTTGGCGTGATTGGTTTGTAGACATTCTGGGTTTCGAGATAGTAGAAAATTATCTGCTTCCGCTCAACCCACTTAATAAAGGGAGGAAACAGGAATTTCACACCAATACGGAAGTTGTTAAAAGCGATTCGATTTGTTTTGTGATATCTTCCCCCATATTACCCACAAGTCCAGTTGCTGGATTTTTACAACATCATCCCCCAGGTGTGGCTGATGTGGTATTTCTGGTTGAAGATATTGAAGAAGTAATTACACGGGTTCAAAGCTACGGTACGGAAATCTTACAACCCATCTACGAATATCAACAAAATGGGATTAACTGTAAATCTTGCAAAATTAAAGCTTGGGGTTCTCTAAGTCATACTTTAATTCAAATGGAGGAAATAG
>NZ_NTFS01000352.1 GCF_002289455.1 Brunnivagina elsteri CCALA 953
AAGATAATCGCATGTCTGTTTTTAAATTCTAATTTATTATTACTTGTATCGAAAATGTGATAAACTTTATCAGATATTTTTTTACTTATTTCTTCTTTTTGATATTTATTAATATCAATGATTTTGATTTTGGATGGTATTGCGGTAATGTAAGGATGAAAATCTGTACTAAATATTTTATTATCTGATTCTAATTGTTGTAAATCTAATGTTGATTTTTGATGGGTATTATAGAGTTTAAATAAGTCTATAAATTTATGAATTTTCGCTTCTTCATTTATTCGCTGGTACTTCTGCAAGAAAAATTTCCAATTTAAACCATCTTCTTCTGAATCATGAATCAGAAAAAATACCAATGCTGCTTCCTTTTTCCAAATTAAGTACTTGTAGTCATTAATTAAGAATTGTTTATTTAGATTTTGCGTGGAATCAAACGAAAAAGACTCTTTTATCTCGTAAGTGCAATTAGGCACATATAATGCCGCTTTTACATACTCATTCTTAAATAAAAACATTAGATTAAAAGGTAAGGTAATATTTACTTAAAGAAATATGGCTATTTCCCTCTGCTCACCTTATTATTCCCACTGAAGTTACGATAATTCACATATAGCAAATACGACCAACAAATCATAAGTTATTATAATTTAGCCTTTGATATTACAACTGTAGTATGATGTAAATCCAGAAATCCCTACATAAATAACCGATCGCAAACCATCGTATCTACAATGTGTAGGCAGAAAAAAAGTGTATGTGAATAGGAGCATTTTCAGTAGAGTCTCGATACAACCCAGCAGAGATTGAGGAAAAATGTCAAAAAACATGGGCTGAACTTGGCTTAGACAAAACTCAACACGACTCGAATAAGCCAAAATTCTACGCCTTATCCATGTTCCCGTACCCATCGGGGAGTTTGCACATGGGTCACGTCCGTAACTATACAATTACAGATGCGATCGCACGCCTCAAACGAATGCAAGGTTATCGGGTTCTACATCCGATGGGTTGGGATGCTTTCGGTTTGCCTGCGGAAAATGCGGCGATTGATAGGGGAGTACCACTGTCGTAATGGACATCTCAAAATATCGAACAAATGCGATCACAGTTTCTTCTCGGAGGGTAAGAGTATCGTATTTAGTCAGTTTAGGAGGATTCACTACATACTTTAATAAAGAATATCTAGTGAAACGGGGTAAACTAGTGATTTAAAGCAAGCCGATGGCGGGATTTGAACCCGCGATCGCTCGATTACGAATCGAGAGCTCTACCACTGAGCCACATCGGCACAAACAAGCGTTAATCATAGCATAATCACATCAATAATGGTACAACCCAATTCCCCAAAAGGCACTAACAAGCAACTCGATCGCGAAACCTATGCCCGTCTCAAAGCTGAAATCGCTGCACCATATCGAGGTTTGCGAAGATTTTTCTATTTAGCTGCTGCTGGTTCAGGATTTATTGGTGCATTTATTTTTCTTACTCAAATCCTGGCTGGACGCGATATCGAAACTGCTTTATCAAATTTGGCTATCCAAGCAGCAGTTATCGCTGTGGTTGCATTCCTATGGCAATGGGAACAACGACAAGAGGACAAGGGGAAGAAGAAAAAAGGACAATAGCAGGCTTTTCTTAAGACTTCTCTACAAAACAATACATATTGGTATGTGAAGTCAGAAAATATTAATAATTTTTTAAAAAAGTTTTCTGTAAAAATCGAAACTTATCTAAGTACTCCTTGTTTGATAATAATACGATTTCGTCCTTGTTCTTTTGCTTGATATAGGGCTTGATCTGCCATCAAAATTAAGTCTTGGGGTGAAGTTTCAAAGCTAGGAATCATAGTACCTATACCTAAACTGAGGGTAATAAATTGACTCACAAAAGATTCTTTGTGTTCAATTTCAACTTCTCGAACTGCTGCCTGCATGGCTGCTGCAACGTGAACTGCGCTAACAGCAGGAGTATAAGGCATGACAATTGCAAACTCTTCACCACCATAACGCGCTACCAAATCATACTTTTTCTGTGCTGTATACTTCAAAACTGTAGCAACTTTTTGTAGGCAAGTATCCCCAGCAGGATGCCCGTATTTATCGTTGTAACGTTTAAAGTAATCAATGTCGCACAAAATTAGTGATAGAGGGGATTGATCTTGCGCTAATGATAACCATTGGGAATTGAGATATTGATCGAAGTGACGACGGTTAGCAACAGCAGTCAATCCATCAACATTTGCTAGTTGCTGTAGAGCTTGGTTTGCAGCTTCGAGTTGTTTGTAAAGCTGTGCTTGTTGTAGTAACCTTCGCACACGCTGACGTAATACAGCCCAGTGAATTGGTTTAGTAACAAAATCACTAGCTCCAGATTCAAAAGCACGATCTACAGATTGCGGATCATCTAATCCTGTAATCATGAGAATGGGAGTACGTTCCCAAAGCTTAGACATCACAGTATTGCCAAACGAACCATTACCACTATCGAAATTGGCAAGGGCAAGGGCAAGATTATTTTTCGCAATTTGGAGTAGCTCTTTGCAGCAAGTAAAACCATCCATTTCTGGCATGATTCCATCAACCAGAACTAAATCGGGTTTGTTGCTAATATAAGCTTCTAAACATTGCTTACCGTTATTCACTTCGACTACTTGGTAGCCTTCTTTTTCCATAAATTCCCGTAGCAACAGCCGCATAGTTCTATCATCGTCGGCTACGAGAATTAGAGGTGGGTTGTTAGAAATTTTAATTGGGCTTTTGCCTGACATGATCTGCGTTGTCTTAGGAAATTCAGAATCTCAGTTGGATAAAACTGTCGAGTAATGATGTTGAATGCAAAGTAGATGGCTACAAATCAGTTTTGTTGTACCCATTACTTATACTCATTACTTGTTACCAGCAAATTGAAGTTACTACCAGACTTGGTTCTGATAAACTACTTATGCGTTCGATGTACTTAATTGCAAGATGAATCGTGATAAAACTGGCGCGATTTCGGTGTCTGACAGTAAATCCAAAGCATGATTCTCCTCCAATGCGGCTAGGGGATGATTCAAGGACATATCCAAGCGAATATCCAAGCGATCGCATCTGAACTTCGAGGGAATTTAACGCTAGCACGGTATGGCTGATAGCGAGCAAGACATGTGGTAGATGGCTGAGTTGCATAGTTAATTTATCTAAAAAGCAAAGGCTTGTTATACTTTCGTAACTAGCCAATGGCTCAGTACAGAAAATGTCACTATTTATAGTTCCCAAGAATCCGGACACAGTTCTCATTTATAGGAACATTTTTTGAAATAAATTATGAACGAGCCGAATGTAAGGATTATGATCGGTAACTTCGCAATTTTCTGAATCTACTTTTTATAAGAGTTATCAGTCTCAAATGTTGTGACAGCTTGATTTGATAATTATTACTCAGCACTCAAAAGCGAACCTGGGGATTCACTGTAGATATTCTCACATCAACAAGCATCGGTTAATCGAAAACTGTATCTATTTGTTTTTTCCTATACTTCGTCAGATACGATATGCATCCGGCATTAAACTCCGCTTATGGCGACATCCCATTTCCTGGGATTGTCAAAATATCATATTACCAATGGGTACAGCAGATTAAAGTCAAAACCGCTATATATTTAATGTTGTTGCCAAGTATCTAAATTTTCTTCATGCCAGACTCATTGATGTACCAACAGGATACTTTTGTTGTCCTTGAAACCAATCAACCTGAGCAATTTCTCACAGCAGCAGAATTGCTAGAAAAACTCAAAGGGATTTTACATGGGTTCCAATCTGAAGACTTACCCCATGATTTGCAGAAGTTTGACAATGCGGAAACACAAGCTCAACACCTAATTGATACTGGTTGCGAGTTAGATATTGGTCCGGGGAAATTCTTGCAGTGGTATGCTGTTCGTCTAGAGAAGTGATTATTCGTTGATGAGACTGTTTTTTTGGGGCTTGGTAATTCGCAATTCAACTATCTAGTTTGCTTCCTTAAGACTACTGCTAATTGTGAATTGAACTGACCCTTCAGTTTTATTTAACCCATCCATAGTTTATTTAATATTTATTTACATTTGTCTCATGCCACAATATAACAAAAGGGAAGAAATACTTATTTAAATTAGGAGGCTAGTTATGGTAGCACTCGTCGAGAAAACCCAAAAACGGCTCACTATAGAAGTTAAGGATATAGCTACCGATACAACAGCAGTGCGATCGCTCGACTGGGATCGGGATAGATTCGATATTGAGTTTGGTTTGCAAAATGGCACAACCTACAACTCGTTCCTGATTCGTGGTGAAAAAATAGCCTTAGTTGATACCTCCCACGAGAAGTTTCGCCAGCTTTATCTTGATACTCTCAAAGGGTTAATCAATCTCACTGACATCGATTATTTAATCATTAGCCATACTGAGCCTGACCATAGTGGCTTAGTAAAAGATATGTTGCAACTTGCACCGGAAATTACGGTGGTTGGCTCTAAAGTGGCAATTCAATTTTTAGAAAATCTCGTACATACCCCCTTTAAACGGCAAATCGTCAAAAACGCCGATAAATTAGATTTGGGCAATGGACACGAACTCGAATTTGTAATTGCTCCGAATTTACACTGGCCTGACACAATTTTTACATTCGACCACAAAACAGAAACACTTTATACCTGCGATGCCTTCGGGTTACATTACTGTTCCGATGCGACATTTGACGAAGATTTAGAGGCAATTTCCCCCGATTACAAATATTACTACGAGTGCTTAATGGCTCCTAACTCACGCTCGGTATTATCTGCACTCAAACGCATGGGTGAACTCAAAAAAATCACCACTATTGCTACCGGACATGGACCACTTTTACACCATAACGTCGAGGAATTAGTCCAACGTTACCGCACTTGGAGCCAAACCCAAGCAAAAGCAGAAACATCTGTTGGGATATTCTACGTATCTGAATATGGTGCGAGCGATCGCCTTGCCCAAGCATTAGCAAATGGCATCACCAAAACAGGTGTAGCCGTAGAAATGGTCGATTTGGGTATAGCACCAGATTTACAGGAATTACGGGAGCTTGTGAGTCGAGTTGCAGGGATTATTATTGGGATGCCTCCCGCGTCTGAAGATGCCAATATTCAAGGTGCTTTAGGTACAATCTTGGGTTCTGCCAATCCCAAACAAGCGATCGGTATTTTTGAAACAGGTGGTGGAAATGACGAACCCACCTATCCTTTATTGAATAAATTCCGTGCTTTAGGTTTACATGTGGGATTTCCAGTAATTGAGATTCGCGAAACCCCCACAGAAAACAAATATAAATTGTGTGAAGAAGCCGGAACCGACTTAGCACAGTGGGTAACGCGAGATAAAAGCATCAAGGCAATGAAATCCTTGGGTGCAGACTTAGATAAAGCTTTAGGAAGAATTAGCGGTGGTTTATACATCATCACTGCCAAGAAAAACGATGTCCAAAGCGCGATGTTAGCTTCTTGGGTGATGCAAGCAAGCTTCAAACCCCTCGGTTTCAGCGTTGCCGTCGCCAAAGATCGGGCAATCGAATCATTAATGCAAGTCGGTGACAAATTTGTCCTCAACGTGCTGGAAGAAGGCAATTATCAAGTCTTAATGAAACACTTCTTAAAGCGATTTGCTCCAGGTGCTGACCGTTTTCAAGGAATACGCACCCAAAGCGCCGAAAATGGTACGCCAATTCTCGCTGATGCCCTCGCATATATGGAGTGCGAAGTTGCTAGTAGACTCGATGCAGGGGACCATTGGATAGTTTACTGTACCGTTTATGCTGGCAAAGTTTCCAAACCTGAAGGAATGACCGCAGTCCACCACCGCAAAGTCGGTAATCACTATTAATTTGGTCAATGGGCATAGGGCATCGAGAATAAACCACTCGTAACACAGTTAGGGGTTTAATAGTTTCCACAGTCCCCCCATGCCCAATTCCCAATGTGCAATGCCCAATGCCCAATTCCTACCGAAATTATGAATAAACCCCGTGACGTACAAATTCACCCGATCGCAACTGATACCCGCGTCTTTCGCTCCCGCAGTTGGGCACGTTTGCGATTTGAAATCGAATATGCATTAGCGAAGGGAACTACAGCGAATTGTTATTTAATTGAAGGTGAAAAAATCGCCTTAATTGACCCTCCTGGAGAGACTTTTACTGAGATTTTTCTCAAAGCTTTACAGGAACGGGTTGATATTAAAAAGATTGATTATGTAATTCTTGGTCACGTTAATCCTAACCGTGCCGCAACATTAAAAGCATTACAAGAAATTGCCCCCCAAATTACTTTTGTCTGTTCCAACCCTGGGGCAATAAATTTACGTAGTGCGTTGGAAAATCCCGATTTACCAATATTAGTTAAACGGGGTGAAGAAACCCTAGATTTAGGTAAAGGACACCATTTAGAATTTGTCCCCACACCTAATCCCCGTTACCCCGATGAACTTTGTACGTACGACCCACAAACAGAAATTTTATACACCGACAAATTATTTGGGGCACATATTTGTGGCGACCAAGTATTTGATGAAGGCTGGCAGTCATTTTTAGAAGATAGAAAATACTACTTCGAGTGCGTCATGGCTCCCCATGCACGTCAAGTCGAGACTTCCTTAGAAAAACTCTCCGATTTGAAAGTGCGAATGTATGCACCAAATCACGGTCCTCTGGTGCGCTACGGTTTGATTGATTTAACTAAAACTTATCGAGAATGGTTGCAACAACAAACTTCCCAGGAAAATACAGTGGCATTAATTTATGCTTCAGCCTACGGAAATACCGCAACTGTTGCTCAAGCGATCGCACATGGCATTACCAAAGCTGGTGTGCGGGTAGAATCAATAAACTGTGAATTTGCTGAACCGAGTGAAATTCAAGAAGCAATCGAAAAATGTGCTGGTTTTATCA
>NZ_NTFS01000353.1 GCF_002289455.1 Brunnivagina elsteri CCALA 953
TGGTGATTATCTGCGACTAAAGCAAGTAATCATTAACTTAGTTGGGAATGCCATCAAATTTACCCACGAAGGGGGTATTACCTTAAGTGCAGACGTAGTGCGTAAAAAATTACGTTTCGATGACTGTGAATTTCCTGGTATCGTCAAAGTGCGAGTCGCGGATACAGGTATTGGTGTTTCCCTCGATCAACAAGATAAATTATTTCAATTATTTTCCCAAGTAGATGGTTCCCGCACTCGTCAATATGGAGGTACGGGATTAGGATTAGCAATATCCCAGAAACTCGTTGAAGCAATGGGGGGAGAAGTCCACTTTTATAGTCTTGGAGAAGGACTTGGTTCCACAGTTACATTTACCATAGCCTTATATCAGCAACCAGTGTTGAGTTCGGCAGAAACATTACCAGATAGTCAGTAGTTTATCCAGGGATAGAATCTTCGTTGCTCGGCTATTAAAAAATAATAAACCCGGTTTAGACAAATTTACTCCAGAAAATAAAATATCCCAATTATATAATTATCAATCCTATCATTTGTAGGGGCTGGGTATCCCCGCCCCTTATATATTAGACATCTCCGGAAAAGATGTAGAGACGTAGCAATGCGGAGGCACGACAAGGGTTTTGGGTAACAAATCATTGATTTTCGGAGATGTCTATTGGGAGAATTTATTTTTTGGTGTTCCCTAACTACAAATCGCTAAATATAATACATCAATGGGAGATGAGAGTTTTTGCTGTAGGAGTCGCATAAATCTTGCAGAGTCTGCTGTTGCAAAACCGCATAAAGTGCCTGACATGCTTCTTCCCAAACACCTCCAATCACCTTAGTACCTACAGAATTAGTAGTACTTCTACTGGGAACAGTTGCTTCTAATCCCTCAATGCAGTTTAAAGCGTCCAAAATAGTAATTTGATATGGTTCCCTAGCTAAAACATAGCCACCTTTAACACCCCGCGTACTTTTGATTAAACCACCACGTCGTAGGGTTGCCAGCAACTGTTCCAAGTAACGCTTAGGTATATTTTGAGCGTCGGCTATCTGTTGAATTTGCAGGGGTTCGCCACTCTCATAAGAATTGGCGATTTCCAATAAAGCTAAAAGTGCATATTCTAATTTACTTGACAATTCCATAGGCGTAACCCTACTCAATTAACACCTACAGCAATAATGTAATTAATATTGCTGCCATCAGATGCAAGGGAGAATTTCCCACCTGACACTGACCGACTCATCTTAGCTTAGAATCTCTTGTTAATAAAATCAAATACTTTTAATTGTCATTTTCAAAACTTTTGTTTATTGAAATGCCTCCAAATCATATATTTACCAACCCTATCATATATAAGGATGGGGAGACCCTTCGGATTCGCCACTTTGGCGAAGAGAAGTTGCGTGCGCGGGTTCCCCGCGTTGAGCAAACTTCGGGGACGGAAACCGACACCGCCAATTGGACTTACTCCACCCCTACAATATTGGAGAATTTATTTCTTGGTGTTTCCTTATCTTAGGCGATCGCTTATCTCACGAGTTCTGCGATCGCATCTCAATTGACAATATATATTTAATTTTGCATATCTACTTAGGGACTTCCAGAAAATAAAATATCCCAATTATATAATTATCAATCGTATCATTCGTAGGGGCTGGGTATCCCTGCCCCTTATCTATTGGGAAGCTCTGTAATTCTTTAAATGCATGTTTATACAGCAAATTTTAAGTAAATGACTAAGTTATTTTATGGAAATTTTAAGCTTTAATAGTCGTTATCAGCTACACAAATCCCTTTACATTTAATACCATTGGTTGCTGTGCGTAGACAATGAGGACATAGAATTTTTTCGTTTTCTGCTTCTTGATTAACCCTTATATTCGTGCTTGCCTCTAATTTGTCTTTTTCGGTCTGGAATTTTCCTACCATAATGGTGAAGGGCTTTTTTACGGTTTACATTTTTTATTTTACAAGCCCAAGCCAATTATAGTGAGTTTAGACTGAATACCAATCAGCCTAAACAACCGTGGATTCCCCTAGAATATTCTCTGTCTAACTTTTGCGATGCGGAAACTGTCACTGAGTCGCAGAGCGATCGCTTGTTGTTTTAAGACGATATTTCAGTATTATTAGGACTTTCAGAAAATCAAATATCCCAATTCATAGATTTACCAATCGTATCATTCGTCAGGGAAAACCCCACCTCTACAAGATTAGATATCCTTGCTAACGTGGCTTTTTAGATGGAACGGAGGGTACTTTATATCCAGGAGCGCGAAAATCAAAAGAGCGTGGTGATTCAGATGATTGTTGGGGTAGTTTACGGTAATTTCGAGTAGAAGTTGGTTGCTTTTTTAACCTAGTATTTGGTCTATGCTTTAATGTACGCTTGGGTTTCGATGAACGGTTGTAGGGAAATTCCTTAAAAATACTTGGACGGGGATTGGTTTTTGCAAACACTGGTATACTAATTAAAAAACTGATACCAGTAGCTACTACTAAAATCGCCAACTTTTCGAGCAAAGTTACGCGGTTGAATAAATTCATGGCTAACTTAACCTTGATTGGTGGATTGCAATTAATCGTAATTCATAACAGGTTAAATAAAGCACCATTAAAAAGATTTTATCGAAGAATAATTAGTACAGAATACTCACAAATATCCATTCTTTGACCATTGGTTTCACTTTTCTCTAATTCGCTGCCATGAAATGCTAATAAAAGAAACTGCAAATAACGAATGTATAATAATTATGAATATATTCGCACTGCTATTAAGAAAACTGTAAATTTGGGAAACTGCCGCCAGGGAATGAAAAATAGATAAAGCAATTAATCCCGGTTTTAAAGCTTTTTTATCAGTCAAATCCAGCATTAAAAAACTTAAACTACCCAAACCTAAAGCACCACATCCAATTATCCGTAGTAATGAAATAGATAGGGCATTGTTTTCTAAAACTAGAGTGGGAAACAAGAGAAATATCAGACCAATTCCAACTTCAAAAATAGTATTAGCAATTAAGAATATTTGCATCGCGATCGCACCACATTTAAGATGATACTGTGTCAATTACAAAAACAACCTAAAAATAGTCATCCAAAATCAATTTACTAAAATTGAATGACTATATTGAATGACTACAAAGATTGCGGACAATTTCCAAATTTTTCTAGCGTTTGAGTCAATATTTCGCAATCGGAAGTTTTCCAAACATCACTAGTATGTTTTTGTATCCAGATAGAATTAGTCGAGAGACTTTGGTGATATCTACAGGTCAATATTCTATCAATAGGAGGATTTACTTTTTTCTCTAGAGGAGAATCTTCACACTTTTCAGAACCTCGTTTCCAACCTCTAAGTGTTAAATGCCATTCAGTCCACTCATTAATATTACTGCTATCTGAAAAATAGATATTCATATCTTTTCGACTCCTAAAAATAAATGTTTTACGGTTATTTTGGCTGAAAATACCAATTAATATATCTTCTCTTTGAGACAGATATTACTTAATTTTAATTATTACTTGTACTCGTCGTAGATAAAGTCGATTCTTCTACTTTCCGAGATTTAATAACTTTTGCCGGAACTCCAACTGCAACTGAGTAAGGAGGAATATTTTTAGTGACAACAGAACCTGCACCAATCACACTTCCTTCACCAATTGTGACTCCATCAAGTATTGTTACCCCATGTCCTAACCAGCAATTATCTTCAATGACAATTCCTTCACGAGTGACACCTTGTGCGAGAATATTCTGATGAATATCAGTGAATATATGATTATTTGCGATGATTCCAGTATTTGAAGCTATTAAACAATTTTTACCAATTCTAATATTTCCTGGTCCTCCAATACTAACATTAGAACCAATGTATGTCTTTTGACCGATATGAATAGTTGTATTATCCATTGCTCCAATTTCAACTCCTTGTTCAAGCGCGACTCCATCACTTAAATAAAGATGATTATTATCTCCTCTTGCATCTAGACGAATATTTTTAAAAAGATATACTCCATCTCCAACAGAGATAGATTTAGCATTAATAAATTCAGTTCCATATTGAATATATCCAGATTTACCAAGCTTTCTAAAAATAATTTTGTACAAAATATTGCGTAATTTTGTACCGAAAAATATGCTGGGAATATTACCGAAGAAAGTCGTTACTAAAAGCTCTTGAAGTCGGTTAAGTTTTAGAGTCAAAATGTTGTTATTCATAATCACTATTCCCGTAATTTTTTTTGCAAAAAGTAAAGTGGTCAGATTAAACTTGATACCAAATACTTATACCAATTCTTTGTGAAGCTGCATAGAATTTTACCCTACCCTATAGACGCGGAGAGGCTTCCCGTAGGGTATCCTTCCCGCAAGCGGGGTAGAGGGGGTGGGGTTCATGCATCTTCATATTAAATTGGTATTAGGTGTATATTATGGAATCAAGTTAATAAATAGGTGAAGATTTAATACTCAACCTGATTGAAATCAAAAGAGATAAATGATTTTATGTGAAAAAATCTGATTCCCAGCGCATATATCTTCCGCATAACACCCATGAGGTGAAGTAGAAAAAGCTAATTGTTTACTTGTTGACAAAGATGTAAACAAATAACTATCGTAATTTCGCTGGATTTATCTCCAATTTTTCATCTCGATAATGTGTAGATTTTGGTCTATTTCAGAACCAATGGAATTACACAAGTTTTGCTTTGGCAAAGTTAAAAGTACACAAAATCTCCCGATAGATAAGTTAATCAAAACTTATATTAAGGAGCAACATTTCTGAAAAGATGTTTTCAAAAGGTCTTTTGGGCTTATGCTTGACATAGTAAAGCTTCTGAGTCCACGGTTCAGACTTGGATATTCATCACAATGAACCGATGCTATAAGTATGCAATTATACCCTTCTAGACTTTTAAAATATCTTCTGAGTTATGAAGTGTAGTTAAAAAGCCGATACAAGCAAGTAGCGATCGCATACACACTTACTGTCTAGTGACCTTGTGTAAGTTCAATTATGTACGCGATCGCAATTAAAGAAAATCTCTACTAAGGTGGAGTATCGCCTACTTCAGACATCACGTTGAAGTTTACCATCGGCGCAAACAGATAAGCACTACCCCGATTACTATAGCGGCTTTGTTGTTGCCAGTTTATGTAGCCTGTTACTGTAATCATGACGTGAAGTGTTACCAGCCTTTTACATTTCCATTTTTTAAACTAAGAATCTATCTAACTTCTTACCAAGAATAGAATAGCAAATTTTCACTCAACATAGTATAAAGTAATAATAAATAATTATGAAATTTTGATGCTAAATTCACTTACGCCTTTTTCAGCAAGCCCTACTTAGAAACTGCCATATAAACCTCGTCTACCTTGATAACTGTAGTTTTTCACAAAGAATTTGGGATTGTTACCCTGGGGGTAGGCACGGAGTGACTTCCAAAGTTAGCCGCGTTAGCGGCTAACTTACCTCGCAATGATACATCAGTTTCTTGTTATTGAGTTAATTAACCGCAGATTAATGCAAATAAATATGGATTAATTAATACAGATAAACACAGATAAGATGGGATTGGCAAAAACAAAGTCAAAATTTCGATAGATTTGACCAGCATTATGTAATACTTCCGTCCATTGATTAAATTGCTAAACTATCTGTCTACACTATTTGCAGTTGATTGGCTATCCTAGCTAAAAGTTCCATGTCCCAAGATAACCCTCCCAACTCCCAACCTCCTTCTTCCCCTGAACCGAGACGAAACCGTCGTCAACGTCGAAATCAAGATGAAACCCAACCTCGTCAAACACGTTACCAGAAACCCGCACCATTTTGGAAGCTGACAATTATCCAATTGTTGCGAGGAACTATCGGAATTTTAGAAACGACGGTTGATAAACTAGAAACCCAACCAACAACAGATACAGAGGAAACTCCAAAACAGGGATGGTGGGGTGCTATTTTAATTAGTATTCGTGCTGTGTTACCTACTGGTTTGTCATCCCAGCTTTCCGATACATTTTTGAGTAGCGCGATCGCAATTATTACGGTAGTAGCTGTTTGGGGTACTTCATCGTTTTTTGCCCATAAACCGACGGAAGTCGCAACGGTTCCACAAACTCCAATAGTTCAGGAAACAACCCCCCCAATAGTTACAACACCAACTGAACCAGAATTACTCCCAACTCCACTTCCAATCCCTTCAGTGGAAGCAACAGAACCTCCTGTTGTTGAGAAGGAGAAGACTGAAGATAAACCAGTAGAAGAGGAAACAGCAGTTGTTACAGAGGAACCAATACCTGAACCAACACCAGAATTTGTACCTTTAACACCAGAACAAATTTTAATTGCAGCGATAGAAAATAAAGTCGGGGAGGTTAGTAAAGGTGCTGCATTAGGGTTAGTAAAATCAATTCAAGCGAATTTCCGTAACAGCAGTTTAATTGTGACTATAAATGATGATTGGTATACATTGAAGAAGTCACAGCAAGATAAATTAGTTGCTGATATATTTCAACGTTCGAGAGAGTTAGATTTTAGCCATTTAGAAATATTTGATTCTCAGGATAAATTAGTTGCACGCAATCCTGTAGTGGGCAAGGAAATGATTATTTTTCAAAGAGAATTGATTGCGGAACAAACCAGCTAATTAAATCCGATATTGATGCTAAACCTCGTCTACTTTGAGAACTGTAGTTTTCCACAAAGACCTTGAGATTGCTACCCTGCGGGTAGCCACTTTGTGTCTACCTTACGTCGCAATGACGGATTTGAATCTTAAAAAAAACTCCGGGTTTCATCATGGACGAGGTTTAATGATATTTTTGTATTGAATCTACAGGTAACCGTTCACGGGGGGTATAAGTACGGTTTTAAGGCTGTTTCAAAGCGATTGGTTTTCTATTAGTGTCAAGAATGTAGTATTTTAAGG
>NZ_NTFS01000354.1 GCF_002289455.1 Brunnivagina elsteri CCALA 953
ATTAAATACGTATATTAAAGTAACTTAATAAACATTGGATTGTGAAGCAAAATTTAACAACAATATTATCTAGAGTATATATTCTGATACTGCCGTTAAAAGATATTAGCAAGTAGAGAAGAAGGCATTATGTTTAATACGATGCTCATAATTTTATTCACTATCCGCATAACACTGCCAAAAATTAGGTTTTGGACTCCTATCGGACATGGATATATTACAAAAGTTGTGCCAGTATGTTGCAGGTGTGTCTTCAGACCAGACTTGGGAGCAAAATGTTTAATATACGTGGCTTTGTGGTAAATTTTTCATTAATGCGTTGGCTACATTTATCTTTATTACTGCCAGCAGTTCTGACTTCCTTTGTAATTCTTTATGCAAGTATTAGCAGTGTTTACGCGGAGATTAGAGAAAATCACCCAATTCCGAATCCGGTAGTGCAGCAGAATCCAACACCGAACGTCTATACCTGGGAAGGGGATGTAGAGTTTAGATACGAACCACAAAATATTGTCGCGACTGCGGAAAAGGCTGAATATTTTCAATCCGAACAAAAAATAGTTTTGACTGGGAAAGTCAAAGTCACACAACAAGGAAAAACACAAGAAGTGGAAACCGCAACTTTCTTTGTGACTGAGCCATTTAAAATGACTTCCGATCGCGCGATCGTTCCGGGTACTGGGGGAAAATAGTACAACAAGGCAAAAGTAAAAGGCAAAAAAAGAAAGAAACCCTGTAGAGACGAGACATGTCGCGTCTCTCTGTATTGTCCAATTCCCCATTCCTAATGCCCTTATCGATAATTATTAAACTGTAAAGCAACAGGATAATCTTCTTGCTTCAGTCGAGTCATTACAGCTTGTAATTCGTCTTTACTTTTTGCGCTGACTCGCACAGCATCACCTTGAATGGATGCTTGTATCTTCTTAAATTCGTCGCGAATCAATTTAGAAATTTGCTTGCATATTTCCTGACTAATGCCCTTTTTGAGTTTGACTTCTTGACGAATTCGATTACCACTTGCAGCTTCTATTTTGTCAAAATCGAATATTTTCTGCGATAAATTCCGCTTGGCTGCTTTTTCGCGAATTATAGTTTGTATTGTATCCAACGTGAATTCGCTGTCGGTACTGATAGTAATGTTGTCATCGCCTAATTCAACCGTAGTTTTGGTATCTTTAAGGTCGTAGCGACTTTTTACATCTCTGACTACTTGATCGACTGCATTGACTAGTTCTTGTCGGTCAAACTCACTTACTATGTCAAAAGAATATGTCGAAGCCATAGAAGATTTTAGATTTTAGATTTTGGATGAAAGATAAAGGAGTGGGGATTAGGAACTAATCGAGTAGGGACTTAACCTTACCTTTTGCCCTTTCCCCTCTCTCCATATTAACTAGAAACTTGGATGAGGCTCAAAATAAAGAGCGTAGCAGAACCAAGTCCACCAATTGCGAACATTAAAGAACGCAAAATAGGTATATTCACAATATAGAAAATTGAGTAAAGTAACCGAGCCACAATAAACGCGATCGCAGCTACAAATGCCCAAGGGGAATTCACACCAGTTACATAAGCCATCATTGCAGCTGCGGAAAACACCATAAATGTCTCAAACGAATTTTGGTGTGCCCATGTTGCACGTTGGGCGTAAGGTGGTAATTTATCAAACATAGTGCGAGGAGCGGAAATATCGTAGCCGATACTAATACGGGCATAACCGACTACCAAGAATGGTGCGTAGATTAGTGCAGCAGCAGCAACGATAGAGTATAAAAAAATTACAGTCACGGGCGAATGTAACCTTAACTAATCAAAGTAAAACGATGTAACTACCTTTCTCTGTTCTTCGGCATCTCGACAAGTTTGCAGCAGGGTGCGGCTATCGTGGAAGGCAAAGCAGATAAGTTGCTGGCAACGGGAAACAATTTCCTTGTTGCACTGGTAGCTAGCTTCCGCTAACGACAAATTATCATTGCTCGGATTTTCCACAAGATGCATTACTTGTTCGAGTTGTTGGCGCGATTCTAGCGGTTGACGTTCCAAGCTTTGCGGTAAGATTACCGTCAAAAAATTGGGATCAGCTCGCATAGCTCCCCTAATCGCAGCAGAATTAGTGCCTGTTGCACCGGAGGTAATGATGCGGTTGCCTGATAAAACTAAGGCATAAGTCATCATTTCGATCAGATTCTGATGTGCGATCGGGACGTGACGGGAACCCAGCAAGGCGATTCGTTTAGAACCTGTTTGCTGGATAGTAGCCAGTTCTTGCGCTAATGTATCGATATTGTTGATAAGGTCTGTTGACTGACTCAAAGACGGACATTTGCAGATTAAACAACCAAGATATTTTACCAGACTCAGGGCTATCCCTAGCCTTACTTTCGATCAGATATGCAAAACCTTTGTACCAGCAGCATCAAAAATGTACAAATAAGTCCAGAGATGCACAAATTGACTCCCTAAAACCTGAATTTTCTATAAATTTTTTCCAATTATCAGCATGTTCGTTCAATTACCCACAATAGGATTACCCTAACCTTGAAAGGGGGCGGGGAGACCCTGCCCCTACGACTAACCTAAATTCAAACGAAAAAATAAGACTTCCAGATTTTTCTATAAAGAATGAAACAGCCCTGCCCTTGACTGATGGGGGTTAGCGGGGATTCAACAAACTCATAGGCAGCACCATCGCTCTTGCAAAGGGGGTTGATTTACTGAAGGTCAGATTATTTTTATATTTATGAGCTTATTTACAATAAAGTTAATATACAATTAATTTAGTACTCATTAAATATAGTATTGAAGTAGGAGGACGATTATGACCTTAGTATCTGTAACCCGCTTGCGTTTGAAATCCTGGTATGATTTCCCAGGTTTTATGTGGCACAATCTCTTAAGTTGTTGGCAAATCGTCAACATTAAAGGTTTTGTGGGTGGAAAACTCATACAAGATAGGAACAGAGTTTTTTGGACAGTATCGCTGTGGGAGAATCAATTAGCGATGCAGCATTACCGTAATTCTGGGGCACATCGCCAAGTAATGCCGATGATTCAAAAATGGTGTAATGAAGCGGCAATTCTTCACTGGGAGCAAGCAGACGACAGTTTACCCAATATGCAGGAGATATGCCAACGCATGGAAGTAGAAGGAAAATTTACCCACTTATTAAATCCATCACCAGCACATTTAGAGCGAAAAATCGCCAAACCTGTGGGATCAAATGCACAAGCACTGCCGTTGCATCCCAGAAAAAAACAATCTTTAGGTCAGAGTCGCAGTAGCATTTAAGTCCAGCAGAGATAGCAAGCGGTTCACGTCAAAATGCTCACTCATTAACTGACGAATGCACTCAACCTTAATTGGTTCGTGAACCCGTACTTGCCCAAAAGCTTTATCCACAATTTCTACAGTAGTTAATGTATCTAAATCTACTGATAAAATGGGAATTTCCAATTCTTCGGCTCTGGTGAGGATAAAATCTGGGGGTGGTAATTGACCTGTGAGGATGAGACACTGGGTAGAAGTTTCCAAAGCAGCCTGTTGAATTTCCACGCGATCGCCCCCCGTGACTACAGCCATATTCCGGCGTTTGCGGAAGTATTTCACAGCCGAGTTGACATTCATTGCCCCAATTGCCAAACTTTCCACCATTAAATCTAAGCGATCGCGACGGCAAAGAACATCCGCCTGGAGTTGATTTACTAGTTCTCTGACACTAACGCTGCGTAATAAACTATTTTCCGGCAACATTGCCAGTACGGGGATTGCCATGTCCTCTAAAAATGGTCTCATTATCGTGTTAACAGTTTCCAGTTGCGTCGCCGGAATATCATTAATAACGACACCTATTAAGCGATCGCTCAATTTTTGTTTCGCAGATAATAGCGACTCAACCGAAAGCAGCGATTTATAACGACATACCAACAAAATAGCCCCATCGACAGCCTCGGCAACTTGTAGCAAAGATAGTTCAAATAAACTACCCTCTTCTAAATTACCTGCACCTTCGAGCAATATTAAGTCCCCTGCCTGCAAGTGCAAATATTGTTCAACAAGGGACTGACAATAATTAACCTTATCTTCACCACGCAAGCGTTTTTGCACGGCGAATTCATCCAAAGCCAGTAAAGTAGGAGCAAGACGATTTACTGGTAAATTGAGGTTAGCAGCAATAAACTCAACATCCTCCTCTACCAAGCTACCTTCAGATTCATTCAAACAAGTACCCAAGGGCTTACCGTAGGCAATATCAAGTCCTTTTTTCTGTAGCTGATTAGATAAACCCAAAACAGTCGCTGATTTGCCACTGTAAGCTTCAGTCGAACCAACTAGTAAATACTTCGGGGGCAAACATTTAGAGGATTTTGGCACAAGCGCACTCCTAATTTCATTCATTTTGTAGCTTTTAGCGGTCAGAATTTAGAATTCAGAATCAATTAAGTGTGGGAACTTTGCCACGCTTTTTATCCAAATAAGGCAAGATTCGTAGGTTTTACACCAGGCTTAATTGTAGAACCTCTTGCAAGACAAAGGAGGTAATGAACGCTTCATCCTTCTGTGGAAAACAAACTACATTCAAGTCTAGCCACAGAATACCGAACCTGTATTCTATGGCTAGACTACTGAATTCTTTCTTGATAAATAACAGAATATTGCGCTTGACATATTGCCAAAATCATCAATTAGCTTCATCAATACGAAGTAACTTACGATAAAACCCCTGGGAAAAATCAGTTGTATGCTGACGTTTGAAAGTTTCTAAGATTTCAATTAAATAATTAACAAACTCGAAACTAGCCGTCATAATTTCATAGCTGAGTTCCGTATCACCATCAAACTGCATTCGACAGCGTGTTAAATCTGAAGGTAAGCTAGCAACATTCCAACTTGCCACAAAAGAAACCGCTTCACCCCCTTCAATTTTGCGCTCACCTTCTAAAACCCCATTTTGGTAGAGACTGATCGCGTAAGGTAAAAAATTACGCTTATTCCCCTGAATATAAGGCATGTAAACGCTAGCTTGCTGCTGCGAAGCTGGCTGGAGTTTGTCAATAGCCATAACCTAATCTTCCCTTCTGTTAGTAGACGAGCGTATCTGTTTATCACTAGTTGTAGTGTTCCCAAAAATTTATCGTCATTCACAGGATCGGAAATTGGGCATTGGGAATTATCTCTTTGGTTTTTAGTACCTACTTCCCTAGTTCCCAGTCCCTAATTTGCTAAGAAATGTGAAATTGTCAGGTACAATAGGGCTGCATTGACTTGTATTGCAGTTGGGAGTAATGACACAAAAAATACTTTCATTCATTGTGAGTATATGCTTCTGTGTTACTCAAATTCCCTGTTTCTTTATAAGTTTGTAGATAAATACTGGTGGTTGAATTAAGTAAACTATGCCAGCAAATTCCTGGTCTGACGATGATTCTTATAACGAATTTGATGCGCTCGACTCCTTGCTCTCCGAGCTATCGGTAGAAGACGAGGAGTTAGTGGAAGAGACTTCAAGTTCTAATTCCCTGTCTCTTCCATCCCGCTTTCAAAATCGTAGACGTAAAGCGGCTGTAGTTCTGACTCTAGTTTGGAGCAGCACGATCGCACTGCATTTAATTTCTTGGGGTTCTTTGTTTGTTTTGGGCTTAAGTACTATTGTCGGGCTTCATGCTCTAGTAGTAGTCTCTGGTCGTCTAAAACGCTATCCAGAATCCGTTGAGGGTGATTTACCCTTTGTTTCTCTGATAGTATCGGCAAAAAATGAAGAAGCTGTTATCAGCAATCTTGTTGAAAATTTATGTAACTTAGAATACCCAGCAGGGTGCTATGAAGTTTGGATTGTTGACGACAATAGCAGCGACAATACGGGTCAGTTATTAACACAACTTGCCCAAGAATACGACAATTTAAAGGTATTTCACCGTTCGTCTGATGCCACTGGTGGTAAATCTGGGGCACTTAATCAAGTTTTGCCAATGACTAAAGGCGAAATTTTGGCTGTGTTTGATGCAGATGCCCAAATTCACCCGAATTTATTGATGCAAATAGTACCCATGTTCCAGCGCCAGCAGGTAGGAGCAGTGCAAGTACGAAAGGCTATTGCTAACCAGGGTGAAAATTTCTGGACTAAAGGGCAACATGCGGAAATGGCGCTAGATACCTTTTTGCAGTCCCATCGAAATGCGATCGCAGGAGTTCCCGAACTACGAGGGAACGGGCAATTTGTGCGTCGGGAAGCCCTATCTCGCTGCGGTGGTTGGAACGAAGAAACAATTACCGACGATTTAGATTTAACTTTTCGCTTACATCTTGACAAATGGGACATTGAATGCGTATTCGATCCATCTGTTAAAGAAGAAGGTGTAACAGATGCGATCGCGCTTTGGCATCAACGTAACCGATGGGCAGAAGGTGGATTTCAGAGGTATTTAGACTACTGGGATTTACTTTTAAAAAATCGCTTGGGAAGTCGCAAAACCCTGGATATGATGATATTTATGCTATCGCAGTATATTCTGCCGATGGCATTAATCCCCGATTTCTTGATGGCAATAATTCGCCAACGTCCCCTAATGCTAGCTCCGATTACTGGTGTTGCCATGAGCATGTCAGTGACAGGAATGTTTGTTGGGTTAGCGCGGATACGAAAAGATAAGAAATTTAGAGTTTCCTCATATTTGTTAATATTGCTACAAACCATACGAGGCTCAATATACATGCTTCATTGGTTAGTAGTTATTAGCAGCGTGACAGCTAGGATGTCCGTCAGACCAAAACGGTTGAAATGGGTGAAAACAATACATCAAGGGAATAAATAATACGTAGAGACGACCCGATGGGTCGTCTTTTTATTTTTTATTTGGGTCGTCTTTTTATTTTTTATTTGGGTCGTCTTTTTATTTTTTATTTGGGT
>NZ_NTFS01000355.1 GCF_002289455.1 Brunnivagina elsteri CCALA 953
TATCCATTTATATATATTCTCTGCATGATAATCACAACCTCCTCTAGCTTCACCATTCCACTTGGAGTTAGAACCAAATCACCAATGCTAATTTTTTATTCTAAAATAATCTTTTTTGGCTAATATGTTATAGTCATTTGTTTTTTATAAAATTGTTACAAAAATAATTATCATTTCGTCAGATATTTTCAACAATTAATGTATTAATTGCTATCCTTGGTTATAGGCTAAAAAAATTTTGGGATAGGCATCCTGAGAAATGGAAAATCGCGGGGATACACTTTACAAAAATTTGGTTTTGTCACTGAATCCTACGCAAACACGTCGTGGTTGGTTTCCCTACGCGATTTTGCTAGGAACATTGTTGCTAACTGGTTTATTTTCCTATTATGCCGCGATCGCATCCCGCACAAAAGACTCCTTGCGTTTTCAGAATGAAGCTGAAAGAACTAAAAGTGACATCCAAAACCGCTTAAACACTTATGTTGCCTTGTTACATGGAACAAGTGGATTGTTTGCGACTAACCAGCAAATAACCAAGCAGGAATTTCAGTCTTATATTGAGCGCTTAAAACTGCGGGAAACCTATCCAGGAATTCAAGGGATTGGATTTTCGACTCGAATTATTTCCGAAGATACCCAGTCGTTAGTTGCGTATATGCGAAATCAAGGCATTTCTAATTTTACCATACATCCCAGTACAGCGCGAAACGAATATCATTCTATAATTTATTTGGAACCCCTCGACAAACGAAACAAAGCCGCGATCGGTTACGATATGTTTACTGAACCTACTCGTCGTGCAGCGATGGAACGGGCAAGAGATACGGGTTTACCAGCAGCTTCAGGAAAAGTCACCTTAGTACAGGAAATTGAACAGCACAAACAAGCTGGGTTTTTAATTTACTTACCCATATATAGCAAAGATAGCGCCAAAAAAACTGTTGCCGAAAGAAGAAATGGGTTAATAGGATTTGTTTACACTCCATTTAGAGCAGATGATTTACTAGCAGGAATTTTCAAAAATCAGCAAAATCCTCTGATAAATGTTGATATTTACGACAATCAGAAAATAAATTCGCAAAGTTTATTGCATAGTTCTTCCACTAGTAATTATTGGAAAAATTATTGGAAGGATTATTCATCCCACAAGCCAAAATTTACAACCACAAGAAATCTGAATATTGCCGGAAGAACTTGGACAATTGTCTTTTCTTCCCGTCATGAATTAGAAAAAGATTCAGCAGGTGAATTCGTACCCTATATGATATTAGGTGGGGTAATCCTGAGTTTTATTCTATTTGGAATGACGCGATCGCAAGTTTTGACATTCGATGCGATGCAAAAAAGTAATCAACGGTTGGGGTTTTTGTATGAAATGTCGAGTGATTTACTAGTACAGGAACAACCCAAGGAATTTATTAGTAGCATATTTAACCAACTTGCCGAGCAATTACAACTCGAAATTTATTTTAATTATTTATTCGATAGCAGTAATCAACGTTTGCGACTCCACGCATATGCAGGTATAAGCGAAGACTTAGCTCAGGAAATTGAATTGCTAGAATTAGGGTTCGCGTTGTGTGGAACAGTAGCACAACAAAACAAGCCAATAATAGTCGAGAAAATTCAGGAATCAAATGATCCAAAAGCTAGCTTAGTCAGGAATTTGGGAATTACAGCATATGCTTGCTATCCGTTATTATCGAGTGGTAAATTAATTGGTACATTAGCATTTGCCACGCGATCGCAAACCTGTCTCAACTCAAATGAACTAGCATTATTACAAGTAGTAGCAGACTTAGTTGCAACCGCACTCGAACGCAATAGTCTAATTACCCAATTGCAACAACAAACCGAGGAATTGCGACAAGCTAACCGTATCAAAGATGAATTTCTTGCCACCCTTTCCCACGAATTGCGAACACCCCTCAATGCTATCCTGGGTTGGATACAGCTTTTACAATCCCGCAGTTTTGACGAAAACAAAAAAGCTCGTGCTTTAGAAACTATCGATCGCAATTCTAAGTTACTTGGGCAGCTTGTTGAAGATATTTTAGATGTATCGAGAATAATTAGCGGTAAATTTCGCCTCAATGTTGAAGAAGTCAATTTACACTCCATAGTCGAATCATCTGTAGATACAATTAAACCCGCAGCAGATGCGAAACAAATTCAAATTACAACACAACTGAATCCCCAAGCATTAGTTTGGGGTGATGCAAATCGCTTGCAACAAGTTATCTGGAATTTACTCTCTAATGCAATTAAGTTTACTCCAAAAGATGGACAAGTAAAAATTAGCCTTGAACAAACTTCTTCCCAAGTCAAAATCCAAATCACTGACACAGGACAGGGTATAGAAATCGAATTCTTACCCTACGTATTTGACAGCTTTCGTCAAGCCGATGGTTCAACTACCCGTTCTGTTGGAGGGTTGGGTTTAGGATTGGCAATAGTACGTCATATCGTCGAATTACACGGTGGAACAGTTCGCGCAACTAGTTCAGGAGAAGGCAAAGGAGCAACATTTACGGTTGAATTACCAGTTTTAGCCATTACTAAAAAACAAACTTCCATCTCCCCAAAAATCATAACCCGTAACACAGTATCAGCAGAATGTCAAGGTATTTTAAATGGCTTAAAAATCATCCTTGTCGAAGACGAAAATGATGCACGGGAATTAATCGCTACCGTACTTGAAGAAGCAGGAGCAAATGTCATCCCTGTCGCGAATGTGGCTCAAGCACTGGATACATTCCAACATAATAAACCGGATATTCTCGTTAGTGATATTGGAATGCCTCAGGAAGATGGGTACATGTTAATTCGTAAAGTTCGGGCATTATCATCAGAACAGGGAGGAAAAACACCCGCACTAGCGCTAACGGCATTTGCAGGAGAAGAAGGTAAAAATCAAGCAATTAATGCAGGTTTTCAAGCACATATTACCAAACCGGTTGAAGCAACAGAGTTGGTTAGACGCATTGCAAATTTAGTTAAGTCGAGGAAGTGAAGAAGGCAGTAGGGTTTTTAGTAGTTTTGAGTACAATGCCCAATTCCCAATTTTTGATAAAGTTTGTATTATCTGCCACACAATTAACCGGATTTTAGAGAAAATATTCAGAAATAACAAAATATGCTTAGTCAGTACAGTGGTAGCCTGTGTTAGATTGAGCATACTGATTAAAATAAATTTTTCCTCTGGCGCAGCAGTCATTATGGTAATTACTAGAAGTGGACTTGTTTTGGGTGCTACGGCTGTAACGCTGACTACAATCGCCGTTACAAGTCTTGGTATTCATTCCCAAGGACAAGCTCTATTTAAAGAAAGCCCTAAAGAATTGGTCGATGAAGTTTGGCAAATTATCCAACGCCAATACGTTGACGGTACTTTCAATCAAGTTGATTGGCAAGCGGTTCGCAAAAAGTATTTAAACAAGTCTTACGGCAACAAGCAGGAAGCCTATAAGTCCATCAGGGAAATGCTGAAACTGCTGGATGACCCATACACCAGGTTTATGGATCCAGAGGAATTCAAGAACATGCAAGTGGATACCTCAGGGGAACTTACGGGTATTGGTATCCAAATTGGTCTTGATGAAAAAACCAAAAAGCTGACTGTTATTTCGCCAATTGAGGATACTCCAGCAGCTAAAGCGGGTGTTTTGGCGAAGGATATCATTACCAAAATTAATGGTAAAAGCACAGAAGGGATGGATACCAATCAAGCTGTGTCTTTAATCCGAGGGGAAGCCGGAACTAAGGTGAAGCTGACAGTGTTACGAGGTAAAGAGCAGAAGGAATTTGTTATTGCCCGCGCTAAGATTGAAATCCATCCGGTTAAGTTTTCCCAGCAAAAAACTCCAGTTGGTAATGTTGGCTACATTCGCCTTAACCAGTTTAGTGCTAATGCTGGGAAGGAAATGCAGAATGCCATCAAGGATTTAGAGAAAAAGCAAGTTGCAGGCTACATTCTGGATTTACGTGGAAACCCTGGTGGTTTGCTGTTCTCCAGTGTCGAAATTGCTCGGATGTGGATGAATAAGGGGACGATTGTTTCGACAAAAGACCGTAAAGGGGAACCAGAGCGGGAAGTCGCTTCTGGTAAAGCTCTCACTGATAAACCTTTGGTTGTCCTTGTTGATAAAGGTTCGGCAAGTGCCAGTGAAATTCTTTCAGGTGCTTTCCAGGATAATAAGCGAGCGATAATTGTGGGTTCCCAGACTTTTGGTAAAGGTTTAGTGCAGTCTGTGCGTCCCCTTGATGATGGTTCGGGTATGGCTGTGACGATCGCAAAGTATTTCACCCCTAATGGTCGCGATATCAATAAGCACGGTATTGACCCCGATGTCAAGGCTGAGTTGACAGATAAGCAGCGTCAAGAATTGTGGTTACGCGGTCGCGATACACTCGGTACAATGAAAGATATACAATTTGTCAAGGCAGTGGAAGTTTTAGGTAAGCAGATTGCTGCCACAGGAACCACAAGAGCGGAAAAGTAGGTTTAAATAGTTAGGAGTTAGGAGTTAAGAATAATTAAATTTTCTTTATTTAATTCATAACTCTTAATTCATAACTCCTAACTCTTGAATTACTGAGGTTGACATTTGCCCGCGCGAATTAAACCGATACGACGTGCGATCGCATCTCCTTGGGATGTAAATGGTCCCCATTTTTCGGTAATTTCTAGGTTATTAATTTCTTGATTGTCCTCGGTGATTTGTTCGCTGGGGACAATTTCGCATATTCCTTGCGGTTGTTTGACGATGTGCCAAGTTTGCGATCGCTCGGTCATAAATTTGTAGATGGGTTTTTCAAAGGGTTGTGATAGCAAAACTAATGACAAAATACTAGTGTCGTTTTATACTATTGATATTAATTACGCAGTCAGATTAGTATGAAATTTTCAATTCTTTCTTTAAGCACAGCTTTAGTAGCTAGTTTATCGTTTTTAGCACCCGTTTTAGCTGAAGATGCAAGTTTGTATGCAGGGGGAGGTTACACTGTCAAAATTGTCGGATTTGCAGGTTCGGCATCTTATACGGGATGCGATCGCAAGAATCGCTGTCTGACAATTCCCGAAGCATCCAACTATAGTCGGGGTAGCTACGTTTGGGAAAATGAAGGTTACACTTACTCAATGTCACCTGTGGGAAGCAGTGGTAAATATCGTTTGAGAATTTTCAACCCTAAAGGTAAAGCGTTACTCAATCAAGTCATGAACCCAAAATAGTAAATATTATTTTTGTCCCGATACCGTTACTCAAGTTGAGGATATAGAGGAGGTAGATGCACCCTGATTAAACTATTACCTCAGTTCATAAAAGGCTGAGGTTTTTTATTTCTCCCTATTCTTCCTACGATTTAATATCATAAAAACTCGCTTAAACTGTTTGAGTTCCTCTTCTGTTAATTCTGTTTTTTGCCACACTTCGCGCTGCATTAAACGCTGCAACCAATTATTCACTCGCGGATAATTACTTAAGCCAATATCTATATTTTTCAACATAGATATATCTGTGCCAGCAATAATATCCGCTAGACTGATACTATCACCACCAAAATATAAGTTATCTCCTAGAATTTCTGACCAAAATTTCAAGACAATATCTATATGTTGTTTTGCATGTACATATTTGGGTGAATCCTCATTTTCAAATAATAATGTAATCAATTTCGGTAATAGCTCATTACTCGATACCATCTGTACAATTTTCACTGTTGCTAATGCTTGTGGTTCTTTTGGTGACAGCGCAGGTATGGGATATTTTGCTTCTAAATAATCTAAAATAGCCAAAGATTCAATAACTCGAAAATCACCATCAACAATTACCGGAACATGATGAAATGGATTTAATCCCAAATACTCAGATTGCATTTGGTCACCATTTAATCTCATTAATATAGGCTCAAATTCAATTCCTTTTTCCAGCAAACCAAGCCATACACGACGAGCCATTGGGGAACGAGAATTGTAGTAAAATTTCAACATTGATGATTTTTCCTGAAATGAATCTCAATAATTATGCAAATTAATTCTAATTAAATATTTCTTTCACGGTACAATCTCAATGCGAATTGACCAGCAGGTGTTTCTCGTAACTCCTTAATTTCTGATGCCATTTTGACTGGCAATTCTTCTAATGGACGACGTGTAATTGGATGTTCGGGAGGTTGAATTGCAGGAGCTGCAAGGGTAGCAAAAGTCAAGTCAGCAGCAGAAAATTTATCCCCGACTAAATAAGTACGTCCATCTGCTAATAATTCATCGACTTGTGCAAAAAGTATCTTGATTTGTGCGTATGATTCTTGACTAGATTCTGGTGTTAATTGGAATTTGTTTTGCAATATCTTTTGCATAGAAAGGAAACTCAAAGGAAATAATATTTTTTGAATTTTGGGAACACCTTGACACCAAGAACGCTGAATATTTTTGTAGTCATTACTAATATAAGAATAACCCCAACGACGGGTCGCTACTCCTAATTCACTATCAAATAATTCTTCTAATTCCTCAACTTTTTGCCGCAGTTCTGGATTACTTGGATATAGTTTATTTTCATCCAGTGTAATTGAATTCAAATATTTCAAAATATCTGTAGAATCTGTAAATATTTCTGTGTCTGTGACTAAAATCGGAGTGGTTTTCCCTCCTAATTTTGCCGTTGATAATAGATGAAATGGTGGTGAATGAGGTTCTTCGACAAAATTAAATTTCAGTCTTGTTAATGCCCAGCGCACTTTTTCGCAGTAGTGACTAACAGGAATAGTAATTAAACGAAATGGTTTTTGTTGATTCATAGTGATTTGGAATTTGGTAATCTATGCTGTGAATTGCTTAAAATTTGACTAATATGGAACCCCACTCCAAACGTAGTTGCTCACTCTCTCTTTGGTAA
>NZ_NTFS01000356.1 GCF_002289455.1 Brunnivagina elsteri CCALA 953
TCTTAATAGAGATTGGTACAGTTATATCCATTGGACAATGATTCGAGTCTTCCCCTATAAAACTGTCGGGGAATTATTGCAAAGTTTTCCATAACTCCGAAATGTGGGTTCTATCTATTGTTGTTAACACTATCGACAGAAAACTTCTAAATTAATAATTACTTCTCAGGTAAATACTTTGATGAAAATCCCTCAATCCGTAGCTGCTATTTTTGCTGGCGCTACTCTACTCGCGATCGCTTCTACAAGTGCCCTACAAACCAAGGCAGAAGACTTCCCCAGCCGTCAACCGATGAGAATTGCTCGTGAGAGTACTTGTTCGATGATTAATGGTACTTGGTTTCACTCTGGTAAAGGCATTCCGGTCAGTCAGATTAGCGGTAATCGGATTAGAGTGAACATGTCAAATTTTAGGCGACCAACTGCTATGGGACGGATGCTTAACCCCACTAAAATCGAAGTCACTTTTCCTGATGATGGAACTTTTATTGGTACTTTAAACGGAGACGGACAAATTAGTTGGAATAATGGCACGGTTTGGCAGGCAACTCAATTTGCGGGGTCTTGGAAATATGAAGGCGAATATGGTCCAAAGATCAGACAGGTAGGCGATGAACTCCTAATCGGGATGTCTAAATATAATCGCCCTAATGCACGGGGAAATATGACTGCGCCTGGTCAAGCAACTGTTAATTTTACTGATGATGCAATCCACACGGCAACTTTAATCGCGCCTAATTGCATGAAATGGTCAAATGGTACTACCTGGACAAAATAGCCGAGTATCAAGACTGGAGTTTAGTCTAAACTCCAGTAATTAGGTGACTTTACTGAGATGAGAAGGTGGAAGGAAAAAGACAAACAGAAACCCTATAATATAGATTTTGGATAAATTTAAGGATTTTAAAAGAAAGTGACAGCAAAAAGTTTTGTGGAAAGCAATCTTCCACAAAACTTTTCAACACAAAGGGTAAAGTATATATTTTATTCCTGCTGCCTTTCTTTGGTAACAAATATTAGCTTACCAAAAATAATTCTTGCATCAAAGTTTGAAAACGAACATCATCGCGAATATCATCAAAATCAGTTTCGGTTTTTACCATTTGGTGGTATTGATTTGGACTGCGTTGAATTGCTTCGCTCAAACTCATAACCGCTTGCAGAATATCACCTTGGAGTGCATGACAGCAAGCTTTATTGTACCAAGCCGAATCATCTTCTGGGTTTAATTCTAAGGCATTATCAAAAGATGCGATCGCACTTTCATAATCACCCAATTCATACGATATCCAACCGTGACTGTACCATGCGGCTTCATCGTCTGGGCTGAATTTTAAGACAATATTATAGCAAGCTAAAGCATCTTCGTAGCGTTGCAAATGTTCTAAGACATTTCCACGATTATACCAAGCGAAATCGTCCAAATAATTAATCCTCAAAGCGTTGTCAAAACAGATTAGCGCTTCTTCATATTTTTGTAGCTTATCACACAAAACTGCACCAAGATTCAGCCAAGCTTCTTGATAATTAGATTTAATTTTCAAAGCTTGTTGATATGCATGTACAGCTTCATCATAATGCCCAGAATCGGTAAAACCATCAGCGCGATCGCACCAAAGTAAATGTTCAAGTAAATGTTCATTTACCTCGGTTGGTAAAACCTCAAACTCACAAGCAACCAAATCCTTTCCTTCACCAGCATTAAGCATAACTTCCCACCCAAGAGTTAATCAACCTTAAAACTTGGTCAATATTTTTAACTTCACCTCTTTCCGATAATTTCCGGATTTTTTGAGCTTATCTCCTCCTAATCTCCAAAGTTATTAATATTATGTCTCCATTGTTGCACTTTAGTCTGTATTTCTTTTGACAAGTGCCTATCAAATTGTGGATAAATTGGCAACCTTGGGACTAATTGTAAACCCGTAGTTTCTAAATCTTTCTTTAGTATTTCTATCTTTGGATGGGGATAATTAGGATTTACCTCATCATGGGGTGAAATTCCTCCTAAATCAGTTGCTCCAGCCTTTAAACAAGCAATTAACCACTGTTTGTCGGGAATTAAATTAGGTGGTATTTGAATTGCGATATCCGCAGGTAAAATTTCCCTTGCTTCCGCGATAAGTTCAGGTAATTGAAGTGGGTCAAATCCAGGTGCATCATAGCTTTGCTGACTTCCTGGGCTATAGGGTTGCAAGATAACTTCTTGGATATGATTGTAGCGTTGATGTATCCGAGAAATCACTTCTAAACTACGAGTGCGATCGCTTTCTTGTTCTCCAATCCCCAGTAATATGCCTGTTGTAAAAGGTACTTGCAACTCACCAGCCCATTGTACTTGTTGTAACCTAACTTCAGGTAACTTACTTGGTGCGTATTTGTGGACATTCTCTGACAATTTTGGGGTTATTTGTTCCAACATTAAACCCATTGAAACATTAACTTGTTTAAGAGCTTCCATTTCCCCAAAACTCAATGGTCCAGCATTCGTATGTGGTAAAAAGCCCATTTTTAGTGCTAATTCACACAAATTATAAATAAGTTTAAACCACTCTTGACGACGAGATGAATTTGGGTGTACTTCTCCACTCAGGATGAGAATTTCGCAGACAATTTGATTTTGATTTTTTAAGTCTTGAAATATCTTTGTTGCCTCAGATAAAGTCATCCAAGGACTTTTACCTGGCTCTACACGAAAATTACAATAAGTACAGCGATTAAAGCACTCATAAGTTGGGACAATAGTGTAGGCAGGGCTGTAGGTAATATACATAGGTAAATGGGCACTGGGAATGGGGAATTTACGGTGTACGCACAAGTCTTAAAATTACATCTGAAGCTTGGTTTCATCGTCTCACTTTAGCCTGTCATTGCGTACTCCGAAGCGGAGAAGCAAGCTACGCTCTTAGCGTTCCCGCAGGGTAGCAATCGCGTAATCCCGTAGTTTTTGCGATTACGAGCGAAGCGAAGTAATGACAGATTAAATGGTCTATAAGGCTTAAAACCCTTGGCAATACTAGTTGTGTGTACACCGTAGGAATGGTGAATGGGGAAATGAGGAATAAGCAATTGTTTTCCTATTGCTTATTTTTTATTTTCTCTAATTTTTTATTTTCTAACCCTCTAACTATTTCTAATCCTTAATGCCCAATCACCTATGCCCATTGCCCAAAATCCATATCTTGCTGTTTAGCGTAAATATTCTTCAAATGCTTCTTAACAGTATTAATCGTAATATAAAGCTGTTTAGCAATTTCCTTATAAGAAAAATTTTCACGACGTAACAACCACACTTCAGCTTCCCGTTCAGTTAAACCAAATTTTCTTGCATCTCGAATTGCCATATTTTGGCTAGATTCGTGGCAGTCTTCAAGAGTCACAATCATGTAATTATCTTCATTATCATCAAATTCCAACCATCGCACTCGAATCCGCAATTTTACGGATTGTTTATCTACTTCAAACTCCATAAAAATTTTTTCATTAGGGAAAAGTTCGCGACTTTCAATTAGCGACTCACAAACCTGCCAAATTTCCACTGGTATCCCATTTCCTTTATTTTCCGGCAATAACTGTAAACACATTTCACGCGCACATTCATTTGCATGAAGCAATTCACCTTCAGTAGTCAGTATTAAAATGCCATCGACAAAACTTTCAATCACTGCCTGTAATAAATATATTTGTGGCAATGGCAGCAACTTCTGACTATCAATATTTTGGCTATCAATATAATCATCACCATCTTTATCATCAAAAATACCTCTTTCGGTAGATGTTATATTATATTGGTTACTAAATTCAGATGAAAGCATAATTTATCTCCTTAAAGACTAGATACTCACGACAGAAAAAATAAGTAACAATAAACCAGATAGCTGCATTATCCTGATGGGTAATATGTACCTGCAATGACTTATTCGTAAGTATTCCAACCATCACGAAGTAACTTTGTTTGTCGCGAAATTTGCGGAATCGTCCTGAAGTAGGGTGAAGTTTTAGCTAGCTACCAAGAATAAATCTGTCATCATGCATCTAGCCAACCATCTAACCAACATTGACCAATTCTTCCCTCCAGAAGAACAGCGTAAATATGTCATGCAATTACAAGGACAAGTTGGTTTAACACGTTGTCGGGCTGAGTATTTCGTCAAACTATGGGCTTATTTATTACTCAAACAAGAATACGAACTAGGTAAAAAACCAAAATTACCTTTAACCCAACTAGACTTTCCAGAAGGTTCTGTTCCATGTACCCATCGAGAAGCGCAAGAACTTTTCTACAGCGACTCAGAACGAGGAAGCGATCGCGCAGCAGGAATGATGCTAGATAAGCTGGTTGGCTTAGGTTTAATTGAAAAAAACTTTGATGGTAATACAATTTGTATTCGAGTACGTTGGCGATCGCAACATCCCGATCCAGCAAATCCAGAAAACACCAGCCAAAATCCTGAAACAATCCAATTAATTCCCGACGCATTCAATCCCAGAATCGACACAATCCCCGTTGGCAGTTTCCTCGCACATTATTACAACTGGATTAACAAGAAAAATACCATTGTTCCCCACCGCATTGCCCGCATTTTACGTACCTGGGCAAATCAATATCCTGCGGGAATGCGAGTACTTAGACATCCCGAAACCCAAAATGCCATCGCTTTCTATATCCTTTACCCCGTAGCTGCCGAATCCGAAGAAAACTTCTTTTTACCTCCAGGTAAAAGCCTGTATCTAAATACAGATGTAGAAATCGATCCCATCAAAATAGCCAAACCTGGGGATACCTCATGTACCTCCCTTCATGTTCGGGGATGGCAGATTGACTTTCCCTATAAAAACCAAAATAGTATCAAACAATTATTAAAAGATGTCAAAAATACCCTAGATATAGTCCAAGCTGACTTCCCCAACCTTTGCGACATTTATACCTTACCCATGCATCCAGCCGATCAACAGTTAGCATCAGCACTTGGATTCCAAAATACCACCCCAGATCAAATGCGATCGCTCTGTTGGATGTACATCCCACTTGATAAATTTGTAGCTGTCGATCTAGATCGAGCCATATCGACATTAAAGTTTGATTGAGGTAGTGAGCATTTTTAATTGTGACATGCCAAGGGCATTAAGCTCTGCTTATCGGCAAATATTCGGCTACAAATAAATAGATTTATGACAAGGAACTATTGGCAGCATTGTTGTTTAATATTTAACGTGAGTTCGACAGCGATCGCATAACTAGAAAGATTGTAATAAAATGTGGAAACTGTCAGTACAATAAATAGTTAGGCGGCTTTGGCATTTCTGCTGGGGCAATATCTGCCGAAGCATGATTGACCAGGTTGGAAAAGTATTTGTACTTTTTCTTGCAGTCACTTAGCACTGCGGCAAAATCACGGTGTCCTGCGAATCGAGCGTTTCTTTCTCAATTCCGTGCCAACTGAGAGCCGTGCTAATACATTTTCCATCCCTTTGCGCCCTTGTGACAGATGAATCAGATCGTTCGTCATGACAAAAAGGAAATTCGCAGCCAAAAGCATCGCCTCGATTTCAAAAACTGCCTGATCCACGTCCGTCTTGGAATCTATTTCTCCAATCTCTTGCGCCTCAAGAATGCATTGTCTCAATAATGAAAGCCACCCACCTATCACCTGGAAAACTCGATCGCGTGCTAAACCAGGACGGGTGTCAAGTTCCGCAGCAACCGCAGCAAAAAAACACCCACCTGGAAAAACTTTATGTTCGAGATGGGAAAGGTAGGCATCAGTCACTACCCTGAGCCGTTCAGTTCCCCCGTGCGCGTTCATCGCAGGTTGAAGCACTTCCCTGTCAAAAATCACCGCCGCCATTTCGATCATCGCCAGTTCTAATTCTTCTTTGTCTTTGAAGTGAGCGTAGAGACCACTCTTGCTCATCTCAACCTCAGCAGCCAGATATCCTAACGATAGGCTGCTCAATCCCTTAATAGTAGCCAGTCTCGTCGCAGTCAGCAGAATGGTTTCGCGACTCGTCTGCCCTTTTAATGATTTGCGAGGCTTTTTTCCTTCCAAACTGGTTTTTGATGACGAAATGTTGCCCATACCTTGACAATAGCATGAGCGGTCGTAATAATCAAAATAGATAAAAGCACGAACGGTCGTTTTGTCTGCCATCCTTTACGCAAAATAAGCAGGAGAAAACCGATGCCCTTATTGAATGTCAAGCTGATTGAAGGTGTGTTCACACCAGCGCAAAAGCAAGAGATGATCCGCAAGCTCACGGATACGATGGTGTCGATCGAAGGCGAAAATCTGCGTTCAGTGACCTGGGTCGTGATCGAAGAGGTCAAGAGTGGTGACTGGGGAATTGGTGGTAATGCCCTCACAGTGAGCGATGTAAAAGCACTTGCAGAGGGCAGGGTTAAAGTCTGACCCCCTACTAAGTTTTGCAGCGAACCCGGTTACTGTAATCGGGTTCGCTACCATAATCAAAAATAAAGCGAATCCCCAGGAAGTAACCGCGAAATCATACGTTAAGGTTTATCACTATATATAGTGCTATCGCACCACCAGATTTACATCGCACTATAAAAAATTGTGTATCTTTTACTCTCTTCTTGGCGTTCTCCGCGTCTTGGCGGTTTTTCCCCAACATTTATTCATATCTATATTCATCACTAAACTTGTTCGGGAATCTGTAAACCATTGCAGTAATTACCCCAAACCCGAATTTTCAATACTTTTATTAAAAACCTTTACAAATTTTCATAAAGAAGTTAGTATTTACTCATCGGCAGGTAAATAGACCTACACGATACATTCATCACAATAAAGCAATCATAAAAACATGACCGCAACCTTACAAAGACGCGAAAGCGCCAACGTATGGGAAAAATTCTGTAGCTGGATA
>NZ_NTFS01000357.1 GCF_002289455.1 Brunnivagina elsteri CCALA 953
TTCCCGCCCACGCTTGACTCAGGTTTGCACCAGTCTCCTTGGTCGCACTGTCATTGGCTTAGCGCTCGCCCTTATGTCGATTTCGATGATGATTCCGATCCCCGGCACTAATACTCTCCCGGCAATAGGGATCTTCGTCACAGGCTTTGGCTTACTGAATGATGATGGGGCAATTAGCCTCGGTGGGTTAGTTCTATGCGTCTGTGGTTTTATCCTATCGTCTTCGATTTTTCTGGCGATCTCCTTCGGTGGCAGCAGTCTACTCGACATCACTAAAGGTGCTTTAGGGCGTTAAATCTAGTGGAATAATTCCGCCAAATTGCCAAGAAAACGGACGAAGGACACTCTAACTTTAGTTTGATAAATCTGCGTCAACAACTCTCTGGACAGTTGTTTAAAACTGAGAACCCTTGAGGATACTCAGGGGTAATGCTTAGATTCTTGATCAGAATGTCTAGATTGCCGTGTTTTTATCATGGATTGAGCTGTCCGATCGAATTGTCCCTAGTATATCTAATGTATAACGGCTAGGTTGAGCCGCTACAGTCAAACTTTAACTTTTGTAGTCGCATTCGAGAGATCGTCTCCAACGCATTGATTAAACTGTTTTTACTTTGCATATTTCAACATTGCCTCCTTCAAAAACTTGAACCATTAGTTGAAATCGTTCCATCAATGACATTCCAACAAGAGGTTGTGAACTACCTACGGTGAAACTTCGCTTACACAGTAAGCTTCCTGCCCAACAGAAAGCGGAATAGTAGATTTCTATTAAAGTACCCGACAAGATCGGCGATCGCACTAATAGCTTTAAGCCAGAGGAGCGAATCGCTTTAGGAATAAAGCAGGGACAATGATTGGGATTCCTGCACTGATGCAAATCAAGGCTTGTGCCATACTCAGTGGTTGGGTGTTAAATAATGGGTTGATAATGCGCAACTGGCTAAAGAAAATTTGCAAGATAAAAACGCAAGCTACACCGATCGCAGGAATATAAGCAAATGTGCGAGTGGGATCTTTTAAATAGGAAAATAGAGATGGAATGCATTGACTAATGCTTAACAAGTAGAAAGTTTCAGTCGCGACGAGGGTATGGACTGCCATAGTGCGAGCCAGATTGATATTACCTGTAGTTTGCAAAATCCATTCAAACATACCAAACACAGCGATGAGATTGAAGATGGAAATAATCAGGATGCGCCATAACAATTTACCCGTGAGAAGAGGTTGATTGGGGGGCATGGGCGATCGCGCCATTGTGCCTGTTTCTTTTGGCTCAAAGGCTATGGTCGCGCTCAGGGCAACTGAACTCACCATATTTACCCAGAGAATCTGGACAGGCAAAATCGGCAGGGAGGCTCCAACGAGGATTCCCACCAAGATTGTCATGGCTTCGCCACCATTAACGGGCAAGATAAAGCCAATGGTTTTCAGTAGGTTGCCATAAACAGTGCGTCCTTCTTCTACGGCAGCTTCAATGGAGGCAAAGTTATCATCGGTCAAGATCATATCTGCGGCTTCTTTGGCGACTTCTGTGCCTGTAATCCCCATGGCGATACCAATATCGGCTTGCTTTAAGGCTGGTGCATCATTCACGCCATCACCCGTCATGGCGACAACTTCGCCTTTTGCTTGCAAGGCTTCGACCAAACGCAATTTTTGTTCGGGGGCAACTCGCGCAAACACGGCACTAGCTTCGACAGCCTTGGCGAGATATTGAGCATTCATTGCTGCTAGCTGTTTCCCAGTGAATACAGGTGCTGCTTCATCTTGGCTCAGTCCCATCTGACGCGCGATCGCAGCAGCAGTCAGGGCATGATCCCCTGTAATCATCTTGACTTGGATTCCCGCCGACTGACAGACCCGCACTGCGGCGATCGCCTCGACTCTGGGGGGATCGATCATGCCCTGAAGTCCAAGGAAAATTAGATTTGTCTCAATATCATCGTAGTCAATATCCTGTTGTTCTGCTGAAATTTTTTTCTTGGCAAAAGCCAGTACCCGTAAACCTTGGTCTGCCATCTCGTGGGTGATTTGCTCAATGCGCTCCCAGTTTAAGGCGATGCATTGACCATTGACATCGAGTTGGTAACGACATCGCTTCAAGATTGCTTCCGATGAACCTTTCACATAAATCGCGTGGCGATCGGCAAGTTCTATTTGCTGGTGTAAGGTTGCCATGTATTGAAACTGCGATTCAAAGGGTATCGTATCCAATCGCGGTTGTTCTTGTTCCAGAGTTTGTTGGGTTATCCCTGCTTTTTGACCCGAAACAATTAAGGCTCCTTCCGTGGGATCACCAGCTACTGATAGTTGCCCATCTTGGGCTTGGAGATGGGAGTCGTTGCATAATACGCCGCACTGTAAACACTCGCGCAGTGTGGGGGCTTGACTCATTTCAACAGGCTGTCCATTTTGTAAAATCGAACCTTCCGCATCGTACCTCACACCACTGACCTTGTAGGAAGTTTCACCCGCATAGATTGCTTGGACGGTCATCTGATTTTCGGTCAGAGTGCCTGTTTTATCAGAACAAATCACCGTGGTACTGCCAAGGGTTTCGACTGCGGGAAGTTTGCGGATAATCGTATGTCGTTGCGCCATCCGATTGACCCCAATCGCCAGCGTTACCGTCACGACGGCGGGGAGTCCTTCGGGAATAGCACTCACAGCTAGAGCAACGGCGGACTTAAACCCCTCTGACCAGCTTCCTCCTTGACCCATCACCACAGCAAAGGTTAAGGCGGCTAAACCCAGAATAATGTAAAGTAGCGTCTTGCTAAATCGTTCAATCTTGCGGGTGAGTGGTGTTTCCAGTCCAGCGCTTTGCTCAATTAGTTGGGAAATGCGCCCAGTCTCGGTTTGATTCGCGATCGCCACGACAAGACCTCTGGCTTGCCCGAACGTCACCAAACTTCCCGCATAAGCCATGTTAAGGCGATCGGCTAAGACGGTTTCGAGAGCGAGGGGCGCGTTTGATTTCTGGACAGGAACGGATTCTCCTGTCAATGCGGCTTCACTCACTTGTAAATCACGAACTGCCACCAACCGCAGATCCGCAGGTACTTTATCCCCAGATGCTAACAACACGAGGTCGCCAAGAACCAGTTCGCGAGAGTTGAGCCGAACCTTTTGGTTATCCCGAATGACCGTCGCTTCAGTAGTAACAGATTTGGCGAGGGCAGCGATCGCATTTTCAGCTTTCGATTCTTGGATAAACCCAATCACCGCGTTAATCAACGTTACGCCCAGAATCACCCCCGCGTCTACCCAGTCCTGTAGCAGCAGCGTCACAATGCCAGCAACGAGCAGAATATAAATCAAAGGTTGATTGAATTCCATCAGAAACCGAATAACAGGGCTTTTTTCGGCTTTCCCCTTCAGTTCATTGAAGCCATAAACCTCATGACGTTGAGGTACTTCTAGACTCGACAGCCCCATTGATAAATCTGTCTTAAGATATGCTGCGACATCGGCAGTCGATATCTGGTGCCATTGTTGTTGAGGGAGATGCTCAAGTTTAGAAGATGCCATACTTAAAAACCTCAATGTATAGCATCAGTATATCGTAACTACGTTTTCCATATCGTAACTACATTTTCCTGTGGTCGCTGTTTGAGCCTGAATATTGACAAACAAAATTTCAGTTGTTTCCCCACCATTCGTTTAGCGGGCTAACTCTGCATTATACCGCAACTGCTTTCAATTCTTGTTTTAATGGAACATTACCGCAGCTTTTACTGCAAGGTCAATGCGATCGCATCAACAATCATCTTTTCAAGTTTGTAAGGGGCGATCGCAATTCTACCCAACAACAAATATTCTCAAATGATTTGATGTGTTTTAGAGGGCGATCGCCCCAAAGAAAGATCGCCTTTCAACATTTTCTGAGTATGGGGTAATCGCTTGACAGTAGTTAATAAAACATTGACCACACGATCTAAACGAGACTGGAGAGCGAATTATTTTTTACTTGGAAGAATTAGGAAGAAAGTTTTCAGTGTCAATACCTTCGCCAAAAGTATGAATGGCAAAAAGGCTTTTGCCGTCAAGGTTTTCAGTTAAAGCAAATATCGGTTTTATCTGTTAGGCTGCGACTCCAGAGTCCCTATATATCAAGCTTTACAACGTAAAAATACTGTGCGGGAATACCGGACATGGTTTTTAAGTTCTCTGGAATTTATAAAGGCTATTTCACTCATACGAAAAAACCTTGCTCCTACAAGCTTTGATGTTACGTCATCACTCAGAAATCTGGCGAAGGTATTGTTATAAGTACTAGGTTTGTTAATAAATCCTTCCCGTTTTTCCAGACCGGGTTTTTAGATTGAAAGCAATGGTATATAAGGACTCTGAGACCACCTTAGAACGGATAGAATTAAATTTTGTTTTTGCCTGAAACGTTGATGGCAAAAGCATTTTTGCCAGTCATTATCTTGGCGAAGGTATTGTTATAATAGATATTTGCCTAGTACGAAAAAACCGTGTTTCTACAAGGTTTGATAGTGCGTCACTACTCATAAATATGGCGAAGGTATTGGTATTGCACTGAGTTTTCCCATTAGGTTGTCTTTGGGGATAGTTCCGGTTGCTGAGATACTCTTGTTTAAATCTTCAATCTTATTATTTAGAGAATCAAGATTATTTTGCTGATAATACCAGACGAATACTAGAATTGTTCCTGCGACTGATAACATCACACAAGATACAAGTACAGTAAAAGCCCATCTGGGTATTTGCTTCTTTTTTCGTCTTAGAGTTTCCATTAAATTCTTCATATTGACTGGAGAACATTATTCTCTATTGTTGTAGCATAGGGATGCTTGAAATCGTGTTGATGGGACTTTTGGAATTGGATAAGTGGTATCAAAACGCATTAATTCTTTACAAATCGCCTCTAACTAAACTTTACTTATCTTTCTATTTGAAATGTTCAACTCAATAATCTAATTACAAGAAGCAGAAGTGCAACGATGAGCAAGCCACCATAGAATACAAACATACGATGGGAGCATCCACTTTTGGCGGATAGACTTTTTTAGACAACCCATATAGTAAGGTTTCTGGCACTCAATAATTGTGTTTCTTCCAAAAGTGGATGCTCCCCATACGATCGCGATCGGATTCATGACATTGTGCCTTGTTATTATTTTGTAATCTAAGTTAACTCTCTTTCTGCAAATATTTTGGCAGGTAGATGTAGTATTTCCTGTATGAATTGATTGAATACATTACAAAGCTTTAAAGCTAAACGAAAAAGTATGGCTTGCCTTCTCTTTCAACAGTTAGCTAAAATTTCTTCCATCAAGTCAATAGTCTAATTACAAGAAGCAGAAGTCCAAATACTAGTAAGCCACCATAGAATATAAACATGCGATCGCCAAACCACTTTGGCAAGAAGAAAATGTCGGTTGTTTGACCACGATAGGATTCCAATTTTTCGGCGTAAATTGTCAGGGGACAAGTCCAATTGTTGGCGATGAGAACAATTACTTCGATCGCAAAAAATGCTAGTGCGATCCATGTGAGAATTGAGATTTTGTCAGCAACAACTTCATACAATAGAACTGCCATAACTATATTGAAGAATACGAATATCGCAGTATGTAAGAATCTGATGAAGGCGATTCTCTTCCAGAAAGGCTGCGCCAACGAGTTCTGTATTCCCTTTTTTCTAACTTCAAGGTTGGGCAAAAATACTCGTATCCCATCCCGCTCATCCATTACATAGGCTGTACTGGTATACCGAAGCACTATTATTGATATCCATATATCTCCAATTGCTCCACTCGCGTTGATGGTTCCACAGATCGCGAATAGGGCTACCCAGAGAGTACCCTGCACAAACCACATTCCCAGAATCACGAGAATGCTCAGAATGGATAATGGCGCAAGTGTTATGAGCAAATAGTCATTACGGCGGTAAGCATATCCGGGGGTTGTGGCATAAAACATTGCCTGTTTCCATAGAACACCATAGCGAGGTTTTGCGCCAAACATCCGCATTACCACGCCATGGGTAAGTTCATGCAGAACCAAAGTCAGTATAGTCCCTGCGAGAAGGAGAATCATTCCAGTTAGCCCGATTTGAATACGCGATGGCAGCTTTCCCATCCCAATAGCGACATTCAGAAAAATTAGCCCAAAGACTACAAAAAGAGGGATTGAAAGGATTTGTAAAACGATGATCCGAAGGGGCTTGTTTATCTTGTCGTAAAGCACTTCTTGATAACCTTTAGGCAAAGTCCCTGGTGTAGTGCTGGTACTATTTGTATCTAACATTGATTGCCCTCGCTCTGTAGATTATTTAAAACCCAGTGTTAGTCAGCACAAAACTTTTCTCAGTGAGAAACAGTACGATCGCCAATTTCTAATGAGCTGCGATCGCCTGCTCTAAGGGGAACGCCAACCAACCCCAAAGATAAAGTGACAAAACAAGTCCAGGTACGATAATCGCTAAGACCACGGTGACAATCCGTACTGCTTGAATCGGCAGTTTCCACCTCTGTGAAATGGCTGCACATATTCCTGCAATTACTTTGTGGCGACGACTGCGGCTAAAAATGGCCGATGGTCTCCCTGAAATGTTTGCGTTTGCTCGCGATCGCTTATTCTTTAGAATCCAAGAAAGCAGCAATCCTAGCGCACCCAAAATAGCGGAGGGGATAGTTAGGATCGCAATCCAGTGAGCAAAGACCATCCATGTAATGATGTCTCCATGCCATGAAGGGGGAGGACAAAGAAAACGCAAGGCTTCCGATTCACAGCCAAAGCGTTTGGGTGCGACTCTTTTAAGAATATGGTGTAAAATAAAAGAGTAATAAATGAAAAGCCTACCAGAATAGTATTGCA
>NZ_NTFS01000358.1:0-4831 GCF_002289455.1 Brunnivagina elsteri CCALA 953
GCTAGGTAACATAGTAATCGTTTAAGTCCATTGCCTCGAAAAGATATCTAAACAATCAAACTTTAGGGAGATTATTTTTCATGGCTAATACACCATTCGACACAACTCAGCCTTCCCAAGTTAAAGGAATAAATGGTTACACAGTCGATCCAATCTTTACCGTTGGCGACAAAATTGGCGATTATGTTCCCCCCGGTATTCTCGATGGTATTGGTGCTTTTTCGCTTAATGACACCACAGTACGTTTATTGGTTGTAAATGAAGTTGGTGCTACTGAAGGCTATAAATACACCTTGGCAAACGGTACTCAACTTCCTGGTGCAAGAGTTAACTATTTTGATGTTGACAAGCGCACACTGCAAATTACCGATGCTGGGCTTGCCCATGACAAAATTATCAACCGCAAAGGTGAAGTTGTTGATGCAGCCTCTGACTTAGATTTTGGTGGTATTCAACGTTTTTGTTCTGCTGCTTTGTTTGAAGCGAACCAATTTGGTGCTGGTATTGGTTTAGCTGATCGTATTTTCATGACTGGTGAAGAAACCAATAATGGCACACAATTCGCCTTAGATACACAAACAAATACTTTATATGCACTACCTGCATTCGGTCGTGCTGCATGGGAAAACGTCACAGAATTAAACACAGCTCGCACTGACAAAGTTGCTTTTTTAATTGGTGACGATAGAAATAACGCGCCTTTATATCTCTATGTTGGCGATAAAAAAGCTGGTGGTTTCCTTGAACGTAATGGTTTAGCACAGGGCAAACTGTTCGTATGGGTGGCTGACGATCCAGCAAGTGCTACTGATGCAATTGAACTTAATCCTGGCGAATTTAAAGGCAGTGGTAATAACACAAATGGTAAGTTTGTAGAAATTGCTTACTACGATCCTACAAAAGCAAACACTACAGGTTATGACACTCAAGGTTTTGCCACACAAGCCAAGCAAAACGAGTTAGCTGTCGCTGTTAATGCCTTCCTATTCTCTCGTCCTGAAGATGTTGCCACTAATCCTTTTGATGGTACTCAAGCTGTTTTAGCTTCTACTGGTATTACTGCTGGACCAGATGTTTGGGGTACAACCTACAAAATTGATGTTGATTTTAACAACATTAATACAGGTAATATCACCGCAAAAATTGACATCCTTTATGATGGCAACGATGCTGATAAACAAGACTTCGGTTTACGTAGTCCTGATAACCTTGATTGGGCTGATAATGGTAAAATCTACATTCAAGAAGACCGCGCACTAGGAGCAAATATTTGGGGAGCAACATCTGGGCAAGAAGCATCTATTTACGTTCTCGATCCTGCTGCTACAAATCCAGCAGCCAGCTTAACTAAAGTTGCACAAATTGATCGCTCTGCTTTACCTGCGGGTCAAACAGACCCTAGCCCAAATGATATCGGGAACTGGGAAACTTCCGGTATTCTTGATGTTTCTACTCTGTTTGGTAATGCTCCTGGTACACAGTTTATCTTTGATGTTCAGGCTCACAGCCTTCGTGATGGCACAATTATCACTGCAACCAATATTGATGGCAACGGTGATGGAACTAAAACCAGACAAGAAAACCTGGTTGAAGGCGGTCAGCTATCATTCTTGATTGCTCCTACTGCCAAACTTATTCAAAGCTCTTCCTTAGTTACTGGTGCTACTTCTGGTGCTGATACAATCGAAGCAGGCATCAGCACAGGTTTTGATGGTATTAATGACATCGTTTTTACTGGTGCTGGTAACGACACAGTTGATAGCGTCATTGGTGGAGCTTTAGCCAGTGGCAACCGCATTGACACTGGTAGTGGCGCTGATACTATTTTTGTAGCTAACAACGATCGCGCTTTTGGTGGATCGGGTAATGACATATTTGAAGCTACAGACGCTAGTGGCTACCGTGCTTCTGGTGGTGCTGGGAATGACGACTTCTTCCTTGGTTCCAATGGTCGTGCATTGGGTGGTGATGGCAGCGATCGCTTCTTTGTTGGTACTGGTGGTGGCAACTTCCTATCTGGTGGTGCTGGTGCTGACCAATTCTGGATATTTACTGCTGAAGCTCCATCTAGCTCCAATACCGTACTCGATTTCCAAGCTGGTACTGATGTGCTTGGCTTCCAAGGAGCAAGTTTCGGCTTTGCCGATTTAATCCGTACTGGTAACACCATTGCTTTTGGTGGTAATGCGATCGCTACATTAACTGGGGTTGATACTTCTAGCTTAACCTCTGCTAACTTTACTTTCGCCTAATACCAATTGAAAGAACAATACTAATTGTATAGATGTAGGATGGGCAGAACTTAGTTCCACCTATCCTCATCCTATTTTTTTGTTATTTCAGAGGGGACATACCAATATTGAAACTCAGACAAATGCGAGCTTCTTCACTCATATTCATGTCTACCCCATGCAAAAGCCAACTGGGAAACAATAACATTGTACCTTCATGAGGTTTATAACTAACCTTAGGAAAAGTCCATAAATTAAACTCAGTCACAGGGGGAATCAACATCTGTGAGGCTGGACGAGGATCGGAAAAAAATATGCTCCCGCAGTTATCTGGAGCTTTGAGATAATAAACCCCGCTCAATATTGAATTTGGATGATTATGCACGGAATTTGATGCCAGTTTTCCATTGACAACTGCCCAGCAAGTTGTGATATTAACGGAAAATTGCTGTAAATCCCAACGTAAAAATGTTGCGACTTCCAGGACATTTTTATGGATAATTTGGGTGAATTCAGAGAAGCGATCGCGTTCATGTAAATTATTCACACTATGCCATCCGAGTATATTTGACCATTTCTCTCCTTTGCGATCGCGTTGCTGTTCTGCATCAATTTCTTGCAACAAAATTGGATTTAATCTTTGATAGTTATCGACTGTAAAATGCCAAATGGGAGTAGGAAACCAATCATTTCTAGAGCTAGACATAAAGATTTTTGTTTATGAATTGATAAAGGTATCAGCATTATAAATTTATTACAAATGCAACACCATAAAAGTGAATGCAAATAATAAATTAATTGAATTGATGATATTTTAATCTGTCTTTTTTATATATCTTTTTCTTAATCAAAACTTAACTCTTTAAGAGAGTAGACTTAATGCTGAAAAATGAATTTTAGTGATATGATTCAATTCGCAATATCAGGGATAGATAAATGATAAATTACGACTTATTTTAATACATTTATCTGTTATTTTCATGATTGATACAAGTAGGATAATCTACCAGTCTCGACAGCAAATTAAGCTGAATGAAAAATTTTGCATTGCTATTCAATATCTAAATATCTAAAAATTATCGACAGTTTATTCAATCAGAAAAATTTTAGGAAGTAATATGGCTATTATTAATGGCACTTCTAATAAGGATGAATTAAGAACATTAGGGAGTAATGACGAATTACTCGGTTTAGCGGGAAATGATATTCTTGATGCTGCAACCGGAATAGGAAAAAATATTCTGCGTGGTGGTGAGGGAAATGATGAGTTATTTGCCTATACCGAAGATGAACTTTACGGGGATAAAGGAGACGATATTCTCTATTCTGATGGGAAGGGAAATAATAAACTTTATGGGGGTGACGATAATGATATAATTTTCCCTGATATTAATGACCAGGTATTTGGTGATAATGGTGATGATGTAATTTATGCTGGTGATGGTGGTAGTAGCTTTACTGGTGGTATTGGTCTAGATATATTTTGGATTGCTAATGTTGAAGCTCCAGAAAATCCCAATACTATTAATGATTTTGAATCAACACTAGATAAAATTCGGGTTGATTTGGAACAGATAAGTAAATTTAGTGACCTCACAATTACACAAGAGGGAACAGACTCTATTATTAGTGCAACTGGTAAAAAACTTGCAATTGTTAAAAATACACAAGTTGCTAGTTTTAATTCTGGAAATGTATTAATCGGTACGGATAATATCCCTAACATCCCTAATATTCCTAATATTCCTAATATTCCTAATATTATCGATACCAAAGACAATATATTTACTATTGGTGGTTCTCCATCTGCTAAAACAAATCTGAAAGTCAAACTTACCAGTATTGATGCTAACTTCGTCAACGAAGTTGGTTTTTTTGTTGTCAAGGATAACAAAGGTACAATTATTGACCCTAATACTGGTAATTCCTTAACTGCCCAAAATGAAGATGCTTATTTAAAACTTGCTTTGAAACAATCTCAGATATTACTATCGGGAATTTCTAACCCTCCTAATGGTTTCAAGTCTAATGAAATTTCTCGAATTGTAGAAGGAATTAAAGGTGGCGATCGCATTGTTTTCTACATGGTACAAAATGGTACTACCGATGGTATTCTCAGCAATCAAATCCCCACTAGCAAAGTTCTTTTAGGTTCTAGATTTGGCTCTGATGCTTTTCCACAGCTAAAGGTAGACAATTTAGGAAATGGTAAATTTAACTTTGCTTGGGAAGACCAAATCGGTGGAGGTGATAAAGACTTTAATGATATGGTATTTTCTCTAGAGTTAAGTAATGAATCTGTTCCTTTTGGAAGTGCTTTACAAGGAAAAAATTCCTCAGAATTATTGGATTTAACTAAAGCATCCGCTAATATCAAAGTTGATTTCTCCGTTCACCGTGAAGCTGATTTCAACAACGAAGTTTATTTCTATACAGTTGATAGCACTGATGGTTTAGTTGGTGGTTTAAATCCTAACTCTGCAAATCAAGCTGATTATCTCCAAGCTGCAATTAATAACGTTCTCAAGGATGCCAGCACTGGACAAGCTGTGAAATTTGCTGCTAATAACCAAGGCATCCAAACTGGTTCAGCAATAATC
>NZ_NTFS01000358.1:4980-6772 GCF_002289455.1 Brunnivagina elsteri CCALA 953
CCAGCACTGGACAAGCTGTGAAATTTGCTGCTAATAACCAAGGCATCCAAACTGGTTCAGCAATAATCGCTCCCGGTTCGATACTGGCTCCCATGATTATTGTTAATGGTAGCTTGGGTGAACTCACAGACAGCAACCCTAACAATAATCCCACCGTTTACTTCCCATTCTTAGGTTCCAATAGCGATCGCGTTGACCATATTCGTCTGTTGGGTAATAACACCTGGGGATTTGAAGATTTAGCTGGTGGTGGAGATGGTGATTTTAATGATGTAATCGTCAAGATGAACTTGAGTCTGGCAAAATAGCGATCGCATAAGTGAACCGTTGTTTTATAGCAAACCAAAATTTTTCCCATCTTTTTAGATTCCTAATTCCCAGCTTCTTGGAATCTATTTGTTTTTGAACAAGCATAAGCTAGTGTTATTGGTTAGTTGCTATTACTGCGATTTTTATGAATTACAAAATTTAACACTTGCAAAATATTCCGTTACAATTCCTCAACTAGTTGACACTATTCTCAATTTTTTACCAATTAATAAGGTTTTCTGCTATTATGTAGTTTGTCAAAATCTTTGGCGACGTATATTAATTTTTTAGTTATTGAATTTTTTTAAAGTCTGAAAAGCTTACTAAATCGTAGAAATAATTTGGAACTTAATCTTTTTTAATAAATAAGCCTACGTCACAAGGTAAATTTTTGTATGCAAAATCAAGGTAAAATTTACTAAACTTAATATTTTAGGTTGACATTACGTCGTCTATGTGTTTACTGCGATAAGGTTAAATTCAGAATATTCTGGTTGGTTATTTTTAAGTTTTGTACTAGTATTTCAATAGCAAATTTTGATGATTAGAGGATTAAACCGCCAAGAAGCGGAGAGGGCTAAGAATGAGGGAAGGAAGAGATTTAATAGTTGTTTTCTCGAATACTTTTTGAATAGAGAATGTATCGCTTAATTAAAAATCAATCAATTAATAACCTTTTCGTAACCTTCTATGGGTATTTTTCTGGGAGAATCTTGAGTAATATAACTTTCTTTCCAAGTATATGTTCCCTGTTCTAGAGCAAACAGCTACTCATTTATCGAGTCTAAACACACTGACATCAGAAGAAATGATGCAAGTGCTGGCACAGTACCAAATGTTGCCACAACTGTTAAGAGAATTGGTGATAGATAGTGCGATCGCAGAAATAAGGTGTACGGAAGAAGAGGAAAAACTTGCGATTGAACAAATTGCTCAACAATACCAGTTTGATTCTGATGCTAAACGTCAAAATTGGTTGCAGCAAAATGGTTTAACTTCAGAGCAATTGGATGGAATTGCAATTCGGCAATTAAAGATAGAAAAGTTTAAAAAAACTGCTTGGAGTGGGGATTTAGAGGCATATTTTCACCAACGGAAGTCTCAACTCGACAGGGTTATTTATTCTTTGTTGCGTACAAATGATATGGCTTTGGCTCAAGAGTTGTATTTTCGTATTTCTGAGGGAGAACAATCTTTTGCTCGACTAGCACAGGAATATTCCCAAGGTGTAGAGGTGGAAACGGATGGTTTAGTTGGACCTGTGGAGTTACAATCAATCCATCCAGTTATGGCAAAAATTTTGTCTAGTGTTCAACCACAGCAGTTGCTTCCACCAACGCAAATTGGGGAGTGGGTAGTATTAATGCGTTTGGAAAAATTGCTGCCTGCGAAGTTAGATAGTTCTATGGTTCAGCGATTACTGAATGAACGTTTTAATGTTTGGTTACAAGCACAAATGCAAGAGCAAAATGGCAAGTTTTGA
>NZ_NTFS01000359.1 GCF_002289455.1 Brunnivagina elsteri CCALA 953
TAAACCATAAAAATGGCTAAAACCTTGTTTGAACTCAAAATGCTGGAATTGCTTGTAGAGCCTAGATTGTAAGCCCTGTAAGGGTTAATTAAATTTTCGGGTCAAAAATGAGCGAACGCTGAGTTATAAATTGTAGGTTGGGTGAAGACACATGAGAATCTTTGCTGCTAATGAATAATCTAATTTGCGTCGTAACCCAACATTTCAATATTTCGGGTAAACTGATGTTATGAATGTTGGGTTTCGCAAAGCCTCCACCCAACCTACAGAAAATTGCTACTGTTCACATACTCGCACAAACTACCAATACCAGGGGTTTTCGCCAGTTGGGAAAAAGTTAACCTGGTTGCATCAAAAAATTTTGGTGTGATAATAATACGTAGCGTCATTTATTTTTCTGTGGAAAACGTTGCATAATTTGAGCGCGTTTTTGTTCCCACCACTCATCTGTTACTTCAATCGGTTTTCCACTATCCAAACCTTCCAACAACATTATCTCTAACTTTTTTTCTTCGGCTTTTTTTTGTGCTTGACGAATTAAATCGCGGATATACTCACTTGCGGTACTGTAATCACCTTTAGCTACTTCCTCATCAATAAAAGCCCGCATCGCATCAGGCAAAGAGATGTTAAGTGTTGTCATTAGCAATTGACCTTATATCTGGTTATTGAATTGTGCCAAATTTTGCCAAGAATCAAGCCTAGTATTATTTTACAGCTTTGCAACTCTCCAGGCGCGATCGCGTAAAACAAAAAAACTCTCTCCACATAGGAAAGTGTTGAGTTAGACTGTTGCCAAGCAATTTATAAGTAATGATAGAAATATGACAACCCTGCTCGTTCTCGGCAACATTAATCAGTTTACATTTGCGAACTCCATAGTTGCAGCTAATGCTAAAGCTGAGGAAATGTTTAAGCAGGCTCTAACAAATATATTTGTTGTGCATTCAAGAGATTCCTATGCCAAGTTAAAAAGTAATGAAGATTGGGTAGATCATATAGAAGCAAATGAAGTAAGCCGAGAATTGCTTGTCGATAAAATTGTCGAGATTACAGCAGAAGAAGCTTCGATTAAAAAATTTGTTGATTATGTTGAGTTTATTTTAAAGGGTATTCCAAATGGCTCAAACCTTATTGTCGATCTCACTAACGGAACTTCATTACAGAAGAATCTACTCTCAATAGCGTCTTATATTCTTGACATCATTTCAAGAAGTATACTTGGCATTGAAACTTGCGAAAACTCAGCCAGGTAAAAATGCTATTGTTGGGATTGAGCTTTGTTGAGTTTGTCCGGATGAGTTTGTCGCAGCATAACAACACCCATGCACACCGACCGCCGAGAGTTGATCGGTTGTGATTCAAAGGTTATCTGCGGCGGGTGATGAGCAACGTTAAATATTTCTCAGACAAGCGAAGCTTGCGCGACGTAAGTCGTTCGCATTTCAGATCAAACGACAAATAATAAACAATAAAAAGTCCCTCTCCACTCAGGAAAGGGACAAACTTTAACACCGAAAGTCAAATAAAGCTCAAAACTCTCCCGCTAATGCATCAATACATCGCTCACATAACAACGGATCGTCTTTTGATTCCCCCACATGGGTAGAATAATTCCAACAGCGATCGCACTTCTCACCCAATGCATCAACTACCCCAATTCCCCAATTTTCACTCAAGGAATTGTATTTCAATCCGTCAATTTTCTGGGCTGAATCTAACAGTTCAACTTGGGAAGTAATAAACAAATACCTCAATTCATCAACACCATTACTATTTTCCTCCAGCGCTTTTATCGAACTACGTAGCGACTCATCAGCGACATACAACAAAACCTTCGCTTCCAAAGACGAACCGATCGCTTTATCAACCCGTGCTTGTTCCAATACCTTGTTGACATCGTTACGAAGTTCCCGTAATTTCTCCCAGAAGCTAGCGATTTCGGGATTTTGCCATTTTGCATCTAACTTCACCCAACCAGCCTCAAACACCGATTTATAAGGGGTTTGGTAGGGTAAAAACTGCCAAATGTCCTCAGCTAAGTGACAGAGAACAGGTGCGATCGCACGGGTTAAATTTTCCAGTGCCACGTACAATACTGTTTGCGTACTGCGACGACGGAAACCATCGGGGGTACTGATGTATAATCTATCTTTGGCGATGTCGATATAGAAGCTGGATAAATCCACCACGCAAAAATTTTGGATGGTTTGGAAGAAACGGAAGAATTGGAAGCTTTCAAATGCGTCTGTAACTTCGTTAAATACTTCCGTCATTCGATGCAGCATGTATTTATCGACTGCGGGTAATTTGTCGTAGGGAACTGCATCTTTTTCAGGGTCAAAATCGTGTAAATTACCCAGTAAAACCCGCGCTGTATTCCGAATTTTTCCCCGAATATCCCCCAATTGTTTGAGGACATTTTTACCTATGCGTTGGTCATTGGTATAGTCTACTGAAGAAACCCACAACCGCAACACATCTGCACCGTAGGGAGGTTCTTCTTTTTGATTTTTCCCACCTTCAATTACGGAATTTGGATCGAGGACATTACCCAAGGATTTACTCATTTTGAACCCTTTTTCATCGAGGGTAAATCCATGCGTCAACACCGTTTTATATGGCGCACAATCGTTTACAGCTACACTGGTAAGTAAACTCGATTGAAACCATCCCCGATGTTGGTCAGAACCTTCCAAATAGATATCTACTGGGTACTTTTCTAACTCGGAACGCTGTTGCACCACCGAAGCCCAGGACGAACCGGAATCAAACCACACATCCATCGTATCAAAACCTTGGCGATACTTACGTCCATTGTTATGGTACTGTTCCGGTAGCAATTCCTCGACGGACATTTCCCACCAAGCATCAGAACCTTTTTCCGCAAAGATATCCCGAATACGGTTGATGGTTTCCTCTGTCATCAAAGGTTCGTTGGTTTCCTCATCATAAAATACAGGAATCGGTACACCCCAACTACGCTGACGGGAGATACACCAATCCGAGCGATCGCTAACCATCGGTGTAATTCTATTTACCCCCTGGGCAGGTATCCAACGCACCTCAGAGATAGCATTGAGAGCGCGATCGCGAAAACCCTCCACCGAAGCAAACCACTGTTCGGTAGCTCTAAAAATCGTCGGTTTTTTGGTTCTCCAATCGTAAGGGTATTTGTGTTGATACGGTTCCTCCTTCAATAAAGCACCAGCCACTAACATGGCATCAATCACCGCTTTATTACCATCACCGAGTACATTTAAACCCGCAAATTGTCCCGCTTCCTCAGTAAAATTCCCCCCATCATCCACAGGAGACAGAATCGGCAAACCATATTTTTGACCAGTGATGTAGTCTTCTTGACCATGACCAGGGGCAGTATGTACCAAACCTGTACCGCTCTCAGTAGTAATATAATCACCACCAATCACGATTTGACTTTCACGGTCAAATAAAGGATGTCGGTAAGTAGAATGTTCTAAATCTTTCCCCTTCAATGTGGTTTTTACTTGCATACCCACACCAAATTTTTCAGCCAGAGATTCAACCAAATCCGTCGCCACAATGAGATACTTAAATTTAATCCCACTTTGCGTCTCTGCGTCTTTGCACGACACTTCCACCACACTATAATCCAACTCATAATTCACTGCCACAGCCAAATTTGCCGGAATCGTCCAAGGAGTCGTCGTCCAAATAGCCACACCTAAATCAGGCAAATATTCCCCCAAAGCAGATTTAGCACCATCTCCTAAACTTACCATCGGGAAAGCTGCATACATACTCCGGGAAGTATGTCCTTCCGGATATTCTAACTCCGCTTCAGCCAAAGCAGTGCGAGAACTTGGACTCCAGTTAACAGGTTTCAAACCACGATAAATATATCCTTTCAAAAACATCTGCCCGAAAACTTCGATTTGAGCAGCTTCATATTCTGGTGTCAGCGTCAAATAGGGATGTTCCCAATCGCCCCAAACACCGTACCGTTTAAAGCTCTTGCGCTGCCCGTCAACAGCTTCTAATGCAAAATCCCTTGCCCTTTGTCGCAACTTAATTGGTGTCAAATCCTGCCGTTCTGCCTGCTTCATATTTTGCAGAACCTTTAGCTCAATCGGCAAACCGTGGCAATCCCAACCTGGTACATAGCGTACTTTCCTACCTTGCAAAAGTTGGTAACGATTAATAATATCTTTGAGGATTTTATTTAAAGCATGACCAATATGCAGCGAACCATTTGCGTATGGTGGTCCATCATGAAGTATAAATATATCACCGGGATTTTCTTGAGAAAGGCGATCGTATATCTTATTTTCTTCCCAAAACTTCTGGATTTCTGGCTCACGCTTGACTGCATTCGCTCGCATGTCGAATTTCGTCTGGGGAAGATTCACTGTATCTTTGTAACTTTTAGCTTCTGTCACAGCACTGATTGGTTAAGGAATATAAGGTCAGATTTTCACTATTATCCGTGAGAAGTTGAGCAGTGGGGAATATTGTTATGGAAATAATAATAGTCATGGTAGTTTCCTAAGTATATGGATTTTGTAGTATTAGTGTAACATTAAACCTACCATATCCCCGATTTCTACCCACAACCTTTAAATCTAGCGACAAGTATAGTTAGAAGTCGGGGATATTGAACCCACGCGATCGCTCCAAATAACCCGATATTTTCAGCGATACTAACTTCCAAATTCTAACTGGCAAATTTTGATTGTTTTATCTTGACTACCGCTAGCAATAATTGGCATGTCAGATTGGGTATTAAAATTAGCCGTAATAGCTGTCACTGAATCTTCATGTTGGCAAAGTGTGATTATTTCTTCTTGATTACTAACTCGCCAAATTTTAATAGTTTTATCTTTACTACTACTTATCAAAAATTCACCTGTAAAATCAAATATTAACCCAGTTATAGACCAAGAATGTCCTGAAAGTGTAGCAATTTCTTGACCTGTTTTTATTTCCCATAATTTAATTGTATTGTCATCGCTACCTGTCGCCAAAATTTCACCATTTGGGCTAAATGCCACCGCTAAAACTGCCCATGTATGTCCTGATATAATTGATGCGGGATTGGAGGGAATTTTTGCTTTACTTGATAATGCTTGTTCTAATTTCCATATACAAACTGTCTTATCAAAACTTGCACTTGCGACATACAAACCATCTGGACTAAAAGCCACTGCACTTACTTGTTGTTTATGTCCAGTTAAAGTGTTAATTTTTGTACCAGTTTCTACATCCCAAATTTTAACTGTTTTATCCCAACTTCCGCTAACAAGATATTTTGAATCGGGACTAAAAACAACAGATTTGACAGCTTTTGTATGTCCAATAAGTGTAATTATTTCTTGATAATTATTAGTATCCCATAATTTAATTGTTTTATCATTACTAGCTGATGCTAATATTTTTACATCTGGACTAAAACAAACAGATTCGACAGCTTGAGAATGTCCAGAAATAGATTGTAAAAACTGCTTTGTTTGCAAATCCCAGAGATAAATATTTTTATTATTATGACCGCTAGCCAAGATATGATTATGGGGATGAATTGCAACTGTATTTACTTCAGATGCAAGACTAATTTGTGATGTGAGAGTATGTAAACTAGCTAATTTTGGATATTCATTATTTTTCGTTTGAGATTTCAATTTAAAGCTTGATTTAATGCTTGTATAATCAATTCCCATTGCTTCCATAACATCTTGTGTTGACTGAAAACGATAATTTATATCTTTGTGAATTAATTTATCGAGAATATTCCCTATTCGTGCGCTAATTCCAGTTTGTAAATAATCGCGCCAAACCCATTGATTGTTAGCAGAATCAAATAAGTAAAATGGGGAAACTTGAGTTAATAAATAAATACAAGTAACACCTAAACTATAAAGGTCACTGCTAAATATAGGTTGACTATTTAATTGTTCTGGTGCAATATATTCAGGATTACCAGTAATAAGATTATTATCTACAGACAAATAGATTTTATCAAAAATACAAGCCGATGCAAAATCAACTAAAATAAATTTTTGCTGGTGAGAATTGGGATTATAAATAATATTGCTGGGTTTAATATCACAATGAATCAAATCATAACTATGTAGTAAATTAATCGCAGGTAAAACATCTGTTAAAAGTTGCCACACTTGAATCTCAGTTAACTTACCTTGTTCTGATAATAATTTATTTAAATTTTTGCCTTCAACATATTCAAATACCAGGTAAATATAATTATCTTCATAATGAGAACTCAGCAACTTGGGGAATAAACAATATTTCTCCAATTGCTGCAATAAACTGATTTTTCGAGCTAAATTTTGATTTTCCCCGGATTGCGATGCATCAAGGATACCGCTTTGCGATCGCAATCTTATTTTCTGAACTACGCAAGCGACAAAAGGGTAGTCTTTTTCGTCAACAGCTATGAATGTTTGCGTAAATTCACTACTTCCAATTAATTGTATTAGTCTATAAGCAGGTTCTAGAAACATAGGCAAGACGACTTCACGATTGATTATTTGCATTTTCTGACTCAGTGTGGTTTGGATATTGCTTTGTTCTATTATTCTCCTGCAAAATAAATTTTAATTGGGGAATTTTAGGAAAAATTGACATTAAATATGGGAATATAAGGTAATACAGTTCAGTTAAGCATTTCTTCCTTCTCTTCCTACCCTTCGGGTAGGCACGAAGTGACTTCCAAAGGTAGCCG
>NZ_NTFS01000036.1 GCF_002289455.1 Brunnivagina elsteri CCALA 953
CTGAGTGCTTAAAAGTTCATTTAATCGCCACCCTTACTTAGATATTTATCGCTAACTATCTTGACAAATCCTGTTTAAAAGGGAACGAAACAGCCCTGCTTTATAAGGGGGTAATTCTGAGGTATCAGGGAAAAACAAACTTATGTGTATGCGACAGTTGTAATTTGCTCTAATACTTTTAACCCTTGTAACGAACCACGGATTAAACGTGTTGCTGCAACAGGATGACGTAACATTCCCAATGCGAGGGGGAGAGTTTGCAGTGAACCTTGGGAACTAATAGCAGAATTTAAATCGGGTAAATCATGAGTACTATCATCACTAACTACCCGCAACATGGCAACGGATATACCCAGGGAATTGAAAAATCCTAAAATAGTGAATCCTTCCATATCAACAACATCAACATCATAGGTTTGGGCAAGATGGTGTTTTTCTGCGGATGAAGAAATAATGCGATCGCACGTTATTCCTTTGACTTTGGATATCTGTTTTTTTTGGTGTAATTCTAATTGATTTACTAAATCAGTTGTTAAATTTCGCTCGAATTCTCGAATCAGGTTTTTCTCGGAATTATTGTGATAAATACAACTTTGATAAATGACTATATCCCCAATGTTATATTCTGGCTTTAAGCTGCCACACAAGCCCATTACTAGTATTTTTGGTTGTAATTCTTTGCGTAATTCTGCGATAATATCTAATTTTTCTAAGTATTTAATTAATCTTGGACTACCAATCGGAATCGCGATGACTTGGGGAATTTTTCCAGTAATACTATTTAATCCTTTACATACAGCTTTGTATTCTGCTCCTTGGGGAACCAGAATTGCTTGAATTGTCGATAGGTTAGATAATGACATCCTGTATATGAGGGCGTAGCTTGCTTCTCCGTTTCGGAGTACAACCGTTCGCCCCTACTAATAAATATTTAATGAAATTGTAAAACTTATTTTCAAAAAAAAGTCATCTATCCTAAGAGTGAATTATTGAGATTGCAAAAATTAACAACATGTGCAATTGATTTTTTGTAACTCATAGTTATGCTAAAAAAGAAAAATCATTTTAAAATCAGGAATTGAATCAAAAAAAACACAGTGACAACTGTAGTCAATGAAGCCTATTTACCCGAAATCAGTACGCGATCGCTTTAATATTTCTCAATGGGCAATTCAACATTCCTGGTTGACGCTGAGTTTTTGGATTGGAGTGATGGTAGCAGGAATTTTGGCATTTACTTCGCTGAAATATGCACTATTCCCAGATATTACCTTTCCTGTGGTGGTGGTAAATGCAACCGCACCATTATCTACAGCGTTAGATACGGAGGCAAAATTAACAAAACCCCTCGAACAGCGTTTGCAAAATTTGCCAGAGGTTGATGACGTTCGCTCTTCTAGTTATCCAGGGCAATCTGTGATTAGTCTGGAATCTCCTGTGGGGACAAATTTAGATGTATCTACCCGCAAAGTTGAAGATGCACTCAAACAGGTAAAATTGATTTCCGGGGCAGAATACAAGGTTATTCCCTTCAATTTGAATGAATCTGCCGTCATTAGTTACGCAATTGAAAGCGATAAACAAAGCTTACAGGATTTATCGAATTTAACAAAACAAAAAATTATCGCGAATATCTCCAAGTTACCAGGAGTTCTCAAAGTTGTACTATTGGGTGAACCGACACAAGATAGTAATTCCACCAGTTTACCAGGTCAAGGTGCGACCTTAATTCGATTTAATAGCAAAGACGCGATGGTACAAAGTACCCGTCTTTCGACGATCGCAATCCAAGTAATTAAACGGGGAGATGCAAATACTTTGGAGGTTGTGGGTAGGGTTGAAGCGGAAGTTGAGAAATTACGTCTTAGTTTACCCGATATCAAATTAACTTTAGCATCAACCCAGGCAGAATTTATTCGCAAAGCTACCCAATCAACAATTGATTCCCTAATTGAAGCAATCGTTTTGTCAGTGGTGGTAATTTATCCCTTTTTACGAAACTGGCAAGCAACAATAATTTCCGCTTTAGCAATTCCCGTTTCCCTAATGGGAACATTTATTGTCATGGCTATGTTTGGTTTCAACTTGGAAACTATAACATTGCTAGCATTGGCATTAGTAATTGGCAGTATTATCGATGACGCAATAGTTGACGTGGAAAACATTATGCGTCACATCGATCGGGGGGAAACTCCCCGTCAAGCAGCACTTTTAGCAACATCAGAAATCGGTTTGACAGTGACTGCTGCCACATTGACTGCTGTTGCAGTGTTTCTACCAATTGGATTAATGGGTAATGTAGTCGGACAGTTTTTTAAACCGTTTGGAATTACGGTTTCAGCAGCGATGTTGACTTCCCTATTAGTTGCCAGAACTTTGTCTCCAGTACTTGCGATTTATTGGATTCGAGGAAAGGAACGAAAAGAAGCAGAAGAACAGAAGAAATGGGGTTATTTTGCCCAAAAATATCAAGATTTATTGAAATGGTCATTGCAACATCGGAAAATTGTCATGGGGTTAGCGGTATTGAGCTTTTTGGTTGCGATCGCAATTATCCCAATTATTCCCAAGGGATTTATTCCCAAGTTAGATCGGGGGGAATTTAATGTTACTTATACGGCATCATTAACCAAGTTGGTGGCACAAAGTCAGCAATCTGCCCAGGATGCTTTAGGAAATATTTTTAGTACAGATTTAAATTCCCTTTCTGTTGCTGGGGTAGCAAGCTCTAATTCATTAAATAATCCCTTAAATGATTCTTTAGAGATTGCTAAGAAGCTGGAAAATATTATTATCAAAAATGCCGACGTGGAAAATATATTTGTCACCATTGGTTCCCGTCAAGGTGAAGTGAATAAGGGAACTCTGTATGTGAAATTAAAGGAAAAACGTCAAATTAAAACGGGTGATTTACAAGAAAAATTGCGTAGTTCATTACCCCAAATTCCCGATATCACAATTAGCGTTGAGGATATCCAATTTGTTGATAGTGGAGTCCAAAAACCCCTACAAATTGCCTTAAAGGGAGAAAATTTAAAGAGTTTAAATCAATCAGCCAAAGCCATTACAGAACGAATTCAGAAATTACCAGGATTTGTAGATGTAACTTATACAGGATTAGGAAATACCAACGATAATATATTTCAAATTGAGCGTTTGAATAATCAGCGTGTCACCTATATCAGTGCCAACTTAGGGCAGATAAATTTAGGACAAAACTTATCTCTTGGAGCAGCTACAGAGAAATTAGTGTCAATTGCGAAAAGCACAATTACCCCAGATGTACAACTAGCATTAGAAGGAGATTCCGCAAGACAAAATGAGGTTTTAGGTAGCTTTACTTGGACATTACTACTATCAGCAATATGCATCATTATAGTGTTAATTTTACTATTTGGAGGATGGCAAGACCCAATTATAATAGGTATTTCCTTACCCTTAGCAATAGTCGGAGCAATAATTTCCCTACTTTTGACAAAAAGCGACTTTGGGATGATTTCCCTGATTGGATTTGTCTTCCTACTTGGTATTAGCAATAAAAACGCAATTTTGTTAGTAGACTACATCAATCAAATGCGAAAACAAGGACTAAATCGCGAAGAAGCCATACTCGAAGCAGCACCAACAAGATTTCGTCCGATCATGATGACAACAGCATCCACAATCTTAGGTATGGTTCCCATAGCACTAGGAATTGGAGCCGGATTTGAATTGCGATCGCCTATGGCTGTATCCATCGCTGGAGGCTTAATTAGTTCCACTATTCTCAGTTTAATAGTCGTCCCAACCCTATATACTATTCTTGATGATTGGTTTCCCCGCAATTCGTCATAATTTGTAATTGATATACTCTCTCCGCGTAACTTTGCGCTTTCCTTTGCGAACCTCTGCGTTTAAAAGCAAAACTCCAAGCCTTTTTAGTATAATCATCAATTATGGAAAAAATTTTTATCACAGGTGCTACAGGATTCGTCGGAGCAAATCTTGCCCGTTTACTAACCCTCCAAGGATATTCACTACGTGCCCTTGTGCGTCAAAATAGTAATATTAATAACCTCAAAAATCTCCATAACCTGGAAATAATCAAAGGAGATTTAAACGACTCCAACCTTGCGGAAAAAATCGCAGATTGCAAATACCTATTCCACGTCGCTGCACATTATTCCCTCTGGCAAACCGACAAAAAATCACTCTACCAAAACAACGTCATCGGCACCCAAAACATCCTCGCAGCCGCAAAAACAGCAGGTATAGAACGCACAGTATACACCAGTTCCGTCGCCGCAATTGGAGTCGGAAAAAACCCAGTTGACGAAACCCACCAAAGTCCAATCAACGAACTAATTGGTGATTATAAAAAGTCCAAATATTTAGCCGAACAAGAAGCAATTAAAGCCGCAAATTCCGGACAAAACATCGTAATAGTCAATCCTAGCACACCCATTGGACCTTGGGACATCAAACCAACCCCCACAGGAGGAGATATCATACTGCGCTTTCTCAAACGGCAAATGCCAGCTTACATCAACACAGGATTAAACCTAATAGACGTGCGTGACGTAGCTTGGGGACATCTCCTCGCACTCCAAAAAGGAAAAAGTGGAGAAAGATACATACTAGGCAACCAAAACCTCTCCCTGAAACAAATCCTCGATTGTCTCGCAGAAATCACCAACATTCCCGCACCAAAAAACGCCATACCCCCTTGGATACCCTTCAGCGTCGCATGGATTGATGAAAAAATTCTTGCCCCATTGGGAAAAAAACCATCAGTACCCCTCGATGGTGTGAGGATGGCAAAACATCCCATGTACTACAACCCATCCAAAGCAATTCGCGAACTTGGATTACCCCAAACCCCCATACATATAGCCCTCAAAGACGCAGTTGATTGGTTTGTCTCCAACGATTACGTCAAACTTAACTCCTAACTTCTTTTCTTTCTCTCTTCCTTGGCGTACTCTGCGTCTTGGCGGTTCACAACCTCCATATTAAAACACTACTTACCAAACTACTCCATCCCGATCGCACCCAATCAAAACTCACACCACAAACCAACCGGGAAAAGCAACTTCAGTCAAAAATGAGAAAAGAATGTTTTAGATTTGACTTGATTTAAGATCAAGATATAGTATCCCAAGCCTGGCTAACAACCTGACTCAACCAACGACGCTGCTGCTTATCAAGAAGAGTATCATCAGCCAAAACCTCAGCAGTAAGCTGCTCAAGAGATTGACCTTGGGAGCGGACGATTTTGATTACCCCTGCGATCGCAGCTGCAACCAATTCTTCATCAACTGGCTGTTGCCGCATTTCAAAAATGCCTTGTGGGTTCTCTGGAATGGGATAATTCATGGTGTGAGGTGATAAGCGAACAAATGAAAGGTATATTTGTTAAATTCTTAAGATTTCTTTACTGAATTTTCATCTAACCGATAGGGCGGAGTTTACCGCAATTTATGGGGTTATTAAATCTGTCTTAATGAGTAGATTTATCCGAGGAAGCTAAAAAAATGAAAGAACTACTTTATCTAGAAATCCCAACTCCCGACACAGCAAAGGTTTTAACCTGGCTGCAAGGGGAATTTGACGCGGGAATAGGTCAAAAAATCGTGACTTTTGACGGTTTTCGATTGAGAATGGCTGATTCAACCACCAAAAATTCGGATATTTCGGAAAAATTACCTAACGAACTGTCAGCTTTTGTTTGGTCAGTGCAACGAACTACTTATCTAAAAATATTCCGTTGGGGAGATAAACCTTTTCCCCAGGAGGCAAATATCCTCAAGCAACTGACAAAATCGATTCGCGACCGCTTTCCGCATAATTACCCGGAACCCCCAACAATTAATCTATCCCAGCAGTCGATTTTTGAAGCTTTGGCAGATGATTACCCTCTCACGGTCAAGTATTTCCAGAAAATGCCGAATGGGGAATACGACCTCAAACGTGCTTACTGGTGGGAACAGCGTTGGCGTGAAGGGGTGAGAAATCCCCAACAACCCCGCCAAGTCATTTTTTCCCATCAACAGCCATCTACAGCACAAAATTCCAATCCCAATTTTGACCTAATCTACATCGGAGGTGCATTAGGAGTTATCCATGCTGCCGTAATGGCACGTTTAGGTTATAAAGTCTTATTGGTGGAAAGATTACCATTTGGACGGATGAATCGGGAGTGGAATATTTCGCGGGATGAAATTCAAAGTTTAATTAATTTGGGTTTACTGACTCCCAATGAAGTTGAATTGATAATTGCGCGGGAATATAAAGATGGATTTAACAAGTTTTTTGATGCCAATAATCCCCCACATTTAAAAGCACCCATCTTACATACCCCAACCGTATTAAATATTGCTTTAGAATCAGATAAATGGTTGAAAATGTGCGGAGAGAAACTTAAAGCCGCAGGGGGGGAAATTTGGGGTGAAACTGAATTTATTCGTGCTGATATAGATAATTCCCAAGCCTTAATTACCGTCAAAGATTTAATAAATGATACCGAAAAACAAGTTAGCTGTCGGTTACTAATAGACGCAATGGGAACAGCTTCCCCCATCGCTTGGCAATTGAATCGCGATCGCGCTTTTGATAGTGTATGTCCAACAGTAGGTGCGGTGATATCCGGTTTTGAACCGGGGGTTTGGGATTCGACTTACGGTGACGTACTTTACAGTCACGGAGATATTTCACGGGGAAGGCAATTAATTTGGGAATTATTTCCTGCTGCCAATGACGAATTGACGATTTACTTATTCCACTATCACCAAGTAAACGCCGAAAATCCCGGTTCATTGCTGGAAATGTACGAAGACTTTTTCACAATTCTCCCAGAATATCGACGCTGCGAGATGGACAAATTGGAATGGAAAAAACCGACATTCGGTTACATTCCCGGACATTTTAGTACTAACGCACGCGATCGCACCATCGCATTCGATCGACTAATTGCGATCGGGGATGCTGCATCTTTACAATCTCCACTGGTATTTACCGGGTTTGGTTCCCTAGTTCGCAACTTGGAACGTCTGACAAAGTTGCTTGATGTTGCCTTGAAACACGATTTACTCAACTTCAAACATTTGAATACAATTCGCGCATTCCAAAGTAATGTTGCCGTCACTTGGATGTTCTCTAAGGGGATGATGGTTCCCACAGGTAAATTTTTGCCTCCCCAACGCATCAACTCCATGTTAAATAATTTCTTTGGCTTACTTGCGGATTCATCCCCAGAAGTTGCCGAAAACTTTATTAAAGATAGGTTTGATTGGCTGACATTTAATAGCTTGGCAATCAAAGCTGCCAGAAAAAATCCCATTTTACTATTGTGGATTTGGGAACTTGCTGGAGCCAAAGATTTATTTAAGTGGATTGGTAATTACGTGAATTTTACCAGTCACGCAATCGTGAGTGCCTTACTTGGCTTTTGGCTTGGGGGTTTTCTGAAGCAAAATCAAACTTGGCTAGAATCTCGCTACCCAGGTTTATGGTTGCGGCTTTTAGTCATTAATTATGCAATTAACACAGGTAAACCACCATCAAAGCAGGGTAATTCAGGAGCGATCGCAAAAACAACCATCCACAAACCCGAAGTCATTTAACCGTAGCGGCAAACAACCGTTTGCCCAAATTAATTCCCAGATATCCAAAAAATAAATTTTCTCGATAGTTCGATCGAGTATTCAAGATGAGGCATCGAAAGTTTTAACGATATTTGCTATGAACCGAAATAATAGAAATAGAATCTATTCAGATTCTGGAGTTAGAATCAAGCCACGATAGACTTGCTCGATCGGAAAACTCAAATTAATGCTTTTTAGCTCCACAGTATCCCCTACTTGGTAATTAATAATCACCCAATCACCAGCATCATTCTTGCGATATAAGTCCATCTCAATTTTGGTAGAGCTAACTAATAAATAATCTTGTAAAATTGGGTTGTTTCGATACATTCTAAACTTACCACCTCGGTCGTAAGCCTCAGTACTATCTGATAAAACTTCAACTATTAAGCATGGATAAGTAAAATAGTTAGCAGTGCTTTTATCTCGTTCGTCGCAAGTTACACTCGCATCTGGATAGGTATAGTTATTGGTGGTGACAATATTAACCTTAATGTCAGAATTGCCTGTTATACAGCCGTTATTGTCTAAATGTGTATCGAACATGGCGGTAAATTTGATGGCAATGCGACCATGATTTACACTGCCGCCACTCATTGCATAGACTTCACCGTTAATATACTCATGCTTTTCTAGCTGTTTCTCTTCCCAGGCAAAATATTCTTCAGGGGTAAGCTGTGGGGAATTTTCTTTTACGACAATCATAATTAGTATTATTCAATATTTATCTATAAAAAGAGGATTATCGGCAGTAAGTCGATCGAGATTTTAGAGTTAGGTTTATTCTTCTTCATTGTTTAAAAGAATATCGTCTTTTTTTACGATTACATTATTAAGCTCTCTTGCTTGATTATCACCTTTAAATTCAGGAAATCTTAGCTTAGGGATATTTTTGTTTAACTTTCCACTCATACTGGTGCATCAATCCCCAACTCCTTCCCATTCCCTAAGATAATCCTCCATCTAATTCCAACCCGCTACAATCGAGAAAATCAGTAATTTCCTGATAAAAAATCTGTCCTTTTTTCCGACTACTATTTGCAGTAACTAATAATCTTAAAATTTCCACAAGTGAAGTAATAGTAGCATCAAAAACCAAGTCAAAAAGCTGACCTAAATCATCTTGATTTTGTTGACCATATACCAAGGCATTAATATAATCATTGCGTATTTTATTGTCAATAACCACAATTGGATAGCCCGCACGGATTAAGAGTAAATTCATTAATAATCTAGCAGTTCGACCATTCCCATCCCGAAAAGGATGGATAGAGACAAAGCGATAATGAGCCATAGTCGCATATTCGACTGGATGGAGTTTTAAAGCAGATTCTGAATTCAGCCAGATTGTAAAATCTCTCATTAATTGAGATAGTAAATAATGTGGAGGATAATGATAATTAGTTCCTGCTGCCATCACATCTAGAGTACGATAACTACCAGCTTCATCAGGGTTGATTTTTCGGAGAATTAGATTGTGAATTTGTTTGATTTCCCATTCACTAATTTCTGCATCTTTTTTGGCTAAACTTTCAATATAGTCGATTGCATTTTTATGTCCGATAACTTCTAAATGTTCGTCGAGGGTTTTGCCCCCAACAGTAATGCCCTTAGTTAAAACTAATTCGGTTTCACTTTGAGTTAAAGTATTACCTTCAATAGCATTAGAATTATAAGTAAATCGGACATCATAGAGTTTTTTGAGTTCGGTGACAATCGTTGATTCAAAAGGTCTAAATCCATCTAACCAAGCTTTTAGTTTGTCTATTTGTTCTAATTTAAGCTGATAATTCACGATTAAATAGTTATTTAGTAAAGATGTTAATGAAAATTCTTTTTGTTGACTTAGAACGATTACCTGTTTAATAAATTTCTCGTATAGTTGAGAAGAAGACATCAACAAACGATTGTCCCTCACGCCAACAAAGGGCTATTTTATTCTAGTACGTCAAGGCAGTTGTGAGTAGGCAGTAGGCAGTGGGGGAAAGCCTATTATTACTGGGAATTTGAGGATTAAATAATGGTCTGGTTATTTAATTTACGCCGAACTGTACTAGTCCTATTTTCCACCTGCTGTTTAAGATGAGTTTCTTTTTGTAAAGTTTTATCTCTAAATTTTGAAGTAGATGTAGCGACTTATGTAACATTGAGCGAAAGTGAAAACACAAAGTCAAAACATAAAACTTAAAATAAGGAAATCGTTTATGCCTTATACCACAGAAGAAGGTGGTCGTCTGAATAACTTTGCCAGAGAACCACAAGTTTATGCAGCAGAACCCCCAACTGGTGGGCAAAAACGCAACTATATTTTCCTCGGAATAGCAGCGATCGCATTAGTTACTGGTTTGATAGTTATTGCCTACTCTGTTTCCAATGTTGCTTAAAAGTAAATTTTGAAAAAATTATCTAAGTAGCCAAAATCCAGAATCCCAAATAAGCATTATTCCTCCCAAATCCAACATATACGACCCACTGAGTCGTATCTACTCAAAACTTGCTATCATCTTCAGGTTCCGCATTCTGTGTGAACCTGATTTTTATTTGTTAAAATTACATAAAGTAAAGCGTATAATTGAATACATTAATTTTTGTAAGGAGTGAAAAAAACTATTTATCCTGAGGGGTGCGATCGCAGGATGAAAAACATTGACAGAATAAGAGTTATAGGCTACCTAAAAATATTTCAAGAGCGAAAGTAAACAGGATTTGGCGGTGATGCCACCATGAGCGTGAATGATACTACACACCCAGAGAATTTTGCTTGGAACAAGCAGGTATATCATCGTCTCAAACTAGCTTTAGGGTTGGGTTTGCGGCGACAAATGTTTTTGGCGGTGTGTGACGATTTGAACCTCCGAAATCAGGTGGCGGCGAGGTTGCACTCAACCCTAGCATACCCGGTGGGACAGGTTTTATACCAGCCAGCGAACTCGTTTGAGGCAAGTACACCAGCATATCCACGTTTGGTGACGCTGCGATTGAATTTAAGCGACCCCAATCCCATTGCCCAAATTAATCAATGGTTAACAAATTACCCACCACCAATTGTTGGTGGAACAAAGGAGACTCCGGGTAGACCTTTGCCAATCCCGGCATTTCAGATAGTTGGTACGGAACAGTTGACACGTCAACCTGTGGCAATCCAAAGATTATTTTTGCATTATCTACGGTTGACAGAACAGCACCTTTCTATCCAAGAGTCAAGTTATTTTTTAGAATCAAGTTTACTACTGTGGGTTCCCCGTCCTTGGTTACACGCGATTCAGCAGTCAGCACCACAGTTTTGGCGGTGTCGCACTGGAGTCTTCAGTTTTGCTGGGGAACCGACTCCAACGGCAAAAACAAAGGGTTCTCCGGAAAGGTTTTCTAGTTCGCGGGTATTGGAAGGCAGTTTAGAACAAACGATTTTAGATGATGTCATTCCACCGGATAATTATGATTTTCCAGTCACTAATCGACCAGTAAATCGTAGCCACAAATCCCCAGAACAAGTACCAAAATCCGAATTGTTGGCAGTGGGTTTACCCCAGAATGAACCACCACAAGTCAAAGATATTTCCGCAGAAGCGACTGTAACACCTCGGTTATCCCATATTACAAAGGAATTAAGCGAACTTGTTTTAGCGACGGCAAGTACTTTTACCCCTTCAGATGGGGAAATGGAACTTTTACCCCAGGAAATTTTGGTAGAAATCGAGGAATTACATTCCCAAAAAGCTCAATCAGAAAGTTTGGCAGTTGGTTATCAAAAGTTAGGTAATTTATATCGCTTACAAATTGAACAAGGACATTCCACCTTAGAAAATTTAATGGTGGCAATCATTGCTTATCAAGAAGCGATTACATACGATGAAACTTCACCACAAGTTCCCGATATTTTGAATGACTTGGGAACTTTGTATTGGATGTTATATCGAACTCCTCCCAATTCTGAAGAGGGGCAATCCTACATTGAACAGGGAATCGAATTTTATCACCTGGCATTAAAGTTAATTTCCCCCGAAACCCATCCCGATACCTATGGAAGGGTACAAAATAATTTGGGAACTGCCTATGGGGATTTAGCGAAATTTTCCGATCCATCTGAAAACTGGCAGCAAGCAGTACTTGCCTATGGTGAAGCATTGCGCTATCGAACAGCAGAAATGGAACCGTTGAAATTTGCCGCATGTCAGAATAACTTAGGTACAGCATACTGGCATTTAGCCCAGCATAACCTACCTGCCGTACATTTGAAGCGTGCGATCGCAGCCTATGGACTAGCGTTAGTTCACTACATACCCAATACTGAACCGCTAAAATACGGGATGATTAAGAACAATATTGGCACAGCATATTGGAATTTGGCACAGTATGAACAACAAGAAGACAATCTCCACTTGGCAATAAATGCATACCGGGAAGCTTTAAGATTCCGCACATCGACAAATCAACCTGCTGCTTGTTCTGCTACACAAAACAATCTCGGTACAGCTTATTGGCATTTGGCAAACCAAGCTCAAACTCCCAAGGAAGAAAAATATAAGTGTTTGCAAATGTGTATCAGCGCTTATGAGGAAGCTGTGGGTTTAGCACATTCCCTCAATGGCATCCCCTTAAGCTTCGATTTATTTGCTACCCATAATAATTTGGGACTTGCCCATTATCAACTGGTAACAGATACCTATTATGAAGGAGATAAGAGCGAGCGAACTGAACATCTCGAAGCTACATTAGAAAATCATTTGCAAGCTTTAAATGGCATGGGTAAACAACCGGAAAGCTATCAAACCACCCTTGCCTATATAATTAAAGCAATTCGAGCATTCCATAATGAGCTAGGTATTCAAGGGCAAAATATCGCCTTATCAAAAGTACCAGGTGGATTGTTACCGGAGATTTTACCAAAATTGTAAGTTAAACTGTAAGTCAGAAATCTGCGATATTCGTACCTACATCAATAAAAGTTTATCGCGGATTTCTCCTTCTTTGAATCCAACCATCACAGCTATTCCATCTTTGACTAACAACGGACGTTTCACTAACATTACATCTTTGGTAAATGCTTCGATCCATTGTTGGTCATTCCAGGTATTTTTTTCTTCCCCCAATGCGCGGTAAGATTGACCAGAGGTATTCCGCATTGGTTGGAAACCTAATGTTTTTACCCAATTTTGAATCATTTCCCGCGATGGTGGGTTTTCCTTCGTATTAATAAATACATGTTCAATCTCATTTATTTGTAACCATTGCAAAGATTTTTTGCAGCTTCCACAGTTGGGGATTCCGTAAACTTCGATAGACATAATTTTGGAAATGTATAGACGCAATCGTAATTTCGTAAATGTAGAGACGCGATATATCGCGTCTTTCCATATTAATATTCAAAGTAACATTGTCGCACGTTCAGCTAAACGCGATCGCTCGCCTTTACTTAAGGTAATATGACCTGCTAAGGGTTCGTTTTTAAACTGTTCAACTACATAGGTCAACCCGTTACTAGCAGCATCAACATAAGGATTATCGATTTGATCGGGGTCGCCAGTCAATACTACTTTAGTCCCTTCTCCAGCCCGCGTCAGAATTGTTTTGACCTCATGTGGTGTCAAGTTTTGAGCCTCATCAACTATTAAAAACTGTTTGGGAATTGTTCGACCACGAATATATGTCAAAGGTTCAATTTGCAACATTCCCCGCTCGATTAATTCTTCATGTCCTCGTCGCCAATGTGCGGGTTTCGCCGACCCATCTTGTGTGCCAAAAATCAAGTCAAAATTGTCATATAATGGCTGCATCCAAGGAGTAAGTTTCTCTTTGATATCTCCTGGTAAAAAACCAATATCTTTACCCATTGGAATCACAGGACGAGATATCAAAAGTCGAGTATAAATGCGTTCATCAGCAATTTTATGCAACCCTGCGGCTACTGCTAATAAAGTTTTTCCAGTTCCAGCTTTTCCAACTAGGGTTACTAAGGGAATTGAGTCATTTAATAATAAATTCATGGCAAATATTTGTTCCTGGTTACGAGGTTTAATCCGGGAAACACTACCAGTAGGAATTTTTTCTAAAGGTACAATTCTGCCATAATTAACTATTCCTAATGCGGTATGGGACGGATTTAATTCATCAACTAGGATAATCGTTTGATTGGGGAAAAATTCACCATTTAAAACTAAAACACCATCTTTAGATAATTGATTAATTTCGTCGCTAGAAACAATTAATTCTTTTGTTCCTGTATAAAGCTCATCAATATCCACTTTATCTGTTTCATAGTCTTCTGCCTCTAGTCCAACTGCATCAGCTTTAATGCGTAAATTCGTATCTTTACTGACTAAAACTACCTGACATTGACACACTCGCTTCATTTCCAAAGCAACAGCAAGAATCGCATTATCCCCGTTACCATGTTCGAGTTCGATGGGTAGAGAATTTAAGGTTTCACGACTGCATAATGCAACCTTAAGAATACCACCATTATTGATTGATACACCTTCGATTAAGTGCCCCTGTTGGCGAAATGAATCTAATGTTCGCGAGACTTGACGGGCATTTCGTCCAGTCATTTCTGGCTGTTTTTTGAAGCGGTCTAATTCTTCAATCACCGTAATTGGTAACACTACATCATTGTCCTTGAACCGTAAAATTGCAGAAGGATCGTGCAGCAAAACATTGGTATCGAGGACAAAGGTTCTTTTCATCGTAATAAAAAATCAAATTAAAAATCAAAACGCATCTATACAATATAGTGCTAATTTACACGTTTTTTAGTAACTTCAGTATATTTTATTGCGAAAAAGATACTTTTGACAGTGATTTTTATATCTTGGTTGGTCACAATTGACACAATGCATCTAGTTCAATTAAGTCAAATTAAGTTAAATAAATCGAAATGACTTGAAAAATCTTTTAAAATAGCGATTAAAGGTTAACATTACCCACAAGTTTTTTTAATTAAATTAAATCAAATCAGAAAGGAGTAATATGCCACAGCCAAAAGACAAAAATACAATCGATATCGATCCTGGAACTTTACTATTGATTATCAGCTTACTCATTTTGCTTCCGCTTTTAGTAACGGGCTTTTTAGGACAATAAAAGCAGAAAGGAATGAAATGATAATCAGCTATAGCTATTTTGAGAATATTGTTAACATAATTGCACCTAATAAATACTGATGTTTGACGCAAGTTAATCCTACTTGTTGTCCTAATTTTTCCCGAACTGTTGGACTATAAATGTGAAGACTACCGCTAGAAATACCGATAATTTTTGGTTCATCATCCCAACGAATTGTGTAATCAACTAAGTAAAATTTGCCTTCAGGGCGTAATATCCGATGAACTTCGGAAAGTACAGTTATTGGGTTGGGATAATGTAGGAAACTAATTGTATTAAAAACAGCATCGAATTTATTATCTGCGAATGGCATTGTTTCGGCATTACCTTCAACAAATGTCAGACGAGATGGATATTGATTGTTAATATTTGCTTGTTTGAGCATTTCTTGGGAAAGGTCTAATCCCGTTCCCTGAAGTGTTAAATTTTGATGAGCAAGTCGGTTTAACAAACGTCCTGTTCCGCAACCTAAATCTAAGATACTTGCTTGTTCTGGTAGGTCAACATACTCTAGTAAGCGTTTGTGGATTGCCTGATAGAAAACAGTAGTAAAAAAAATATCGTAGAACGGTGCCCAACGGTCGAAAATCCACTGTTTTTTTGAGAAAAATTGGGAAGACATTAATATAATCCAAAACTACAAATCAACGTTTTTTTAATATAGTACATTGCTAATTTACACTTTTTAAACAGATTTTGGTAGAGGTTATTGCAAAAATGTTGTGAAACCCTTACTAAATGTATAAATGTGAGCAAGATGATCGCATTTGCAACCGAAGCTTTAAACCGGGGAAAACGTGGGAAAACTCCTCCTTTCTTACCTTTCCTTCCCCTGACTTCACATACCTTAAGATAACCTGTGAGATACCGGATATACCTAAGTATTTTTCTTTGGTAAAAGTATTGTTGCACACACTATTTTTACAGTAAATAGACTGATGTAAATATTATCTTTATACATTGTCTGCTACAAATATTAAATAATTAGTTAAATATCAATCTAATAATCGTAAAAACAGGGTTTGCGATTATTCGATAATTTTTGATTAAAGTCAAATCTTATACTTTAGATTTTGGATGTAAATTTGTTTTGCTGGCAAAATACTTAGTTAAATCAAGACTTTGAGACATTGCTAGTACAACATACCGGAACTAAATCTACCATTGAAAAGCCGCAAAAAGTTTATCAGATCGACTTTCTTCTCTTCTTGCATCTACCTCAAAAGTAAATAGCGGGGGAAACGGGAAAATTATTGCTGACTTAATTCCCAACTCCTAATTCCTAACTCTTTCCTACTAAAAAGAATTTAGTAGGGAATAATTATTTGTCAAAAATACTCTCGACTGCCATTTCAACTAGGCTTAATAAATATGCAAATCACAGATAAAGAAAATAATCTAGTTCTACAGTTAAATAATAACTTTAATACTTATTCAGACGAGTTATTGATTCATAAACTATTTGAGACACAGGTAGAAAAAACTCCTAATAATATTGCTTTGATATCTGAAGAAAAACAACTTACCTACAGAGAACTCAATCAGCGTTCAAATCAGTTAGCCCATTATTTGCGGGATTTAGGAGTGAAACCGGAAGTATTTGTGGGGATTAGTTTAGAACGTTCCTGTGAAGCGATAATTGCTTTACTGGCAATTCTGAAAGCTGGTGGTGCTTATCTTCCATTCGATCCGATGTCACCCCAAGATAGACTATTACATATTTTAGAAGATGCTCAACCAAGGGTACTATTAACTCAACAAAAATATTTAGAAAATCTTCCTAAATATCAACAGCAGCAAATGCAAGTTTTGTGTTGGGAAGATTTAAAAAAAATCGATAATTTAGGAAATCGAGAAAACTTACAAAATATAAATACATCAGAAAATTATGCTTATATAATTTACACATCTGGTTCCACAGGTAAACCAAAAGGTGCTTTCATTCCCCATCGCGCTTTAAGCAACCATAGTGTTTCCATTGCTGATAACCTGCAAGCAAATGATAATGTGATGCAATTTGCTTCAATGAATTTCGATGTTGCTGGAGAAGAGATATATCCCACATTATTAAGTGGTGGAACTGTTGTTTTGCGTCCAAATACCGGTATCCCGACTATTTCCGAATTTCATGAATTCATTCAATCCAAACAGCTAACAGTTCTGAATTTACCTGCATCTTATTGGCATGATTGGGTATTAGCTTTGGATAATTTTCAGATGACTTTGCCTGATTCAGTACGTTTAGTAATTGTGGGAAATGAGAAAGTTTTACCAGAGCGATTGATTACCTGGCAAAAGATGATTGGAAAGCGAGTGCGCTGGTTGAATGCTTATGGATTGACAGAAACAACCATTACATCGACTATTTATGAACCGGAAATTTGGATAGAAAAGCCCTTTTCCGTCGATTCGGTTCCCATTGGTTATGCGATCGCAAATACACAGATATATCTCTTAGATGAAAGCTTACAACCAGTTCCCCAAGGAACAAAAGGTGAATTATACATTGGTGGTATGGGAATTGCCAAGGGTTATGTAAATCTTCCGCAATTGACAGCAAAACGTTTTATTCCCAACCCTTTTAGCAATAATTCGGAATCGCCAATATTTAAAACTGGAGATTCTGCACGGATGTTAGCAGATGGTAGTATTGAAGTACTAGGACGTGTGGATTATCAGGTGAAGATTCGTGGTTTTCGGATTCAACCAGAGGAGATTGAAACTGCTTTAAATCAGCATCCTGACGTTGCTCAAACTATTGTGATCGCTCGTGAGAATAAGTTGGGTGAAAAGCATTTATTTGCCTATATTATTCTCAAGCAGAGTAATTTAATTACAGATAAACAACTATCTATTTTTTTGAAGGATAAATTACCTGAGTATATGATTCCTTCAGCTTACATATTTTTAGATGCTTTTCCATTAACTTTAAATAATAAAATTGACCGTCATGCATTACCTTTTCCGATGCAAAACTCTCTACAGCAAATCAGAGAAATTTCCCCAGCAAGAAACTTTCAAGAACAGCAATTAATAGAAATTTGGGAAGAGATTTTAGGAATTAAACCAATAGGAATCACAGATAATTTTTTCGATTTAGGTGGAAATTCTTTATCAGCTTTACGGATGCTCGCACAAATCGAGCAAAAACTTGCCAGAAAATTTCCTCTCTCAATATTCTTGCTCTCTCCCACAATTGAAAAATTAGCGGATATTATCCAGCAGGGAGAACCAAAAGAACTTTGGGAATCTTTAGTTCCCATCCAACCTCATGGAGATAAACGACCTTTATTTTGTGTACATGCTATTGATGGAAATGTAATTGTCTTTAAAAAGTTAGCCAATTTATTAGGTACAGACAGACCATTTTATGCTCTACAACCTTATGGAATTGATGGTAATGAACCTCTACATACTAAAGTTGAGGATATGGCATTTCATTACATAAAAGAAATCCGTAAAATTCAACCTCAAGGACCATATTTACTATCAGGTTTTTCAGGTGGTGGTGTAATTGCCTTTGAGATGGCACAGCAGCTAATTTCACAAGGGGAGAAAGTCGATTTATTGGCTTTATTTGATACTTATAATCCAATCTATTTCCACAAGTTATCTTTTTCTGATTGGTTTAATTTTCGTTGGCAGCGATTTATCCCACTCAAATTAAGAGAAAAAAATATCTACTTATCGATGTTAGCAAACAATCTATTTTGCAAGCTTCGTAAGATTACTAGAATATTTAGTGATGTTAATTCGGAAGAAGATTTATTGATTCTTCTTGCATCCAGAGGAACTGATGTTAGCGCAATCGAACTTAACATTCTCACAACGCAACTAGCAACTGTCAATAATTATCACCCGCAAAAATATCCAGGTAAATTGATTTTATTTAGAAGTTCGCAACAACCTTGGTGGATTATAGGCGATCGCAATTTGGCTTGGGGTGAAGTTGCGGAGGAAATCGAAGTTAGAGATATTCCTGGAGACCATGATAATATAGTTAGGGAAAGTGTAATTTTCCTAGCTAAAAATTTGAAAGATTATTTAAATTGTCTCTAAAATATTCAACCAAAACAAGTAGTGTGTGCTAACACCTAATACCAATTTAATATGAAGCTGCATATTAAATTGGTATAAGAAGTAATTTATTTTATCCACTTCCCTTAGTCATAATTTCTCGATTTGTACCGCGAGTTACACCTAATTGATTTTGCAATTTCAACTCCTTCCACAATTGGGAACCTGTAATTTCCCCTCGCAATAATTGTTGATATTTCTGTATAGTTTGCGCCACATCTTCTGGTGTTTCATTTACAAATTCAATTCTAAAACTTCGCAAACCCAAATTAATTAGCTTTTGCACATATTCAGCCCCAGTTTGAGCAGTAGCATTAAAAACTGTATTTCTGCAACCGACATCAGCTTGTAAAATATGCTCGCTACCAAACCGAAATTCTCGCAATTTTACCTCATGTTTTTCGCATGGTCTACCACAATTAGTAAAGTCAGTACCATCTGATAAAAACGCACAAAAAACGCAATGTTCCATGTGAAACATTGGCATATGTTGATGTATTGTTACTTCATACCAATCCGGAGGAGAACTAGTAATTAAATCCTTCAATTGACTTATATTCAAATCGTAAGAAGCCGTAACCCTTTCTAACCCAAACTTATTTTTAAAATAATCAGCAGTTAAAGCATTCGCTACATTTAACGAAAAATCGCCAACACATCTGTCATTACCAAAGAACTTGAGTTGGTCATAATTACGTATCAAATAACCATCAGCACCATGTAATTGTATCTGTTGTAAAATCCAATTTTCCCCCGGTTTCGTAATGCGCGGAGGAGCAATAAATATTTCCAAAATTGGGGAATCTGAAGAGTTTATTTTCCTTTTCACCTTGACCATTTCTACAGCTTCTCGATACTTATGAATATCTTCAAATTCACAGTAAATAGTATTAACATCACTATCAAGCACCGCTTGAAGTTGTTTTAAATTACGCACCAAAACAATAAGATTTGGAGATTTTTTATCCAACAATCGATGATATTTATAATTATGTGAATCAAAAGAAAACAAATCTTGCAAAGAAACATTTTGCTTTAACTTCCAAAGTCTATTTTTTGCCCTTTCTGCTGCCAACTTCGTGACAATCTCTCGTCGAATTCTATTTAATTCACTTACAGGTAAAATTACATTACCCTGAAGATGATTAACTAAATTACCCAATCTAAAAGGAGTATTTCCCAACCGACCAAATTGTTCCTGCAACTTCTCCGTCGTTAGAGGTTTAGTATGAGCTTCCTCCAACAAAATCTCCGACTCAACCAAAACCAAATAACCAACTTCATCACGAGTTACAGTCACCAAATTTTTGCCAACTTCCCCATGCACTTCAATATCAATTGGACGCTGAAACTGCGGGTTCTCTCCAGCATAACTTTGTCGTATCTGCTTATCTAATTCCGGGTCGCTAGTCTTCCACAATTTATCCCCAACATGCACCCTTTGCCAATTAATATTACCTTTTCCAAAAGTAATTATTACCTCCTTCCCTTTTCGCTGTACCCCATAAACCCGTCCTCCTTCCTCCTTCATCTCCGGATGCCCACAGTCAAATACGATACCATCCCCAGCCTTGAGCGGTGCTGCCAACTTGAGAGTCACTTCTTCATTGCGAATCCCTTTCACATCTCCCAAATATACCCCCCGCTTCTTCCCAAAGCGAGCGTGAACCAACTCCTGATTGTTAATTCCCCGGAACCAACCAGTATAAATTCCACGGGAAAAAGCCATTTCTAAATTGTAAATTTCCTCTGGGGAAGGATTGCTAACTGGGGAATTTGAAGTATCCTCTGGAGATAAAAAAGGTTTTTCTGGTTCTTTTTGTTCGTCCAATTCCCTCATCAACCGATTCAACGCTTCCCGATAAACCCTGGTGACATTTGCTACATATTCGGGTGCTTTTAAGCGACCTTCAATCTTGAGACAGCTTACCCCCGCTTGCACCAATTCCGGCAAAACACTTAATCCAGCCAAATCTTGAGGACTCAAAAGATACCTTTTATCCCCCAAATCCACACTTTCCCCATCGACAATCAACTCATAGGGCATTCGACAAGCTTGAGCGCATTCTCCCCGATTCGCTGAACGTCCTCCTAAAGCCTCACTCGTCAAGCATTGTCCCGAATAAGCAACGCACAAAGCCCCATGTACGAACACTTCCAAAGGCAAAGTTGCACCGCGATACTGCATTCTATTTTGGATTTTATTAATTTCTGGAAGCGAACATTCCCGTGCCAATACAACTAAATTACACCCTAATTCCTCCGCAAATTCCACACCAACTTCACTTGTAATCGTCATCTGAGTGGAAGCGTGGATAGGAAAGTCTGGGGATAGGTGACGAATGAGACGGCAAATACCAATATCTTGGACAATTACTGCATCGACACCAGCAGTAATAATCGATCGCAGATATCTTTCAGCCTCACGCAACTCTTGGGGAAATACTAATGTGTTGAGAGTAACATAACCCTTAACACCGCGATCGCGAAGAAATTCCATTAATTCCGGTAAATCAGCCTCGGTGAAATTTTCTGCCCGCATCCTCGCATTGAACTTCTCCAAACCGAAATAAATTGCATCTGCACCATTCTCGACGGCAGCTTTCGCACATTCCCAATTACCAGCAGGAGCTAATAATTCGGGACGTTTTAAGGTAGTTTGGTTAAGTTCGGCTTGCATGGGTACTAAGGAAAAAAAGACACCTTAGTAATGATATCGTTTGGTGAAGGCAAAAGGAAAAGGATAAGGATAAGGGATTTCCAGAAAATAAAATATTCGAGCCATCGGTCTATCACTATATCATCTGAAAGGGCGGGGAGACCCCACCAGACAATTTGGGCAATTTATTTCTTGGTGTTTCTTAATCCCCCTGCCATGTCGCTTGAGATTGACCTCGACAACTCAATTTAAAGCACTAAATAGGACATAAAGGGAACTACAAAGCATGTTTTGGCGTTATTAAATTAGAAGTATAAAATATCTCTAGATACTATCTATAATGAAATTACCCATTTTATTTAAAACCTTAGCATTGTTTGCTTTTTGCCTATCTAGCGCTGTCGGTACTATTCCTTTACCAGTTATAGCAAACACACCAGCTAATTCCCCAACCAATATTCAACAACCAAAGCGATTCAAATTAACTTTATCAGGACATACAGAACCCGTACGAGCGATCGCAATTTCTGCCAACGGTCAAATTTTAGCCAGTGGTAGCGATGACAAAACCGTCAAACTTTGGAACCCAGGAACAGGTAAATTGCTGCATACCTTGACTGGACATGGAAATAACATTAAATCTGTTCTTGTTACCCCGGATGGGAACACCATTCTTAGTAGTAGTTTCGATAATACAGTGAAACTATGGAACTCCCAAACAGGGAAAGAAATTCGGACAATTACCGAAAAATCAGGTGTAAGAGCAATTTTATTAACCCCCGATGGACAAACTTTAATCACTGCCAATGGTAATAAAAAAATCAAATTTAATAATCTCAAAACTGGAAAAATCCAGCGTACTTTGACAGTCGAAACCACTGCACTAGCAATTAGTTCCGATGGCAAAACCCTATTTAGTGGTGGTGAAAATGGGGGAAAAATCCGTATTTGGAGTATGGCAACAGGTAAGCAATTACGAAGTTTTACCCCACCACTACCCAACAAAGAAGACTTAATTAACGGTTCTGAGCGAGCATCATCACCAATTATCCTTGCTGTTAGTAACGATGGTAAAATGCTCCTCAGTGGTGGATATGATGACAGTTTTCAATCTGGTGGAGTCAGAACCACAGATGGTAAAAGTTTCAAAGCTTGGGATTTGAAAACAGGGAAGCTAGTCCATAATTTTTCCCTTGGTACAAGTTTGGATGCATTAGTAATTAGTCCTGATAGTCAGACATTTATTGCTGGTGGTTTGGGTCGAAATATCATATTACGAGATATTAAAACCGGAAAACCAGTGATGGAACTCCAAGGACATGGAGGTGGTATCTATGGACTTGCATTGAGTCGCGATGGCAAGACTATATATAGCGGCAGTGGTGATAAATCTGTGAAAGTTTGGCAGATAAAACCGTAGATTCACTCATAAAAAAATTCCACTGACAAATCAAATTGTACAGTGGACTAGGTAATTATTATTAGTGGATCTGGGCAGAATCGAACTGCCGTGTTGCATGGGTATTAACCCCCGCATCATTCACAGGTTTAGCCTATCTGACCCTCAAGGCGGGAATCGTTCATTGTCCCGAACGTAGGATGCTTTAGTGAAGTCTTTACCAACAAGCCCACTAAAGAAAACTTGTCAGTGCATCCGTTGGGGGTTGTCTCTAGCACTTAACGGAGTCACACTAGAAACGCTCGAACCTATAAGAGGCTTTTAGGCAGTAGCTAGTACTTCCTTACGAGCAAATTTTACGATGTTGTTTGCATCTATTGTTTTGAGCCTTGATTTACGAGATGCGACTCGCTCTCGACCTGCATCAACGAGAAGCCTTCGCCACCCAATCGAAACCAGTACAGACCCATCATTTAGATATTTATATTGTAGTACAAGATTTCAAAAAACGCCACATGAAAAAAAAGTTAGGAGTTAGGAGTTAGGAGTTTTTAATTCTTAACTCTCAACTCTCAACTCCTCACTTTTAAGTTAGCGCTTCCGAACCACCAACTACCTCAAGGATTTCTTGGGTAATTGCGGCTTGACGGGCTTTGTTATATCCCAAAGTGAGGATACCAATGAGTTCGGCGGCGTTTTCGCTGGCGTTGCTCATTGCGGTCATCCGGGCTGCGAGTTCGCTGGCTGCGGATTCCTGTAATGCTCGCAATAATTGATTACTGAGATACAAAGGTAACAAAGAATCCAGAATTTGTACCGGGTCTTGCTCAAAAATCATGTCGCGGGGGAAGGCACGCATTTCTGTTGTGACTTTTTCCCGTGCAACTTCAAATTGACCACTACGGCTGGTAAGACGGAAAATTTCGTCGTCTGGGGCTTCTAATCCTTGAGTGTCCAAGGGAAGCAAAGTTTGGGTAACAGGACGGGAACTAACAAGAGAAACGAATTTTGTATAAATTAATTCGATTCTGTCTACGCTTTCCGATAAAAATAGCGCTAGTAGTTCGTCAGCGATGTTGCTTGCTTCTGGTGCGGTTGGGATTTGCTCTAAGCCGATGAAGGTTGCATCAATCGGATATTCGCGACGTTGGAAGTATTGACTTGCCTTACGTCCAACGACAACAAATTTATAGTTCAAACCTTCGGCTTTGAGTTCCTTGGCACGAATTTCGGCACGTTTGATGATGCTGGAGTTATAGCCACCACATAAACCTCTGTCCCCGGAAACTACCAAAATTCCCACGGTTTTGACTTGGCGTTTTTTGAGTAGGGGTAAGTCTGCCTCTTCAAATCGCAAGCGGGTTTGTAAACCGTAAAGTACCTGGGCTAAACGGTCAGCAAAGGGGCGTGTAGAAAGCACTTGTTCTTGAGCGCGTCGTACCCTTGCTGCTGCCACTAGCCGCATTGCTTCGGTAATTTTTTTGGTGTTTTTAACTGATTGAATGCGATCGCGAATCGCTTTTAAATTTGCCATATCCTTTTTTTTCCGAGTTAGGAGTTAGGAATTAGGAGTTAGGAATTTTAGTTACACTCTTAACTCCTAACTTTTTCTTATGCCAAGAAGGTTTTCTTGTATTCAGTAATACCTTCTTTGAGTGCTGCTTCTTCAGCATCACCCATTACTTTCGAGGATTGTACTGCTTGCGAGTATGCGGGTTTGCTGCTCTTTAAGTAGTCTCGCAGACCTTTGGCAAAGGTGACAATTTTATCAACTGGTATCTCATCTAAGTAGCCATTGATACCAGCATAGAGAACTGCCACTTGTTCAGCTACGGATAATGGGGAGTTTTGGGGCTGTTTGAGGAGTTCGCGCAAACGCACACCCCGTGCTAGCTGGTCTTGGGTGGCTTTATCCAAGTCAGAGGCAAACTGCGCGAATGCTTGGAGGTCATCAAACTGGGCGAGTTCGAGTTTGATTTTACCTGCGACTTTTTTCATCGCTTTGGTTTGGGCTGCCGAACCCACGCGGGATACGGAGATACCGGGGTTAACTGCGGGACGAATGCCTGAGTTAAATAAGTTGGAGGATAGGAAAATCTGACCGTCGGTAATCGAAATTACGTTGGTAGGAATGTATGCCGATACGTCACCCGCTTGGGTTTCGATGATGGGCAGTGCGGTCATGCTACCGCCACCGAGTTCGTCACTGAGTTTTGCGGCACGTTCGAGGAGGCGGGAGTGAATGTAAAATACGTCACCAGGATAAGCTTCGCGACCGGGTGGACGGCGGAGCAACAAGGACATCTGACGGTATGCGGCAGCTTGTTTGGACAAGTCGTCATAAATAATCAAGGTTGCTTTGCCTTTGTACATAAAGTACTCAGCAAGTGCCGCACCTGCGTATGGTGCTAAGAATTGTAGTGGTGCGGGTTCGGAGGCGCTGGCGGCGACAACGATTGTGTAGTCCATCGCACCTTTTTCTTGTAATGTCTGCACTACGTTAGCTACAGTGGAAGCTTTTTGACCGATGGCAACGTATACGCAAATTACATCTTCTCCCTTTTGGTTGATGATGGTGTCAATTGCGATCGCGGTTTTTCCAGTTTGACGGTCACCAATGATTAATTCGCGCTGTCCACGACCAATGGGAATCATGGAGTCGATGGCGGTAATCCCAGTTTGCATCGGTTCGTGTACCGAACGACGAGCAATAATACCGGGAGCCATTGATTCGATTAGACGGGTTTCGCTGGATTTGATTTCGCCTTTACCGTCGATTGGACGACCTAAAGCGTCAACAACACGTCCGACTGTGGCTTCACCTACTGGAATCTCGGCGATGCGTCCGGTAGCTGTTACGGTACTTCCTTCTTGGATGTTGCGACCTTCACCCATCAATACCACACCGACGTTATCTTCTTCTAAGTTCAAAGCGATACCAATGGTACCATCTTCAAATTCTAGAAGTTCTCCCGCCATTGCTTTTTCCAAGCCATAAACGCGAGCAACACCGTCACCAATTTGGAGTACGGTGCCGACGTTAGCAACTTTAACCCCTTGGTCGTATTGCTCGATTTGCTGCTGAATAATACTACTGATTTCGTCTGGTCTGATTGAAATACTCATGTTTCTATGTTTTTAGAAATTTGGGCATTGGGAATTATTTTAGGTAATGGGCTTTGGGTAATGGGGAATGGGCATTAATAATTGAAGAACAATAGTAATTATTCCTTAATTTTTATTTCTAATGCCTAATACCTCGCTCCCAATACCCCATAACCAATTCTCATTTTTATGAACTAGTTAAACGCAAAGACAAACGGCGTAATTGACCGCGTAAACTCGCGTCTATTACTTGGGAACCAACTTTGATGATGACTCCACCAATCAAACTGGGGTCAACTTTCTGACTTAGTTCTACTTCGCGAGCATTGGTCATTGTAATCACCCTTTCCTTAACAGCTTCCTCTTGTTCGGAGGAGAGGGGAACGGCAGAAATTACTTCCGCAAGTACGGTTTGATTCAATTCACGCAGCAACGCCAAATACTGTTGGCAAATTGCGTCTAGTATATAAATCCGTTTTCTGTCAACCAATAGCAGCAAGAAATTCCGGAAGGAAGCATTTGTATCATCACTCAATATTCGCTTGATGACTGCTTTCTTACTTTCTGTTTGCACAAAAGGGTTATCGAAAAAATCAGACAGTTGTTTGCTTTCACCGAGCAAAGTGATTAGACTCCGCGCATCATTACCAAACGCTTCGGTAAGGCTATTAGATTTTGCTACGGACATCAAAGCCTGTGCGTAAGGTGCAGCAATTTCTTCGGTAGCTACGGTACTTTTCATCTAACGTCCTCCCAGTAGCGCAATGCTGCGGTCAATCAAAGTTTGCTGAGTTTTTTCAGAAACCCCTGTCTTGAGTTCCGATTCTACTTTTTCTAATGCCATCGCGACAACACGCGATCGCACGCTGGCGATCGCTTTGTCTCGTTCGGTATTTAGATCGGCAGCAGCGACTTCTTTCAAACGTTGCACGTCTACTGATGCTTTTGCCAAAATTGCTTCTTTCGCGGCTTGAGCGCTTGCTTCTCCCGAAGAGCGAATACGTTCGGCTTCAGCAGATGAATCTTTGACGCTGTTCTCTGCTTCTTTTAGGGCAGCTGCTGATTCTTTGAGACGCTGCTCGGCTTCTTGAATCGTTGCTTCTATCGCTATGCGGCGCTCGCTCAAAGTGCTAACTAATAACTTACGCCCAAAAACAACCAATATCCCAACTAGGAGAGCCAAGTTGATGATATTGGTTTCAAAGATGTCTAGGTTAAGACCGAAACCACCTTTTTCTTCGTGAGCGGCGATCGCTTCTGTCGCCAGTAATAACAAAGTGCCCATTATACCTATCTACAACTGCGCTGCTTAATTGCTAACAAAATTAAATTTTCACTGTGGTTAAAAAGTGATAATTTAAACACTCAACTAAGGGCAATTAACTATAAATAATATGGTGGTCAGAAGTCAGAATACAGCTTTAGGGACTCTTGACGATATCAATAAATATTCTGAGTTCTGGGTTCTGCCTTTCCATTTATCTTAATTCCCTTATGCGCGTAGGTTTGTGGGACCTATGTGGCAAATTTGAATGTATCTTTTTTATCTTGCAAGTCCCGGTCCCAAGAGTTTCCCAAGAATTTGATGACTCAAGGAATCCACTTGTTTTTCTAATGAACTTAGGGCTGCTTGCTTTTGCTGTTCGATTTCACGAGCAGCTTCTTCACGAGTAGCTTGAGCTGCTTGTTGAGCCTCAGCTACTCTGGAAGCATAAACTTGTTGAGCTTCTGCCTCTGCTTGCGAGATTACGACTTGCGTCTGTTTACGGGCATTAGCTATTTGCTGCTCGTATTCTTTGATTAAACGTTCGGATTTATCCAAACGCTCGCGAGCATCAACCTTATTGGTTCTGATGTAATTGTCGCGATCGTCCAATGCTTTTGTCATCGGCTTTTTAAAAATTTTATTTAACAAAACTGACAAAAACAAGAAATTTAAAAC
>NZ_NTFS01000360.1 GCF_002289455.1 Brunnivagina elsteri CCALA 953
ACGCCCAGTAATTACTCTGAAGGGCTATAGTTTGATTTATTGAGTGAATTGATTCATTACGATATAAATCGTTACTGTTGGCATAGCCTCTCTTAGAAAAGATATCTTCAGACGGAGAGCAGCAACTCGCAAAGCCAGTTGCATAGGATAATTTTTTAAGTCAAGATTGTAAGGCTTTTAATCTTGCCCGCAGTTGGGCGATTTCCTGCGCCATATCTAAGACCATTACCGCCCCGACGAGATTTAGTCCTAAATCCTGGCGTAACCGTTTAATTTGAGCAATTCGCGCAATTTCTCGCGATCGCAGCATTGAGCCGATCGCTTCAATCAATCCCACTTGTACATATTGTTCAATCACAATCGTTGAGGTTTCCGTCACCAAAGCTGCATATTCAAATGTATAAAGGCGATCGCCTTCTGGGGAAATAACTGTAGTGGAGAGTCTAAACTCGCTCATAATTTCACCTCTTCTATTGCAGAACGGGGGTTAAAACTGCTATTGGACTGAATTTTTTCATAGCAATCCTGCTCAATTTCGCTCAAATCCTTCGGAGACATAATCTGAAGTTTCACAATTAGATCAGTCCGATTTCCTTTCGGCAATATCCAACCTTTGCCTCGCAGTCGCAGCGATTGCCCGGAATTTATCCCTTTGGGAACGGTCATCATCACGTCACCATCTGGGGTTGGCACGTGAATTTGAGTACCTAAGACGGCTTCATCGGGGCGAATGGGAACTTCACAGGTCAGATTATCACCCGAAAACTGAAAAAATCGATGGGGAAATAATTCGATTGTGAGATACAAATCCCCTCGCTTTGGAGAAAAAGGACTGGGGCGACCTTTTCCTTTAATCCGAATCCGACTACCTGGTTTAGCACCTGGGGGAATGCGAACGTTAATAGTTTCATCATCCAACTGCAATCGTTTTTGCACACCATGAAATGCTTCTGAAAAAGAGAGTGCGATCGCAGCCTCAGTATCAGGTGCTGGTGCTTGGCTACGAAATCCGTTAAAATCGTCAGGCTGCTGAGTCGAGGTGCGGTAATAATTCCCTCCTGCTCTTTTCCTGCCACCTAGACCACCCATCAAATCATTGATAAAGTCATCAAAGTTGCTATATTGGTCAAATCCTGCTGCATTTGCGTTGGTTTCTCTAGGAGGAGCAACCCCTGCTGCTGCTTGCTTCCAATACTGCCCAAACTGGTCATACTTTTCGCGGGTTTCTGGATTCGATACAACCTCGTTGGCTTCATTGATAGCTTTGAATTTTTCCTCTGCTTCTGGATTGCCAGGATTTACGTCAGGATGATATTTGCGGGCAAGTTTGCGGTAAGCTCGCTTAATTTCTTCAGCAGTTGCAGTTTTGCTGACTCCTAAAATGGCGTAGTAATCTTTGAAATCGGTTGCAGTAGGCATGATTTAATACTCAAAATCTGATTATTCTGCACTCGGAACATCCTTTTGTTAGTGATAAGTCTCCTTGATCACTAAGATGTTCAAAATTTATGGGATAGTTTCCAGTGGTTGTAAACCGCTTTGCCTCTGTTGAATTATCTGTGGCTTTATTACTAGCAATTTCTGTAGCTACAAGCTGATCGATCGCAGGATTATCAATCTGGGTTCCGGCTTCTGCTTCGGCGCTTAACAGGGCATTGCCTCCTGCGTAATGATTTTGTTCTGTGATCGTTTATAGAGCTTCAGCGGCGGCTTGATTAGAAACTGTTCCTTGAGCTACCATTGATTCGTCATTCATTATTAGAACCTCTTAAATTACAGATTGTGGATTGATGGTTCATTTTTTGGTTGGATCATCACCAACCTGAACGATTAACTTGCCAAAGTTTTTCCCTTGTAGTAAACCAATAAAGGCGGTGGGTGCATTTTCCAAACCTTTTACTACATCTTCTTTGTACTTGAGCTTGCCTGCTTGTAACCACTGAGAAACATCATGGATAAACTCGGCATGACGCTCTTGGTAATCACCAACTAGAAATCCTTTGATCAACGCTCGTTTAATCAGTAGAGGCATCAAATTTGGTCCAGGTGGTGGAGTTTCGGCGTTGTACTGGGAGATCAAACCCACCAAAGGAATTCTGGCTCCCAGATTGATCTGTTGCAACACTGCTTCTAAAATTGCCCCTGCCGTATGATCGACATAGACATCAATTCCATTTGGACAAGCAGCTTTCAATGCAGAATTCAGGTCTTGAGTTTTGCGATTAATGCAAGCATCGAAGCCTAATTCTTGTACAACATTATCACATTTCTCATCGCTACCAGCAATACCCACTGCTCGACAGCCTTTGATTTTGGCAATTTGACCCACAACTGCACCCACCGCACCAGAAGCCGCAGAAACCACAACAGTTTCGCCTGCTTTGGGCTTGCCAATATCTAGCAGGGCAAAATAGGCTGTCATTCCAGGCATCCCAGTAATACCTAATGCGTAGGAGATTGGTAATTGCTTGGGGTCAAGTTTTCTCAAGGTTTCGCCTTGGGAAATTCCATAAGCTTGCCAACCGTCATACCCCAACACAAACTCTCCCACGGAAAATTGGGGATGGTTTGATTTCAGCACTTGGCTGACTGTGCTACCCACCATGACTTTGCCTAGTGCTGCGGGAGTTGCATAAGATGCGCGATCGCTCATCCTTCCTCGCATATATGGATCAAGCGATAAGTAAATGGTACGGTTGAGAATTTCTCCCTCTCCCGGTTCTGGAATTACTGTTTCAACCAAGGCAAAATCGCTTGCTTTGGGTTCACCCGTCGGGTAACTTTTGAGCAGAATTTGTTGGTTCATTGACTTAGACATGGATGCCTGCTTCATTTATAGATTGCCTTATCGATCGTACAGTGGAAGGATTCGCCTTCTGACTCAAATGGTTCACTGCCGAAGAACCAGCCAATGCGAAGACGAGCCGGGATTGTGTAGCCGTCGAATGTACCGCTATCCTCGACTATGCCACCAAAATCGGAGTAGTGAAACGCTTCACCCTCTAGGCTGCCCCAGCGATCGACTTTGATCTGCTCCAAGACTCCCTGATTGGAAACCGTCAGGGTAATCTTGCCCGGTTCTCCGAGTGCTGTGAAGGTTGCCTGAACTTGGGAAACGCTTAACTCCGCCCAGGATATGTCGGGACGACAGAGGACAGATGGCAACCATACCGACTCTGCCTGAACTCGTCCCACACACGATCGAGTTATATCCTCTCCGCTTCTCTGTATGGTATTCCACGAAGCATTTCCAACGCCATCCACGACGCGATCGCATCCCAAAATCGGCAAGCCATGCATCTCAGTCGTCGCCTGCCAAATCATGCCTCGATCCCAGCAAATCACTTCTTCCGCTTGAAAGGGATGCCATTTTTGTCCAAGTTTGATTTCGCCGTGCATCCACAATCTTACTGCTGAGGCTAGCTGCGTACCAGGAGCGATCGCCTTCTCCAGATAGCGACGGGCTAAGGAAGGAAGATTGGTTAGTAATTCGGGCTGGAAAACTCCATTATCGATTGATACCGATTTCCACAAATCATCTAGAGAAATCTCTTCAGGTTTAGTAATAGCTTCAACCATCTGTGACCACCTATTCCGTTTATTCTGTAATTCTGACAGGTGGTTGGGTTGTTTCCTGTATGAGTTGATTAAATATAATACAAATCTTAAAAACTAAAATGGATATAAACCATGAGGAGAATAAAAATGCGATCGCGCAGTGTTGTCTCTGGGGAATTGCTACTGCCTAAAGGTGGATTTTCCTTCGCTTTTAATTATCTGACGAAGTTATTTAAAATAAACTCCAATAATTCGCCCACTAGCTTGGGGTGTAACCTGCACCGTAGACCCCGATTGCACATTACCAATCGCCTGCAATTGCACAGGCACGGTTTTTTGTGATGCGATCGCCACGGTTACTGGTGTCGCTTGATTCCCCTTACCGCTATCTTTTCCAACCTTGGCAGTATTGGCATGGGTAGCAACGAAACCCAGCCCTGCCAGCAACAATACTCCTAAAATTACCAACCTAATCCGTTTTGGCGATCGTGGGAGCTTTTGTTGTATATTGTTTTCTGGCAAATTCTCTTTAGGAATATCAGTCAAACTAGCCTGAGGTATTTCATGGTTCATCAGAACCTCCAATGGATTTTAGTTTACGAGAAACAGCTAAATCCTTTAATATTTCAATTATCGCTTATACTAACTTTATAAGCATAATTCCAATAGTGACCACCATAAATAATCCGATATAAATAATTAGTTTTTTCCAGATTGCTCTCTGATGGCGACGATGTAATTTTAGAGATTTTAAGTCCAATCCATAATATTGTTCAATATCGCTCGACAAATAGTCATGGGAAGTTTTCATAATCATGAATCCTTTGAAACCAACTTGTCTTTTTCTTGATTTATCACTGAATTAAGCTAAAACACATCTAATGAAAGCATATTAAAATTTGCTCAATATCTTCTGAGGTGGGGCAAGATACCCACCCTGAAGAGAGCAACTGAAATGCAAATTAACTTAGCTGTTGTTGTAAAAGGCTGAGAGCTTGTTTTTCGCTCTGTCGAACTCGCTCTCGACTAATACCCATAATCTGACCAATTTGCTCTAGAGTAAGTTCGTGCCCGTCGCCTAAACCAAAGTGCAAATTTAATATTTCTTGTTGTTGATGAGATAACTTTGATAATAAATTTTGAATATCTTGATTAAAGAATTCTTCAACAAAGTAGCTATTCTCGGAGGAACTGCTATCTTCCATTAAATCTTGCAATTGTGTATCTTGTTCCAAGCCAACGCGAATATCGAGGGAAACAGGTTGACGAGCTAAAAGTAAACACTCTCGAATTTTACTAGGTTCTAAAGCAAGTGCTTCAGCAATTTCTGTAGTGGTAGGAATGTGACCCAGCTTCTGAGATAACTCTTGCTGAATGCGCTTAATTTTGTTTAGCCTTTCATATATTTGAATGGGTAAGCGAATTGTTCGTCCTTGTTGAGCTATACCCCGCGTAATTCCCTGACGAATCCACCAATAGGCATAGGTAGAAAACTTATATCCTAGAGCGGGATCAAATTTCTCAACTGCTCTTTCCAAACTTAAATTACCTTCTTGAATTAAATCCAGAAAATCTAAGTTACGCTTCTGATATTGTTTGGCTATTGATACTACTAATCGGAGATTAGCCACAATCATTTTCTGTTTGGCTTTTTTCCCTTGATTTAGTTGTTGAAATAATTCTTGCTCACTTAGCTGCATCTGCAACGCCCATTCTTGCATTGTCGGTGTACACTTTAATTTAATAGTTAATTGCTCCTTAATAGCAAATATAGTCATCATTTGCTAAACTTGTTGAGCAAAGCAAATTTCTTGCTCGTGACTTAATAAAGGTATACGTCCAATTTCTTTAAGGTAAGCACGCACAGTATCAGTTACAGATGAAGATATTTTGTTTGTGCTGTTAGCTTTTAGCTTGTAATTATTCACTCCCCCCCCTGTAAAATGCTCGAAACCCTTGATTTATCCTTGAGAGGTAGGGGGGAGTGTGAAAGGTTACGTTAGCTTTGATATCTGAGAATGTTAAGTTTCTCATAGTAGTTAGTACATTCCTGTTAATCAGATTATTTTGTATTAGCGAAAAACCTGCACACATTGATTTGACCAACCATAAAGGTTTTTGTAAATAAACCAGGTATCAAGCACTAGTTCCAACAAAGCTATCAATACCCAGATTGCCAGGGAAACAATTACAGGTAAACTCAGATCGGGAAACTTCCTTTGCACACCAACAATGCCAAACATCACCAAAAATACGATGGAAATTCCCAAGAGGAAAGATAACTTAGCGATCGCAACAATAAAACGGCTCATCTCTAATATGCGATCGTGAAGCCTAGAAAATCTGTCTAGGATTTCTTCGATGTTATTGATCGCAAGTAAAATTTGTTGTAGCTGCAAATGTGTCGCTATGGAGCATTGTTGCTGGACTTGAGAGGATGTATTCTTGAAATGTTCTAAAAGCTTCTGCAAGGGTAGCACTTGCAGGCTAGTTGTTGAGACTGGAAAATCTTTTAAATGCAAAGGGACTAAATAATCAATCACCCCCATCAGGGTTTGCTCGAAATTATTGAGTTCGCAGTGAAGAGACTGAGTTAAACGAATGAGTTGGTCAATCTGAAGTTGCAGCGTATAGTAATCTTCATATCGCCTTTGAGCTATCAATTGGGTATTAAACGTTAAAAAAACTATTAATACCCCCAATAAAGCAGCCAGGGACTGGGGCCGAAAAGAATTCTATCGCTACTTGTTTATCTAGCACTATCCAGGGGGCATTTTCCCAGATAACCAAAGCAAATGTGACAATAAACACAAGTCCGATAATTAGTAGCTGATGATGGGTTAGTATCGCGATTATTTTTCGTACCAAAGGAATAGCACTGAATTGAACCAGTATTCGTAGATTTGTGAGCGGCTGGGCTTTGCTTGACATAATTTAGACATGTCCCTGATTAATTAGCGATAGTAACTATTACTTATTCCCCACGATGCCAACTAACATGGTTTGTCCCTGTGCGAATCAATTGGCTCAAGTCTGCCACTGCACTAGCGTACTGACCTGAGTTCGACGTAAAAAAATAGCTACAAGTATTCTCTGATATGAGTTACAGTGTTTTATTCCAATTCTTTTTATTCTCAATATGTAGAAT
>NZ_NTFS01000361.1 GCF_002289455.1 Brunnivagina elsteri CCALA 953
GGGTTATTTTATGCGTTTTCATATTAAATTGGTATTATTGCTTTTATTCATGCCCAATGCCTATTAATTATTAACTTTTTTAAACGGACTTCGCTTGGTTTGAGGCTTTTTGCTTTTGGATTTATTTTTCTCATAATCCAGTTCCTTCAGCTTTTTCATGATGCGGTTAAAGTACTCTTGGAAGTAGCTTTCCAGGGTAGTTGTTTCGCTGACATCAAACCCAAAAATGCTGTATACCTCATCCATAGATGCATTGAGGGATTTACCACTTGCCAACACTTCAGTAAAAGCCAATCTGTCAGCAACGTTCCATCCCCACTGAAAAAACCGGAGACTGCGACGTACTGCTCTTAACAAACCCACTGGCATTCTTGTCACACGAGCATTTTTGCCGGATAAGCGTTCGCATACAGTAATAATTTCTTCTGCACTCCAAGAGCGAGTTCCAACCAAAGGGAATACTTTTTTACTGGTTTCTTCGACTTTTAAAGCCCGAACCGCAAATTTAGCAATATCTTGAGTATCCATGTAAGCAATGGGAGACGATTTTCCTGTCACCCAAACTGGTTGTGCTTCCAAAATCGGTATCCCATATTGACCGATTAAACCCTGCATGAATCCAGCTAGTTGTAATATTGTATAATTTAAACCTGATTCCGCCAAAAACAGTTCAGTACACCGCTTAATTTCCATGAGCGGTACTTCGGGATATTTATCAGCATCTAAGATTGAGAAGAATATATAACGCTCTATACCTGCTGCTTTTGCTGCTTGGATGAGTTGTACTTTTCCATCCCAGTCAACTCGCTTGATACTGGGGGAATCTGTTGGACGGGCAGTTGCTGCGTCGATGATGGCTGTTACTCCTTCAAGGGCACGTTCTATTGTATCGGGGTAGCATAAATCGCCACCTACTAGTTCTGCTCCCCATTCTTTTAGAAATGAGGCTCTTCTTGCACTCCGTACGAGACAGCGCACGTTATACCCCTCATCGATAGCACGACGAGCCACTTGTCTTCCCAAGGTGCCTGTGGCACCGACGATTAGTATTGTCATGAGGGTTTGTTACGAAACTTAAAACTTTATTAATGAAATCTTATCAGAATTTTACAATACTAGCCAAAGATGGCAATTTTTTTAACTTTACTGGGATGGGAATGGAGCATGGGGAATGGGGCATAGGGAATAGGTTAAGATTTTTGAGTGATTAGGTGTTGATTATTTGAACCAAATCATTGTTTCTCATTTATTTCCAATGCCCAATGCCCCATGCCCAATGCCCAATTTTCTACAAATTATTCTTCTGCACCTTGAATTTTCAGCAATAATTGACCTAGCCCCCAGCCTAAGATGATTAAGCCGAAAGGAAATATTATTGCGTTTAAAAGTTCACCACTCATTGTCAATACTCCTTTGAGAATTGTTGATTTAGATTAAGTCTATCAGAGCGGTGAGGGGGTCGCGCAGAGACGCAAAGATGCAAAGGAGGAAAAATTGCCAGGTTTGGAGTTTGGGGTTTGGGAATTTTATACGTCAAGTTAAGAGTGCTGAGAAATATGTTTGGGAAATATGTTTGGGAAATCTATTTGGAAAATCTATGTCAGAGACTATATTTCGTCCCCGTTTGGTGATAACCTTGGGCGACCCGGCTGGAATTGGGACTGAGGTGATTTTGAAGGCTTTGGCTGATTCGCGATCGCACAACAATTTTGACATCACGATCGCAGGTTGTCGAGATTTGCTTGTTGATGGTTATATGGCTCTCAAATCAGTTTGCGATCGCAATACATTAGTGGAACCTGATGATTTAACTATATTAGATGTGGATTTAGATTCTTTAACCCGGAAAAATATAACTCCTTGTGAGGGAAGTGCAGCTAGTGGTATGGCTAGTTTTGCCTATATGGAATCTGCGATCGCTCGAACTTTGGCTCTTGAATTTGATGCGATCGTTACTGCTCCTATCGCTAAATCGGCTTGGAAGGCTGCTGGCTATAATTATCCCGGACAAACTGAACTTTTAGCCGAAAAATCTAATTCTCAGCGCGTGGGAATGTTATTTGTGGCTCGTTCTCCCCACACTGGTTGGATGCTTCGCACTTTATTAGCTACTACACATATTCCTTTATGTCAAGTATCCCAGGTATTAACGCCGGAATTAATGACACAAAAACTAGATTTGTTGGTGGAGTGTTTGGAAAATGACTTTGGAATCGAGAATGGGAGAATTGCGATCGCGGGGCTAAATCCCCACAGTGGAGAGCAAGGACAGTTGGGAAGGGAAGAAATAGATTGGTTGATTCCTTGGTTAGATAAGGAGCGTGGAAAGCGTCCACAGTGGCATCTAGATGGGTTTATTCCTCCTGATACTATGTGGGTTAAACCTGGTCAAGCTTGGTTTGGTAATCATCAAGTCCAAAATCTAGCTGACGGGTATTTGGCTCTTTATCATGACCAAGGTTTAATTCCAGTTAAGTTAATGGCTTTCGATCGTGCGGTAAATACTTCGATTGGTTTGCCTTTTGTGCGTACTTCTCCCGATCATGGTACTGCTTTTGATATTGCGGGTAAGGGAATTGCTGATGCGACGAGTATGAAAGCTGCGATTGAGTTAGCGGGTTTGTTATCAGTTCAGCGAAGGAAAAGCAAAGTTTAATTGGGGATTGGGGATTAAGTATAAAAACTGATTACTGATTCCTGCCTCCTGATTCCTAATTCCTGATTCCTGATTACTGCCTCCTGATTCCTAATTCCTATAATTCCCAAATTCGTTGCAAATTGAGGATAAAACCAGGTAAAATATCTTCCCCGGAAATGGTTGATGGAAATGTTAAAACTTCCACTTCTTGCTCTGGACGATATATTTCTACTTCCTGTTTTTTTCTGTTAATCAACCAACCCAGACGACATCCATTTGAGATATACTCTTGCATTTTTTTCTGAGTTTTGGTCAAGCTGTCACTAGGGGAAAGTATCTCGATGGCAAAATCAGGACATAGGGGAATAAATTTTTCTTTTTGTTCTTGAGTTAAAGCATTCCAACGAGATTTTTCTACCCAAGATACATCAGGAGAGCGGTCTGCTCCATTTGGTAAAGTAAATCCAGTGGATGAATCAAAAACTTCACCTAATTGATTTTGCTCATTCCACGATGCTACCTGGAGAATTAAATTAACATTACTTCTTCCTGTTTCTCCTCCCGTTGGTGGCATGATAACTAATTCTCCTTGGAAATTACGTTCTAGTTTTAAATCGGGGTTTGCTTCACACAATTGATAAAACTGCTCTCTTGTGAGTTTAATTAGAGAATTAAGGTTGAGTGTAAGTGCTGTCATACGATTAATTCCAGTTTTGGGCTTGCTAAAAGCCTATTTGCAAAATACAAAACAAGTATAAATTTTGTAGAGTTGCTGAGTTAAATCTTCTGATTTCTAATAATTACCAAATCCTTTGCAGGTTGAGAACAAAACCAGGTAAAACATTTTCCCCGGAAATGGTTGATGGTGATATTAAAATCTCTACATCTTGTTGAGGACGATATATTTCTACTTCTTGTTTTTTTCTGTTAATCAACCAACCCAGACGACATCCATTTGAGATATACTCTTGCATTTTTTTCTGAGTTTTGGTCAAGCTGTCACTAGGGGAAAGTATCTCGATGGCAAAATCAGGACATAGGGGAATAAATTTTTCTTTTTGTTCTTGAGTTAAAGCATTCCAACCAGATTTTTCTACCCAAGATACATCAGGAGAGCGATCGGCTCCATTTGGTAAAGTAAATCCAGTGGATGAATCGAAAACTTCACCTAATTGATTTTGCTCATTCCAGAACCACACTTGAGCGTTAACGTTAGAGGTACTTTTCCCTGTTTCTCCCCCCGTTGGTGGCATTATAATCAACTCTCCTTGGGCATTACGTTCTAGTTTTAAATTGGGGTTTTCTTCACACAATTGATAAAACTGCTCTCTTGTGAGTTTAATTAGAGAATTGAGGTTGAGTGTAAGTGCTGTCATGGCAGTAATTACGGTTTTTTTTCTGACTATCAAAATAAAAGGGGCTAATTATAAATTAGTCCCTTTTGCTGGAATTGGTGATTAAACTTTGTAATTAAATATCCAAATCCATGAGTTCGAGTTTAGAACCATATGCCTCAATAAATTCACGTCTTGGTTGTACGCGATCGCCCATTAAGATGGTAAATATCCGATCGGCTTCGGCAGCATCTTGAATTTCCACTTGTTTAAGGGTACGACTTTCGGGGTTCATGGTGGTTTCCCAAAGTTGCTGAGGCATCATTTCACCCAATCCTTTGAAACGCTGGATGGTGTAATTCGCGTTATCGGGGAACTGGCTGATGACTTTATTTTTTTCGCGATCGCTATAACAATAATAATGATTGCGTCCACGTTCGACTTTATACAATGGTGGGCAAGCTATGTAAATAAAGCCTTGTTCGATTAAAGCCCTCTGGTAACGATAAAAGAAGGTTAGCAGCAAGGTACGAATGTGGGCACCATCAACGTCAGCATCGGTCATTAAGACAATACGGTGATATCGGAGTTGATTGCTATCAAATTCCTCCCCTTTAACACCCAAACCTAAAGCCGCAATCAATGATTGAACTTCATTATTCTTATAGATTTTGGCATCGTCGGTTTTTTCGATGTTCAAAATTTTACCGCGCAATGGCAGTATGGCTTGGAAACGTCTGTCCCTACCTTGCTTTGCCGAACCCCCCGCAGAATCCCCTTCCACCAGATATATTTCCGATTCTCTAGGGTCGCGGGAACTGCAATCTGCTAACTTACCTGGTAGCGGAGAAGACTCAAGTACTGACTTCCTACGGACAAGTTCGCGAGCATGACGGGCAGCTTCGGCTGCTTTGAATGCTTGGATTGCCTTATCTAAAATTGCATCGGCAATACTGGGGTGAAATTCCAAATATTCGGTGAGAGCTTCCCCCACAAAGGAATCAACAATCCCACGAACTTCGGTGTTACCTAACTTGGTTTTGGTTTGTCCTTCAAATTCTGGATCGGGAACTTTGACGGAAATTACCGCAGTTAATCCTTCGCGAACGTTTTCCCCACTGAGATTTGGTTCATGTTCCTTAATTTTATTCCGCTTGCGAGCGATGACATTCATCGTCCGCGTCAACACAGCCTTCAACCCTTCGAGGTGAGTACCACCATCAACGGTACGAATATTATTTGCAAAACCTAAAACGTTGTCGGAGTAAGCATCGGTACACCATTGCAATGCCACTTCAACTTGAACGTTGTTACGTTCCCCTTGAACGAAAATAATCTCTTCGTGCAAAGGTTGTTTGTCAGAGTTCATGTAGGCGATATACTCACGGATACCACCTTTATATTCATAGACTTCAACCTGGGGAGTCTCACTTTTAATTACTTCTAGACGATTGTCGGCAAAAGTAATTTTGACTCCCGCGTTTAAATATGCTAGTTCCCGCAGGCGACCTGATAAAGTGATGTAATCGAATTCTGTAACCGTCGTAAAAATAGTGTCGTCTGGCTTGAACTGTACAGCAGTCCCAGTCTGTGTATCCTTTGATGGCTGGGCTTTTAATTCGCCTTGGGGAACACCCCGTTCGTAACGCTGGGTATATACCTGCTTATCGCGCCAAACTGTGACATCAAGCCACTCAGACAAACCATTTACAACCGAAACCCCGACTCCGTGAAGTCCTCCGGATACCTTATATCCACCACCACCGAACTTACCACCAGCCCCCAACACAGTCATCACCGTTTCCAATGCTGACTTTCCTGTTTTAGTGTGGGTATCAACAGGAATACCTCGACCGTCATCTTGCACCCGACAAGAACCATCGGGATTGAGTTCAACCTCAATGTTGGTGCAATGACCTGCTAAGGCTTCATCAACGGAATTATCCACCACTTCATAAACTAGGTGGTGAAGTCCTCGCGCTCCGGTTGAACCGATGTACATCCCCGGTCGTTTGCGGACATGTTCCAGACCTTCCAGAACTTGTATCTGATCGGCACCGTAACCTGTCGTCATGAAAATTCTCCTGATGTTTGGGGGTGAAGTCGCTAAAAAAGCGATTAAGTCAAAAACACTCCAAGATTCTAACACAAAAGGGGTATTGACGACTGTAGGGCGATTTGATGGTGATTTTATTTAGGGGTTTTATCCACCAAATTTTAACTTACAGGTTACTTTGGTTTTTGTGTCTTTTGGAATGTGTCTCTTGGAATGTGTATCTTGGAATAGGTATTTTTTAGATAAATATATTTAGATAAATATAATGGTTTATTAAAATATCAAGCCTAAAATACTGGTCTAAGTCTATTGTTTAATCGGCTAGGGTTTATGGCTTGATGAGGTTGGTGTATGCTGCTATGCGACATTAACATGCTTTAGTCGCTTTTGGTAGCATTTGCCATAAAAAGCTTTATTCGTCTTTGGGAACCTATAAATCTTTTTCGTAGATGTCTAAAATCAGGCAGTCACATTAAAATTAGCCCCCAGGCGGTAATATTGTAGTGCGATATGTCTCTGACATTAAGCTCCTCTTATGGGACTTCCAGAAAATAAAATATTCAAATCATATACCTACTAACACTATCACGCGAAGGGTGGGGAGACCCTTCGGATTCGCCACTTTGACGAAGAGAAGTTGCGTGCG